>JAJXYR010000059.1 GCA_021780475.1 Pseudomonadota bacterium
TCGCGGTCCCATAACCGCGGCAGAGCCGGCGCACCAGCGCCGGCGGCATGCCGGCCCGCCTCGCCAGTTGGTCGCGGCTGAAGGCCTCGAAATCGGCGCCCGCGAAATCGCCGCCCGGCAGCGTGGCCGCGCGCGTCCACGGCGAAGCCCGCTCGCCGAGCGCGGGCAGCAGTTCGGCCAGGGCGTGCTCGGCAAGCTTGCGGTACGTCGTGAGCTTGCCGCCGAACACCGACAGCATCGGCGCGGCGTCCGCGGGTGCGTCGAGATCGAAGGCATAGTCCCGGGTGACGGTCGATGCATTTTGCCGGCCATCGTCGTACAAGGGCCGGACTCCCGCGTAGCTCCAATGCACGTCGGCCGGCGTGACCGGCTCGCGCAGATAATCCGACACGGAACCGCACAGGTACTCCACCTCGTCCTGATCGGCGCGCAGCCCCGTCGGATCCCCGTCGAACGTAACGTCCGTCGTGCCGATCAGCGTGTAGTCCTGTTCGTAGGGAATGATGAACACGACGCGCCCGTCGGCGTTCTGCAGCGTGTAGGCCTGGGGCCCGTCGTAGAGGCGGCGCACGACGATGTGGCTGCCCTTGACGAGCCGCAGGGAACTGCGCCTGTTCGCGCCGCTCGCGCGCAGCACCTCCTCGACCCAGGGTCCGGCGGCATTCACGAGTGCGCGCGCGCGCACGCCGCGGCGGGCGCCGGAACGCGAAACCAGGTCGACACTCCACTCACGCCCCGCACGGCGCGCGGCGTCGAGCGCCGACCCGACCTCGACGACGGCTCCGCGGTTGTGCGCGTCGATCGCGTTCGCGACCACCAGGCGCGCGTCGTCCGCCCAGCAGTCCGAATATTCGAAGCCGCGCCGGAAATCCGCCCGCAGCGGTGCAAATTCCGGATCCCGCCCGCGGTGCAACGACCGGGTCGGCGGCAGGCGTCGGCGTCCGCCGATGTGGTCGTACATCAAGAGTCCGAGGCGCAGCACCCAGGCCGGACGCAGCCCTCGATGCAAAGGCAATACAAAGCGCAGCGGCCAGATCAGGTGACCCGCCGCCGCGAGCAGCACCTCGCGTTCGGCGAGGCTTTCGCGCACGAGGCGGAATTGGTACTGCTCGAGGTAACGCAGGCCGCCGTGAATCAGCTTGGAGGAGGCCGAGGACGTCGCGCAGGCGAGGTCGCCGCGTTCCGTGACCAGCACGGACAGGCCGCGGCCGGCCGCGTCGCGCGCAATACCGACACCGTTGATGCCTCCGCCGACGACGACCAGGTCATATAGGGGTCTCTGGGATTCGTTCATCATCCTCACACATTCGTCATGGCCACCCCGCGGATTCGCACAGGGTGGTGGGTATCGATGGATGATGCCGGTCGGGGAAACTCAGAGCAAGGCGAGACCTTCGAAGAGTGCGCGATGCCTGGTGTCCGCCCGATAGAAAACCGGCGGTTGCCCGATCGGAGCCTCGACGTCGCACTGCGTGCCGCCCGCGTAAGTCCGCCCGCTCCACACATGGACCCAATCGACTCCGGCGGGCAGGTAGGTGCTCCAACGCGACACGCCCGCATCCAGAACCGGTGCAACCAGCAGATCCGCGCCGAACAGGTAGGAGGTCTGACCCTCGTATGCCCGCGGATCCTGTTCGAAATGCAGAAACAGCGGCCGCTGCAAGGGCAGTCCCTTGGCGGCGGCCTCGGCGCACAACTCGGCGAGATACGGACCCAAATGACGATAGACCCTGGTCATCCGCGCGAAATGACGCAATACGTCCGGATCCTGGTCGATCTGCAGATTCTCCCCCGGGCGGTTGCCTTCGTGGGAGCGCATCACCGCGGTGAATGCCGCCATCTCGGCCCACCGCTTCAGGAGTTCGGCCGTGCGCACGTTGCCGAACAGGCTCGTGTAGCCGCCGATGTCGCTGTGGTGATAGGCGTTGCCGAGCAGCCCCGAGGACAGCGCCGCGCAGATCACGGTCTGCAGTCCATCGTGGCGGCTGAAATCGACCGATTGGTCCCCCGCCCACAGCAGCGGGCAATGCGCCTGCACGCCGGTGAAGCCGGCGCGCATGAAAAAAAGCGTCTCGCCGGTCTTGCCGCGCCGCGAAACCGCATCCGCATTGACCTTGGCCCAGATCACCGGCCACGCGTTGTGCGCCAGCATGCCGTCGAGGCCGTTCGACAGGCGCACGTCGATAGGCAGATATTCGCCGAAATCAGCCATCCAACCGGACAGGCCGAAATCCAGCATGTTGCGGCCGATCACCCGCTCCTCGAACCAGTCGGCCGCCGCGGAGTTCGTGAAGTCGACGATCCCGCAGTCGAATTCGCCGAAATCGAGGAGGTACGGTTCGTCGCGATCGATGCGCTTGGCGAGATAACCGGCCGCGGCCGCCTCGGCGTACAGTTCGCCGTCGGTGCAAAGATAAGGGTTCACGTAACCGAGGAAGCGGATGCCGCGCGCGGCCAGCTCCGGGATGCGCCGGTCCAGATCCGGATACCGCTGCGGGTTCCATCTCCAGTTCCAGAACAAGCGCCGGCCGAACGAAGTCTCGCGGACACCGACCCAGTCTTCGCACCACAGTCCGCTGATCGCGGCCCCGGCGTCGACATACCGTTCCAGCCGCTCGAGGCTGCGCGCGCCGTCCTTCAGTCCGACGATCGCGCCGCCGCGGACCCACACGGGCAATTCGGGTTGGCGCCCGAAGCGCGCCGACAGCGTGCCCACGAGATCCACGAACCGCTCGGCCCGCCAGATCTCGATCCGCCGCGGGAGCGCCCAGACTTCGATCTCGTGAAATTCGCGATGCCTGAAATCGAAGACCGTGTAGGCGGTGCCTTCGACGTGGAGCGCGTAGTGTTCGGACGAGAGATAGGTCGGCTGGGGATAATTCGTGTTGTAGTAATCACCGCCGCCGCCGTTGCGACAGTCGGCCTCGAACGTGATGCGCGTGGACTTGTCGCGTCCGACGCCGGGCTCCGAGGTCCACAGCGGGAACCGGCGTCCCCGCAAGTCGAAATACGACAACTGCTCGCCACCGCCCCAGATTCTCTCGCCCTCGCCGGCCGCAATGCGCAGCCAGAAGCGGTTCAGCCCGGGCATGGCCTCCAGAAACACGAGCTTCAGAACGCCGCCGGATTCCTCCACCTCGATGCGCACCGCCGGCGGATCCGCCGGCGACGCGGCGAGCGCGATGCGCACGCGCGAGTCCGACCGGTCGACGGACGAATGCGCCAGCGGAATCCGCGCGACGAGATAGTCGTGGATGCGGAAA
>JAJXYR010000255.1 GCA_021780475.1 Pseudomonadota bacterium
CGTGCTGTCGACGGAAACGACGATGATCGAGATCACCGTCGTGCCCTCGTCCTCCACTTCGAACCGCTCGCATATCCGTTCGGCCGACAAGCTCGTCATCCAGTGAAACACCAGCGCCAGGAACAGCAGGACCCCGCCGTTCCACGCAACCAGCAGGCGGCTGACCGCGGACCACTGGGAGGGAAGCGCGAAGTAGACGGCGATGCCGATCGCCGTCGCGATAAGCAGTCGCGGATGGTAGCGGATGTATTTGTACATGGACGTCCCGCGGCGCATGGAGCCTGATGCCCGAGCGGCGGCCAGTGTAAGCGCTTCCGCGCCGCCAAAGCCACGGCTTTTGCGCGCGGCGCTTGCGGCGCGATGGAATAGGCCGATATTCTCCACGCTCAACACGACCCAAGGAGCACAGAGTGATGACATCGGCATCGGTTCCCGCCTCCGGCACGACTTCGCCCGATCTTCCCGCGCACCGGGTCCTCAGCGGCCAGAAGGCCCTCGTCACCGGAGCGAACTCCGGCATCGGCATGAGCGTCGCCCTCGCGCTCGGCGCCGCAGGGGCGGACGTCGTGGTCAACTACGTCGTCGGCGACGACGCCGCGAACGCGGTCGTCGATGAGATCCGCCGCTCCGGCGTGCGCGCGATCGCGGTGAAGGCCGACGTCTCCTCAGAGACCGACGTCGAGCGCATGTTCGCGACGATGCTCTCCGAATTCGGCACGATCGACATTCTCGTCAACAACGCGGGCCTGCAGCGTGACGCCGCGTTTCACGACATGACGTTGACCGAATGGAACACCGTGATGAACGTGAATCTCACCGGTCAGTTCCTGTGCGCCCGCGCGGCGATACGCGAGTTTTTGCGGCGCGGCGTCGTCCCCCAGGTGTCGTGCGCCGCCGGCAAGATCATCTGCATGAGCTCCGTGCACCAACAGATCCCCTGGGGAGGCCACGCGAACTACGCCTCGTCGAAGGGCGGCATCAAGCTGCTGATGGAGAGTCTTGCACAGGAAGTCGCGCCGCAGCGCATCCGGGTGAACGGCGTCGCGCCGGGCGCGATCCGCACGCCCATCAACACCTCGGCCTGGGACACGAAGGAGGCTTACGCGCGCCTGATGACGCTCGTGCCCTACGGACGCATCGGCGAGCCGCAGGATGTCGCCCGCGCGGTGGTCTGGCTGGCCTCGGATCATTCGGATTACGTCGTCGGCACGACCTTGTACGTGGACGGGGGAATGACGCTGTACCCCGGCTTCGCGACCGGCGGCTAGGAGTCGCCGCCGGGCGGCCGCTTCCACACCAGGTCCAGATGCTTTGCCGCCCGGACATCGTCGAGCCGGCGTACCGGCAGCCGGTGGGGGGCGGTTTTCACGCGCTCGGGGTCCGTCACGGTCTCGGCCAAGATCGCGGTCATCGCGGCGACGAAACCGTCGAGCGTCTCCTTCGCCTCGGTCTCCGTCGGCTCGATCAACAGGCACTCGGGCACGAGTTGCGGGAAATACACCGTCGGCGCGTGCTGGCCAAAGTCGAGCAGACGCTTCGCGAAATCCATCGCGGTGACGCCCCGCTCGGCGGCCTCGCGTTTCAGCGTCAGAATGAACTCGTGCGATGCGCGGCGATCCGGATAAGCCGCTTCGAATCCCGCCCGCCGCAGGCGCGCCAGCAGGTAGTTCGCATTGAGAACGGCGTATTCGGCGACGCGGCGCATGCCGTCGCGTCCAATCATGCGCATGTAGATGTACGCCCGCAGCAGCACGCCGACGTTCCCCATGAACGCCGACAGGCGCCCGATGGTCTCAGGAAGATCCCGTTCGTCTAGCCAGACGTAGCCCGTGGCGTCGCGGCCGACTATCGGCACCGGCAGATACGGCAGCAGTCGCCTGCCAACCCCGACCGCGCCGGCGCCGGGCCCGCCGCCGCCGTGCGGCGTCGAGAAGGTCTTGTGCAGATTCATGTGCATGACGTCGAAACCCATGTCTCCCGGGCGCACCTTGCCGAGGATGGCGTTCAGGTTCGCGCCGTCGTAGTAAAGCAGCGCGCCCGCCTGGCGCGCGATCGCGGCGATCTCGCTGATCGACCGTTCGAAGACTCCGAGCGTCGACGGATTCGTCAGCATGACGCCCGCCGTGTTCACGCCCACCGCCCTGCGCAATGCCTCCAGGTCGCAATCGCCGTCCGGATTGCACGGAATCTCGACCACCTTCATGCCGCACATCGTCGCCGTCGCCGGATTGGTGCCATGGGCCGCCTCGGGGACGATGATCTCGTTGCGCGCCGCGTCGCCGCGTGCGCGATGAAACGCGCGGATCATCGCGACGCCGGCGAACTCGCCCTGGGCGCCGGCCATGGGCGTCAGCGAAACGCCCTCCATGCCGGTCACCTCGCACAACATCTGCTGCAGTTCGTACAGGCAGGCGAGCAGTCCCTGGCCCATCGACACGGGCGCGAGCGGGTGCCGCGACAGGAATTCGGGCAGCATCGCGTAATGATTGGAGCCGCGCGGGTTGTATTTCATCGTGCAGGATCCGAGCGGGTAGAACTGCGTGTCGATCGAGAAATTCTTCTGCGACAGGCGCGTGTAGTGGCGCACCGCCTGCAACTCCGACACCTCCGGCAGCTCCGGACGGCGCCGGCGCCGGAGCTCCGGCGGCAGGCTTGCGAGGGTCTCCGGCGCCAGTTGCGCCGTCGCCGTCCGCCCCGGCCGCGACCGGTCGAAGATGGTCGCCTCGCCGGCGCCGTCGTATTCCCCGACATCCTTCATCGCAAGGCCTCCAGCGCCGAGGCGTAGCGCAGTACGTCCTCGGCCGTCTTGGTTTCGGTCGCGCACACGAGCAGCGTGTGCCCCAGCTCCGGATAGTCGCGCGCGGCATCGTAGCCGGCCGCAATGCCGAGGCGCGCGAGTGCGTCGACGAGCGGGCCGACCGGCCGGTCGAATCGCAGCAGCGCCTCATGAAAGCGCGGCGCGGAGAACGCGGGACGCACCCCGTCGATCCGCGCGAGCCTCGCGACCAGTTCCTCGGTGCGGGCGCACGCCGCGGCGGCGACGCGCTCCAGACCCGTGGCGCCGAGCAGCGCGAGGTAGATCGTCGCCGCTGTCATCACCAAGCCCTGGTTGGTGCAGATGTTGGACGTGGCCCGGCCGCGGCGTATGTGCTGCTCGCGCGCCTGCAGCGTCAACGTGTAACCCGGCCGGCCGTCCAGATCGAGCGTGCGTCCGGCGATGCGCCCGGGCATCTGCCGCACGTATTCCATGCGGGTCGCCATGAAGCCGAAATACGGTCCGCCGGCCGACAGCGGCACGCCGAGCGGCTGCCCTTCGCCGACGACGATGTCCGCGCCGCGCTGTCCCCACTCGTTCGGTGATGAAATCAACGCGAGCGATGTGGGATTGACGACGGCGACGACCAAGGCGCCGTGCGCGTGCGCCCAGTCGGTCAAGCGGCCGGCCTCCTCGATGGAGCCGAAGAAATTCGGCTGTTGGATCACGAGCGCGGCGATGTCCGCGCCGCCCCAGGATTCGAGCGCATCCGGTGCCGTGCGCCCGGACTCGTGGTCGAAGTCCACGGATTCGAACAGGAGTTGCTGCGGGCCGGCGATCGCCGCCGCGCAGCGGCGATAAGCCGGGTTCACGGCCCGCGGCATCAGAATCCGCGGCGTCTTGGCGCGGCGGTTCGCCCGCACCGCCATCAGGCAGGCCTCGGCGAGCGCCGAGGCGCCGTCGTACAAGGAAGCGTTCGACACCTCCATGCCGGTCAGCGCCGCGATCATCGACTGGTATTCGTAGATCGTTTGCAGCGTCCCCTGGCTCGCCTCCGCCTGGTAGGGCGTATACGCCGAGTAGAACTCGCCGCGCGTCGCGATCGCCCACACGGCGGCCGGGATGTGGTGCTCATAGGCGCCGGCGCCGATGAAATTTAGCGCGCGGCCGTCGCGCGCGGCGCGCTCGCTCATCAGCCGCCCGATCTGCATTTCGGTCGCCGCCGGCGGGATCCCGGCGAGGGGCGCGGCGCGCAGGTCCGCCGGAATCTCGTCGAACAACGCCTCGATGGCGTCGACGCCGATCGCCCCCAACATCTCGCGGACTTCCTGATCGGTGTGCGGAATGAAGGCCACGCCGGGTCACCCGCCGCCGGCGACCAGAGTTTCATACTCGGCCGGCGCGAGCAGCGCCGTGGCCGCGGCATCCTCCCCCGGCGCGAGACACCACAGCCAGCCGTCCCCATAGGGGTCCGAATTGACCCGTTCGGGCGCATCGGCGAGCACGCCATTGGCGGCCACGACCGTGCCGGCGACCGGTGCATAGACGTCCGAGGCCGCCTTGACCGACTCGACGACCGCACAGGCTTCGCCCGCCGCGAGCACGCGCCCCGCCTGCGGCGTTTCGACGAACACCACGTCGCCGAGGGCGTGCTGCGCATGATCGGTGACGCCGATGGTCACGGTGCCATCCGCGTTCTTGCGCACCCATTCATGCGACCTGGTGTAGCGCAAATCCGTCGGAATATTGCTCGCCATATGATGAACCTCGCGATGATGTCGGTTGAAACGGATCGCCGGGCCGCGGCTCGCGCTACGGCGCGGTAACCGCCCGGCCCAAACGGACGAAGGGCGGCGACACCAGGTGCGCACGCAGCGTCTTGCCGCGTATGTCGACGTCGACCGCACCGGCCGCCGCCACGGGAACCCGCGCGAGACCGATCGAGCGGTTCAGGGTCGGTGAAAACCCGCCGCTGGTCGTCTCGCCGTCGCCCGCGGCCGTACGCAGACGCTGGTGGCTGCGCAGCACGCCGCGATCGTCCAGCATGACGCCGATGAGCTTGCGCGCGACTCCCGCCGCCCGCTGCGCCTCGAGAGCCGCGCGCCCGACGAATTCGCGCCCGTCGCCCAGTGCGACGGTCCAGCCGAGGCCCGACTCGAGCGGGGTCGTCGATTCGTCCATGTCGTTGCCGTACAGATTCATGCCCGCCTCGAGCCGCAGCGTGTCGCGCGCGCCGAGACCGCAGGGCAGGACTCCCGCGTCGATCAATGCGTCCCATAGCGGCCCCGCCGCGGCGCCGGGAAGCATGATCTCGACGCCGTCCTCGCCCGTGTAGCCGGTGCGCGCAACGAATGCCGCCTGATTCCCGATGTCGATCGCGGCGGCGCCGAAGCCCGGCAGGGCGAGCATCTTCGCCGCCTCGCCCGGCGCCAACAGCGCGGCGGTCCGCGCGCGCGCCTGCGGCCCTTGCACCGCGATCATCGCCAGGTCGGAACGCGTCCGCAACTCGACACCCGTCGCCGGGCATTGCCGCTGGATCCACGCAAGGTCCTTCGCCGCGCTGCCGGCGTTGACGACGAGGCGGTAGCCGTCGGCGGCGCGCCGGAACGCGATCAGATCGTCGATGATGCCGCCGGCATCGTTCAGCATGCAGGCGTAGAGGGCGCGCCCGGGCTCACCGAGTCGCGCGACGTCGTTGGCGAGCAGGCGCCGCAGCAGCGCCGTGGAGCCGGGACCTTGCACATCGAGTATGCCCATGTGGGACACGTCGAACGCGCCGGCGGCGCGCCGCACCGCGTGATGTTCCTCGATTTGCGAGCCATAGTGCAGGGGCATGCGCCAGCCGTGAAAATCGACGAAGCACGCGCCCCGGGCTTCGTGCCGTTCGAACAGCGGGGTCGTCGAGACCATGGTCACCCTCCGGGGTGGACGACTCAGAACAGGCCGACCACCCGGCCGTCCGCACCCAGATCGATCGACTCGGCCGACGGCGCCTTGGGCAGCCCCGGCATCGTCATGACGTCGCCGCACACCATCACGACGAATTCGGCGCCCGCCGACAGGCGCACCTCGCGCACATCGATGACGTGTCCCGACGGCGCGCCGCGCAGCCGCGGATCCGTCGAAAACGAGTACTGCGTCTTGGCGATGCAGATCGGATAGCGGCCGTAACCCTGTTCCTCGAGGCGTCGGATGCGCGCGCGCACCCGCGCGTCGGCGTGCACTTCTCGCGCACCATAGATCTTCGTGGCCACCATCGTCATTTTCTCCCACAACCCCGCTTCATCCGGATAGACGAAGCGAAAGCCGGCCGGACCCTGGTCGATCATCGCGACCACGGCCCTCGCCAGTTCCTCGGCGCCACGCGCCCCTTCGGCCCAATGCCGCGCCACCACGACGGGCGTGTCGCGCGCGCGCATCTTGCGTTTCAACAACTCCGTCTCCGCCGCGGTGTCCCGTGCGAACTGGTTGATCGAAACCACGCACGGCAGGCCATAGTGGTCGCGCACATTGTCGACGTGCCGCTCGAGGTTCGCAAGTCCCGCCTCGAGGGCGTCCAGGTTCTCGGCGTCCAGATCCTTCAGGTCGGCGCCACCATGGTATTTCAGCGCGCGAACCGTGGCGACGAGCACCACGGCATCCGGACGCAGTCCGCTCTTGCGGCATTTGATGTCGACGAACTTCTCCGCGCCGAGATCCGCGCCGAAGCCCGCCTCGGTCACGACGTAGTCGGCGAGCTTCAGCGCGGTGCGCGTCGCGATCACCGAATTGCAGCCGTGAGCGATGTTGGCGAACGGTCCGCCGTGGATGAACGCCGGATTGCCCTCCAGCGTCTGCACCAGATTGGGTTTGATCGCATCCTTCAGCAGCACGGTCATCGCGCCGTGCGCCCTCAGATCCCGCGCGCGCACCGGCCGCTGATCGCGGGTGTGGGCGACGACGATGTTGCCGAGCCGCTGCTTCAGATCGTCGATCGAAGTGGCGAGGCAGAATATCGCCATCACCTCGGAGGCGACGACGATGTCGAACCCGTCCTGCCGCGGAAAGCCGTTGCCGACGCCGCCGAGGCCCACGGTGATGTCGCGCAAGGCCCGGTCGTTCATGTCGACGACCCGCCGCCAGGCGATGCGTCGCACGTCGATGTCCAGGGCGTTCCCGTGATGAATGTGATTGTCGATGAGCGCGGCGAGCAGGTTGTTGGCGAGCCCGATCGCGGAGAAGTCTCCGGTGAAGTGCAGGTTGATGTCCTCCATCGGCACCACCTGCGAATAGCCGCCGCCGGCGGCCCCGCCCTTCATGCCGAACACCGGCCCGAGCGACGGTTCGCGGATGCAGCTGATCGCGCTCCTGCCGATGCGGTTCAGCGCATCGCCGAGGCCGACGGTCGTCGTGGTCTTGCCCTCGCCCGCCGGAGTCGGTGTCATCGCCGTCACCAAAATGAGGCGTCCGCTGTCGCGTCGCCATAGTTCGGTCGCGTAATCCAGCGTGACTTTAGCCTTGTAGTGTCCGTAGGGCTCGAGCGCCTCCCCGGGAATCCCCAGTCGCTCCGCGATGCGGGTGATCGGCTGCAGCGTCGCACGCTGGGCGATTTCAATGTCACTCTGCATGGACCCTGGACTCCTCGTTGCCGGTAGATGCCACGTCGAACCCACCATCCCGAAGCGTCTATTCGCGCCTCCCGGAGCGCCATGTCAAGCGCCGCCGCGCGGTTGACGGCATCGACCGCGGCTGCGAGGATGCGAGACCGGCCACGCATGAGCGCTACCAAACACATCGATTCCGCACGGTCGGGCAAGACACCGGCGCAGGGTGGCGCCGGCGGAGGCCGCGCCAAGCCCGTGGGACTGCGGCGACTGAAGCTGGGCGATCGCGAGATCATCACCGAGGGAATCGCGCCTGCGGTCTTTCAGGATCTGTACCACTATTTCATGACGGTCGGCTGGCCGCAGCTGTTCGTGACCATCGCCGGGTTCTTCGTCGCGTTCGACCTCGTGTTCGCCCTGTTGTACGACCTCGTTCCCGGCAGCGTCGCCAACCTGAATCCGCCCGGCTTCGTCGGCGCATTCTTCTTCAGCGTCGAGACGCTGGCGACCGTCGGCTACGGCGACATGCACCCGCAGACGATATACGGCCATGTCGTGTCGATGGTCGAGGTGTTCGTGGGCTTGATGTCGCTCGCGCTGATCACCGGCATCATGTTCGCCCGCTTCTCGCGGCCCCGCGCCCGCTTCCTGTTCGCGCGCCGCGCCGTCGTGCGGCCGGTCGACGGCAGGGCCACGCTGATGCTGCGTGCCGCCAATGCGCGCCAGAACATCGTTCAGGAAGCCTCGGCGCAGTTGCGCATGATGCACGACGAAGTGACGACCGAGGGCATGCAATTGCGCCGCATCACGGATCTTGCGCTCGTGCGCTCGCAACATCCGATGTTCGCGCTCGGCTGGACCATCATGCACGTCATCGACGATCGAAGCCCGCTGCGGGACGCGACCACCGAGTCACTGCGGGAGAAGCGCGCCGTGTTCATCCTGAGCGTCAGCGGCACCGACGAGACCACGGGCCAGACGCTGATGGCCCGCGCGGAATATCATGCCCGGGACATTCATTGGAACGCCGCCTTCCGCGACATCATGGAAGTCGGCGACGACGGCACGCTGCGCTTCGACTACGCCAAGTTTCACGACCTGGAGCCGCTCGGCGACTCCCCCGAGCGGCACCCGCGGCGTTAGCCGTTCACACGTGCGCGTTCACGTTGCCGCCGGTCGATGCCATGCCGACACCGGCGTTGGCTTGAACGGTTTGCAGAAAGCCGCCGAGGAAGCTCGCGAGCGACGAGGCCAGGCCGTCCGCATACTGGCCGGCGCCGGCGCCCGTCGTGGCGGCTGCCGCGGAGATCGACGAGCTCGTGGACGTGGCTGTCGGTGGGGCGCCGAGACCGTCCTCGCGCAGGGCCTGGAACAAGGCGTGTACGAAGCCATGCACGCTTTGTGACTGACCGGCGGTTGCCGGCGCAACGGCGGCGGCCGCGCCCGCCGTACCGCTTCCGGTCGCGCTGGCGCCGTTCGCGCCGGCGCCGTTCGCAGCGGCCGTCGGGGCGGCCGCGATAGACCCGATCAACTGCTCCAGCGATTGCAACAAATTGCCGAGCAGGCTCGCTCCGGCGCCGCCGCCGGCCGCGGCGACGCCGCCGCCACTGGCGTCGTTGTCCCCGTCCGAATCGCCGCCCGCCGGCTTGACGGACTGCGTGCCCAGCAGGGGAATGAGAGTCGATTGTCGTGTGATCGCCGAGATGTTGGACATGGAAACTCCTTCAAGGACTGACAATGAATTCGGGCGGACGGCAATGGCTTGCCGCGCCATGCCGCCGCGCGGCGTGGAATTGCCGCCGGCATGGGCTGGCGCCGGGACGCAACGGCGCAAGGTTTTCCAGATATCGCATCAACCGCACCCACCCTGCGCCGTTTATCTGCACCGGACCTCGACACCGGAGAACAGAGCACATTCTGTGCCAGTCGCTTGCGCCGCACTTCTCATGCCCGCGGACAGCCGGCGATATAAACCGGTCGGTCGGGCGAATGGAGCGCAGTCGATCCGCGCTGATCGAGGACGATCTGGCTGGCATCGGCCGGGGACGGCTTCGCCTATACTGGAAGGCATTCCACCGGTCACATAGAGACGTTCACGCCGCCATGCCGCTCCTCGATGAATTGCGCAAACCCGCCCTGGCCGCGGCCCTGCTGCTGATCGGATTTTCGTCGGGAAACGCCACGGCGCGCGCCGCCCGGCCGTGGCTCGACGCCAGCCTGCCGCCCGATTCGAGGGCCCGGCTCGCGGTACGGGCGATGACCACCGACGAAAAGATCGGCCTCGTCCACGGAATCATGGCCTTCGTGACCAAGGACCATGAGGGCCGGGTGGTGCCGCTGCCGCCCGCGGCAATTGCCGGCTCCGCGGGCTACGTGCCCGGAGTGCCGCGTCTCGGTATTCCGGCGCTGTACGAGACCGACGCCAGTTTGGGCGTCGCCAATCCGCTCGACCTGCGTCCGGGCGACGTGGCGACCGCGCTTCCCGCGAGCCTTTTGCTCGCCGCCACCTTCGACCCCAGGCTCGCCTATGCCGCGGGCGCGCTCGTCGGCGCCGAAGCGCACGACAAGGGCTTCAACGTGCTGCTCGGCGGCGGCATGGATCTCACGCGCGATCCGCGCAACGGCCGCAATTTCGAATATCTGGGCGAGGATCCCTGGCTCGCGGGCGTCATGGCGGGCGCGGCGGTGCGCGGCACCCAGGACCAGCATGTGATCTCGACCGTCAAGCATTTCGCGCTGAACGCGAACGAGACGAACCGCCTGACTCTCGACGCACGGATCGACCGGGAGGGATTGCGCGAATCGGACCTCCTGGCGTTCGAAATCGCGGTCGAACGCGGGCACCCCGGCGCCGTGATGTGCGCCTATAACAAGGTGAACGGCGCCTACTCCTGTGGCAACGACTGGCTGCTCAATGAAGTGCTGAAACGCGAATGGGGCTATCGCGGATGGGTCATGTCGGACTGGGGCGCGGTGCACGGGGTGGACGATGCGCTGCACGGTCTCGACCAGGAATCCGGCCAGCAACTCGATCCCGAGGTGTGGTTCGACGCACCGCTGCGCGCTGCGCTCGCGCGGCGCGAGGTACCCGAGGCGCGGCTCGACGACATGGCCGAGCGGATCCTGCGCTCCATTTTTGCCGTCGGCGTCGTGGAACATCCGCCGGTCAAGCGCGCGATCGACTACCGCGGGCACGCGGCGGTCGCGCTGGACATCGCGCGCAAGGGCATCGTGCTGTTGAAGGACGCGCACGCGGTGCTGCCCCTGTCCGCCGGACTCAAGCGCATCGCTGTGATCGGCGGTCACGCGAATCTCGGCGTGCTGTCCGGCGGAGGCTCCTCGCAGGTCATGCCGTCGAACGGCGCGCCGACGCGCATCCCGGTCGGCGGCACCGGCACCATGGAGGCCTTTCGCACTGAATTGTACGATCCCTCCTCGCCGCTGCGCGCGATCCAACGCGCGGCCCCGTCGGCCGCGATCACCTATGATCCCGGCGCCTACCCCGAGGCGGCCGCGGCCGCGGCCGCCCACGCCGACGTCGCGATCGTGTTCGCGACACGCCACGAACTCGAGGGCTACGATTCACCGGGCCTGGAATTACCCTATGGCCAGGACGCGGTCATCGACGCGGTCGCGCGCGCCAATCCGCACACCGTCGTCGTCCTCGAAACCGGTAATCCGGTGCTGATGCCCTGGCTCGATCGCGTGCCCGCGGTGCTCGCCGCGTGGTACCCGGGCCAGGCGGGCGGCCAGGCGATCGCCGATGTGTTGTTCGGTGCGGCGGATCCCTCGGGGCGGCTGCCGATCACGTTCCCGCGCGCCGCGTCCGATCTGCCTCGCCCGGCGTTGCCGAATCTCGGCAGCGCCTTGGGCGCCGCGGTGAGCATCGATTACACCGAGGGCGCCGACGTCGGCTACCGATGGTATGCGCACCGCGGCATCCGTCCGCTGTTCGCGTTCGGACATGGACTCTCCTATACGCGCTTCGAGTACGATCACATCCACGTGACCGGCGGCAAAACGCTCGGGATCCGCTTCGAGGTGCGCAACACCGGTGGGCGCGCGGGCGCCGACGTGCCCCAGGTGTACCTGACGAGCGCGGCTGGCCGGCCGACGCTGCGCCTGATCGGCTTTCAGCGGGTTGATCTCGCGCCCGGAGCCGCGCGCGAAATCACGTTGACGGCGGATCCACGGCTATTGGGCCGGTTCGACGAAGCCGGCAAATCCTGGGTGATCCCCGCCGGCACCTATTCGCTGCGGGTGGGAGAATCCGCCGATGAACTGATGAGCGGTGGCGAGGCGGCATTGACGGGGTCGAGGATCCCGGTGACGCGCTGAGCGGCGGGAAACGCCCCGCAAGAGCCGATCTTGCGGGGCGTGCGAGACTCATTCGCCTCAGGGAACGAAGCTGACCCCGCCGACGACGTTGACCGTCGTCGGATAGGTGGCCGGTGAAGTGCCGGCCGCCGCGACGGTCGTGTTCGTGTTCGACGTCAACCCGCTCGCCGTGATCGCCGCTCCGCCGCCGTCGGCCTGGAAGTCGACTTCGGTGATCGGCGCGGCGAGAATCTGCGCCGCGGTGACGCTCGCGACGCCGCAGTTTTGCGTGACCTGCGTGAAGGCGCTGAGCGGCACCGTGTAGGCGGTCGCGCTCGCCGCCGTCGCCGTCACGACCGCCGCCACCGACGGATTACAGGTCGAACTCGACACGCCCGACACATTGCCCGCGATCAGTACGACGAAATTGGGCGAACCCGCAGTCAACCATTCCGGATTCACCGCGAGCGTGAAGCCGATGTGGTTGAATCCAGCCGCGCTCACCGACTGCCCCGCCGCGGGCTGGATGCCGACGCCCTGATAGGTGTAGCCGGCGAGGTTCGCCGCGGTATCCTGGACGTACACGTACTCGAAGCTCGCGTTAGCCGCGGTGCCCTGATCGACATAGCCGCCGCCGCTGCCGCCGGCCGGGTTGCCGGCGCCGCCGTGATAGACCGCATAGGTGCCCATTGCCGATGTCGACGTGGTCGTCGTGCCGTTCGAGTTGAAGCCCGTCGACAGCACGCCGGTCGATGCGGACGGCGGCGCGCTCGCATTGACGAAGGCGACCCCGCCGACGAGGTTGATCGTGGTCGGATAAGTCGCCGGCGAACTGCCGGCCGCCGCCACCGTCGTGTTCGTGTTCGACGTCAACCCGCTCGCCGTGATCGCCGCCCCGCCGCCGTCGGCCTGGAAGTCGACTTCGGTGATCGGCGCGGCGAGAATCTGCGCCGCGGTGACGCTCGCGACGCCGCAGTTCTGCGTGACCTGCGTGAAGGCGCTGAGCGGCACCGTGTAGGCGGTCGCGCTCGCCGCCGTCGCCGTCACCACCGCCGCCACCGACGGATTACACGTCGAACTCGACACGCCGGTCACCTTGCCCGCGATCAGCACGACGAAATTCGGCGTGCCGGCCGCCACCCATTCCGGATTCACCGCGAGCGTGAAGCCGATGCTGTTGAAGCCCGCGGTGCTCACCGACTGCCCGGCCGCCGGCTGGATGCCGATGCCCTGATAGGTGTAGCCGGCGAGGTTCGCCGCCGTGTCCTGAACGTACAGGTATTCGTAGCTCGCGCTCGCCGCGGCGCCCTGGTCGACATAGCTGCCGCCGCTGCCGCCCGCGGGATTGTTGGCCCCGCCGTGATAGACCGAGTAGCTGCCCATTGCCGACGTCGACGTGGTCGTCGTGCCGTTCGAGTTGAAGCCCGTCGACAG
>JAJXYR010000182.1 GCA_021780475.1 Pseudomonadota bacterium
GCCGTCACACGCGCCGTCACATGCGCCGGCATCGGCGCCGGAGCCTGCGGGCGCGCATCGCGCCCAGGTGCTCGCCGACGCCGAACGCCTGCTGCAGTGGGGCCGCAAGTGGTACGAACTGCCCGAATTGATCGCACGCATGGCCGACCGTCCGCCGCTGCCGGAAGTGCGCAGGATCCTGAAGGAGCACAAAACGCACACCGACAAGAAGTCCGATCTTAAATGACGGCCGGCACGAGCGCCGGATTCGGCCTGCGCCTCGCGGCGTTGATTTATGACGCTTTCATTTTGGCGGCGCTGCTGATGATCTTCACGGCGGCGGCGATGCTGTTCACCCACGGCCACGCGCTGCTCTATCCGACGATCGGCCGCTGGGTCCTGCTGTATCGCGCCGGACTCGGGGCCGTGATAGCCGGCTACTTCGTGCTCAACTGGCACTACGGCGGCCAGACGGTCGGCATGCGCGCGTGGCGGCTGGTCGTCGTCGACTTGGGCGGCGGACCCCCGAAGTATGCTGCCGCCGTTGCCCGGCTGTTTTGGGCGGCGCTGGCCTGGGCGCCGCTCGCACTGGGAGTCCTGTGGCTCTACGTGGACTCCGAGGGGCTCACGCTGCAGGACCGGCTGTCCGACACCCGCATGGTCCGTCTACCGCGTTCTTGAGATCGCGATGATCGTTCCGAGGCCGATCACGGCGGTCGGCAGCCAGCCGACCACCACCGGCTCCAAGCCGAACAGCTGACCGCCGTTCTCGACGGTGCGCGTGATCAGAAAGAACACCACCCCAAGCAGCACGCCGACCACCGTGCGGGTGCCGGCTCCGGTGGTGCGCAGCGGCCCGAACACGAATGGCAGCGCGAGGAGCGTCACGATGACCACCGCGAATATCCTCGCGATCCGCGACCAGAAGCCGATCTCGAACAGGGCCGTCTGAAGGTGGTTGCGGCGCAAATGGTCGATGTATCCGGCGAGCCCGCGCAACGTGAGCAGATCCGGGTCGGTCGCCGCCAGCCCGAGAAAGTCCGGATTGATCGTCGAGCGTATCGCCACCCGGTCGGCGTAGGTGCCGGTGACCCGCCCCGCGGAAAACGTGGTGGTGCGCACGTTCTGCAGCATCCAGCGGCCGGGATCCGCGACCGAGATGCGCTCGGCCGTCTGGATCGACTTCAGCCGCGACGATCCGTCGAGCACGAACAGCGCCGCGCCGCCGAAGGCCTGGCCGACCTCACCGGTTCGCAGGCGCAAGATCAGGCTGCCTTCCTTGATCCAGGCGCTGCCGCGGCCCGCAAAGCTCACGTCCGCGAGCCGGCTCGTGGTCTTCTCGGTCTGCGCGAATTGCGACAGCGGCGGCGCTGCATACTCGCCGATCAGATACATCGCGAGCGCGATCGTCGCCCCGGCGAGACCGACCGGCCACGCGACGCGCCAGATCGATATCCCCGAAGCGCGAGTGACGACCAATTCGCTCGCCGCGGCGAGGTTGCCCAATCCCATCAGGGCCCCGATCATCGCGCCGATCGGCAGGAGTTCGAAGGATTGTTGCGGCAGGTTCAGCAAGGTGTAGAGCACCGCGTCCGCCGCCGAATAGGTGCCGACGCCGATATCACCCTGCTCGCTGATGAACAGGAACAGCCCGCCGAGCGTCAACAGCACGGCCATCGCCATCAGCGTGTACAGGATGACGGTCCGATACAGATAGCGATCGAGGGTGTTCAAGCGGGCGCGTCCCGTAGCAACAAATACAGGCCGAGGCCGATCGCCGCGGCGTGAATCCACCAGACGCCGATCAGCGGCGACAGCTGGCCCTTCTCCAGCCACACCTTGGCCAGGGACAACAGGTTCGAGTACACGAAAAACACGACGATCGCGACGCCGATGCGCATGTAGCGGCCCTGACGCGGCCGCAATCGGGACAGCGGCAGTGCGATCAAGGTCAGCACCAGCGCCATGATGGGCGATGAACTGCGGAACTGCAGCTGCGCGATGTCGGCGGGCTGCAGCGATCCGAACAGCTCCCGCGTCGGCTTCGTGTCCGGATCGTTCGTCCCGGGGATGCCGCCTGGCGCGGCGACCGGAATCCCGTGTTCGCGGAAGGCGATGACCCGGAAGTCACCGCGGCCCGGCACGCCTTCGTAGCGGCGGCCGTTGTACAGCGTGACGAGGTGGGTGCCGTCCGGACCGGCCTGCGTGTAGGTGGCCGTTTCGGCGACCGCCACCTCGACGCGGCCGGCGACCTCGCGCTGCAGGAACACGTTGTGCAGCACCCCCTGGTCGTCGATCCGCTCGGCGTAGAACACGGCGTCGCCGCCGGCGAAGGAGCGGAACCGCCCCGCGTCCAACTCCCCGAATTTGGCCCGCTTCAAGGCCGCCTGGCGCAGCAGCTGCGATTGATGGTCGGCGCGGGGAACCTGTACGAACGTCAACCACCCGAGCCCGACGGCGATCACCGCCGCGAACAGGAACAAGGGCGCGAGCAGCCGCGCGGGTCCGAAGCCGCAAGCCTGCAGGGCCGCCATCTCGCTGTCGTGATACAGCCGCCCGAGCGCGAGCACGATCGCCAGCAGCAGGCCGACGGGCACCACGACCGACAGGTTCATGATCGCCCCGAGGGCGATCAGATCGAGGACCACGTGGCGCCCGAAATGATTGTCGGCGGCCTGGCCGAGGACGCGGGAAAGCTGGTTCGCGAGCAGGATCGCGACGAGGACGCCGGTGACCGCGAGCCAGGTCTGCATCACCTCGCGCAAGACGTAGCGCTGCACGGTCCATTTCATTTTCGCAGCTTAACAAATCGGGCGGCGCTTAGAACCGCCGCGATAATCGAGTAAACTATGTGACGGAATTTTGCCAAGAACCGTGATTTTCCAATTCGCCGCAACAATCAGGCCTCCGGACGGCCAACAGGGAGTGGACATGGAATTCAAAGCGATCGTCGATCCGCGCGCGCACAGCGCCAGCGCCTGCGCGGTCATCGGCATGTACGACGACGGACTCATGGACGATGCGGCCCGTCGCATAGATGCGCACATCGGCGGACTCGCCGCGAAACTGCACGCGGCGCGCGACTTCGCCGGCAAGCTCGGCGACACGCTGCTGCTCGCGCAGCCGGCCGGATCGAAGGCGCGCCGGGTGCTGCTCGTGGGCCAGGGTCCCAAACGAAAATTCGGCCGCAAACAATACCGCAAGGCGGTGCAGGCGGCGGCCCAGGCGCTGCGGGAGACCG
>JAJXYR010000272.1 GCA_021780475.1 Pseudomonadota bacterium
TCCGGCGGCAATGTCACGCTGGATGCGGGCGCCGGCCGGATCCGCCTCGCCCCCTCGACCGCCGACGGCATCGTCAGCGCGCTGGGAAACGGCACCGTGATCGTCGCGCTCGACACCCTGGGCGGACGCGCCGTGGCGCCGTTCGTCTTCGCCGGCACCGGCGCCGGCGCGAGCGCCGACTCGAATCCGGCCCGTTATCAGATTGCGACCACGGCGTTCTCGCTCGCGAATGCGTTGATCGGCACGCCGGTCGAAGCATCCGGCAGCGTCGCGAATTTCGGCGCGGCGCCGCCGGATTTCATCGCCTCCTCGCTCGCCGACCGGACGAACCTTCCGGCGGTTCTCAGCATCGACTGGGGCAGCGCCGGCACCGCGGCACCATTCGTGTCGATCGGCGGCGCGCAACTCGACCTCGACCGGCTGAACGCGGCGATCGGCGCGCGCCACCAGATCCTCATCGGCGCGCAGTCGCTCGATTTGACGACGCTGGCTTCGGATCCCTTGATCGTGCCGGATGGCGCCGCGACGGCGGTCGTCTATTCGATCGGCCACGCGACGTCCGCGACCGTCGACAATTACGACAGCTTCGCCGACTTCAGTGCCGCCCTGGGCGTGGATCTCAACGGCGCGGTGCATGCGACCATGCTCACCGCCGAAGGCGTGTTCAGCGTCTCGACCGGCACCTTGTCCGCGACCAGCGTCTCGGTCTATCTAGACGACTAGCCCCGTTCTATACTGACCGCATGGAAATTGCGATGATCGGTCTCGGTCGGATGGGTGCGAACATGGCCGAGCGCCTGTTGCGCGGTGGACATCGGGTCTTCGGCTTCGATCCCGACCCGGCCGCACGCACGCGGCTCGAACAGCAGGGCGGCGTTTGCGCCGCGTCGCTCGCCGAACTCATCGCCAAACTCTCCGCCCCGCGCGCGGTGTGGATGATGGTGCCCGCAGGCCCGGTGACCGACCAGACGGTGAACGGTCTCGAGCCCTTGCTGTCGGCCGATGACACCGTGATCGACGGCGGAAACTCGAATTATCACGACACGCTGCGGCGCGCCGCGGCGCTTGCGCCGCGCGGGATCCATTACGTCGACGCCGGCACCAGCGGCGGCATCTGGGGACTCGCGGAAGGCTACAGCCTGATGATCGGCGGCGCCGCCGAGATCATCGAGCGCCTGCGCCCGGTGTTCGCGACCCTCGCGCCCGCGCCCGACCGCGGCTGGGGACGGGTGGGTCCGGTCGGTTCCGGGCATTTCACGAAGATGATCCACAACGGCATCGAATACGGACTGATGCAGGCCTACGCCGAGGGCTTCTCGATACTGGAGCACAAACAGGAATTCGGACTGGATCTTCACCAGATCGCCGAGATCTGGCGTCACGGCAGCGTCGTACGCTCCTGGCTGCTCGACCTGACGTCCGACGCGCTCGGCAAGAACCCGAAGCTCGCGGGCATCGCCCCGTTCGTCGCCGATTCGGGCGAGGGACGCTGGACCGTCGCGGAGGCGATCGAGCTCGGCGTGCCGGCGGTCGTCATCACCCAGGCGCTGCTCGAGCGTCTGCGCTCGCGCGACAATGATTCATTCTCGGACAAGCTGCTCGCGGCGATGCGCAACCAGTTCGGCGGCCACGCGATCAAGAGCGAATAGCGAATAGCGATTGCCCGCCGCCACCCGCCGTGCCGCTAGGCGCCGGCGAGCGCCGCATCGACGATGCGCTGCGCGTCCTCGAGAATGCGGCGCAGATGCTCCGGGTCGCGGAAACTCTCGCCATAGACTTTGTAGATGTCCTCGGTGCCCGAGGGACGGGCGGCGAACCAGCCTGACGCCGTCATCACCTTGATTCCACCGAACGGCGCGCCGTTGGCCGGAGCGCGGTTCACGACCGCGGTCAGCGCGTCGCCGGCGAGCGTCGCCGCGGTGATGCCCTCGGGCGCGAGCGAGGAGAGCTTTTTCTTTTGCGCCACCGTCGCCGGCGCCTCGACACGATCGGCGAACACCGGCCCCAAATCGCGTTCCAGCGCCGCGTAACATTCGCCCGGATCGCGGCCGGTGCGCGCGGTGATCTCCGCCGACAGCAGCGCCGGCGCCATGCCGTCCTTGTCCGTGGTCCACACGGTGCCGTCGATCCGGGAAAACGAGGCGCCCGCGCTCTCCTCGCCGCCGAATCCCAGGGAGCCATCCATGAGTCCGTCGACGAACCACTTGAAGCCGACCGGCGTCTCGACCAAGCGCCGGCCGAGACGCGCGGCGACCCGGTCGATCATCGAGGAGCTGACGATGGTCTTGCCGATGCCCGTGGCGGCACGCCACGCGGGGCGGTGACCAAACAGGTAATCGATCGCCACGCTGAGATAATGGTTCGAGGGCAGCAGGCCGCAGCTGCCGGCGACGATGCCGTGGCGGTCGTGATCGGTGTCGCATGCAAATGCGACGTCGTAGCGGCCTTGCAGGCCGATCAAGCGCTGCATCGCATGGGCGGACGATGGGTCCATGCGGATGCGGCCGTCCCAGTCGAGACTCATGAAGCGAAACGTCGGATCGACCTCCGTGCTCACGATGTCCAGCGAGAGCCGGTGGCGCTCGGCGATGCGCGCCCAGTAGTGCACGCCCGCGCCGCCCAGGGGATCGACGCCGATGCGCAGGCCGGCGGCGCGAATCGCGTCCATGTCGATGACCTTGCCGATATCCTCGACATAGGCCCCGATGTAGTCATGCGCGTGGGTGGTCGGGGCGCCGCGGGCCGCGGCGTACGGCATGCGGCGCACGCCGCCGAGACCCGAGGCGATCAATTCGTTCGCCCGGGCCTCGATCAGGCCGGTGAGCCGCGAGTCCGCCGGCCCGCCGTTCGGCGGGTTGTACTTGAAGCCGCCGCTGTCCGGCGGATTGTGCGACGGCGTGATCACGATGCCGTCGGCGAGTCCGCCCGAGCGGCCGCGGTTGTGCGTGAGAATGGCGTGCGAGATCGCGGGCGTCGGCGTGTATTCGTCGCCGGCGGCGATCATCGTCTCGACGCCGTTGGCGGCGAGGACCTCGAGCGCGGTCGCGAACGCCGGGATCGACAGCGCGTGGGTGTCCAGCCCTAAGTACAGCGGACCGTCCGTTCCCTGGCCCCGCCGTTCATCGCAGATCGCCTGCGTGATCGCCGCGACATGCGTCTCGTTGAACCCGCCGTCCAGCGACGAGCCGCGATGGCCGGAAGTGCCGAACGCGACCCGCTGCGCGACGTTCTCGGGGTCGGGTCGCAGCGTGAAATACGCCGTGATCAGCTTCGGAATGTCGGTGAGCTCGGCCGATGTGGCCGGTTTGCCCGCGAGCGCGCTGATTTTCGGATTCACGGGCGCTCGAGTGCCGCGCTCTTGGCGACGATGCGTTGCATGAGTTCCTGCCAGGACTTGACGAACGCGCGAGCGCCGTCGCGCTGGAGCCGGTCGGCGAGCGCATCGACATCGACGCCGCCGCGCGCGAACTGCGCGATGACCGCCTCGGCGTCGCCGCCGTCCGACGGCATCACGCCGCGCAGCGTGCCGGCGGCCGCGAATTCCAGCAGCGTCTTCTCGGGCATCGTGTTGATCGTGTCGGGGGCGGCGAGCGCCTCGACGTAGAGGCTCGGACGCGCGCGCGGGTCCTTGACGCCGGTGCTCGCCCACAACAGGCGCTGCGGCCGTGCGCCCGCGGCCTCGAGCGCGCGCCAGCGCGCCGAGGCGAGCAGGTCCCGGTACGCGCGGTAACAGCGTCCGGCGATCGCGATGCCGAGGCCGTGTTCGAGCGGCGCGATGTTCCGGTCCTCGACCGCGCGGTCCCAGCGGCTGATGAACACCGAGGCGACCGAGCCCACCCGCGGGTCGAGGCCGGCGGCGAGGCGCCGTTCGACGCCGCGCAGGTAGGCCTCCGCCGCGGCGAGATATTGCTCGCGCGAGAACAGCAGTGTGACGTTGACCGGCACGCCCGCGAAGATCGACTCCTCGATCGCGCCGAGGCCGGCCGGCGTGCCCGGTATCTTGACGTACAGGTTCGCCCGGCCGGCCTGCGCGTGAATGCGGTGCGCGGCGGCGATCGTCGCCGCGGTGTCGTCGGCGAGCAGCGGGGATACCTCCATCGACACCCAGCCATCGGCCCCTCCGCTCGCGGCGAATGCCGGCGCGAACAGGTCGGCGGCACGGCGCAGGTCCTCGAGCGCGATCTTGACGAACAAGTCCTCGCCCGCGAACCCTTCGCGCGCGAGATCGGCGATCGCCCTGTCATAGCCCGAGGTCTTGCCGATCGCCTCGTCGAAGATCGTCGGATTCGACGTCAGTCCGGTCACCGACCATTCCGCGACGTAGCGCGCGAGCGTGCCGTCGTCGAGCATGCCGCGGGTGATGTTGTCGAGCCACAGGCTCTGGCCGAGATCGTGTAATTTCCGCGTGGTTTGTGTCATCAGATTCCCCGCAGCCGGCGCCGCAACATGTCGAGTTCATCCATCAAGTCGAGCGCCAGCGCGACGCCGGCGAGATTGATCTGCAGGTCGCGGTGCAGTCGTAATGCCCGGCGCGCGCGGCTGAGCGCTGCGCCTTCGAACGACCAAACCTGCGGCGCGGCGCCGGAGGCGGGCAGTATCCCTTCCTCGACCAGCTCTATGATGACGGCCGTGTCGGCGCCGCACAGGCGGCACAGTTCGTCGAGCGACAGCGCCGCTTCGGCGTCGACGAGCGTGCCGGTCAGGATATCCAGGTTGTCATGTGCCATCGGAATTCAGCCTCCCAGGCGTGCGCGCGGGTCGAACGGCAGCGCCGCCGCGAACGCTTCGTAGGCGGCCTTGGCGCGCGCATCGGCCGCCGGCGGCAGCGCGATTTCAAGCACCACATACAGGTCGCCCGCGGGCGTCGCGGGGATGCCGCGGCCTTTCACTCGCAATTTCGTTCCCGCCTTCGACCCGGCCGGAACCTTCAGTTCGATCGGACCACCGGGTGTCGGCGTCGTCACGGTCGCCCCGAGCGCAGCCTCCCAGGGCGCGACCGGGAGTTCGAGCACGAGGTCCCGACCCTCCACGTGATACAGCCGATGCGCCTGGAATTCCACTTCGATGTACAAGTCGCCGGCGCCGCCGCCCGCGGACTTCGAGCCCTGGCCCGCGAGGCGGATGGTCTGGCCCGCGAGAATGCCCTTGGGGATCTGGACGTTCAGCGTCCGCTCCTTGACCTCCAGGTGTCCGCTCGCGTCGATGTCCGGCACGCGCAGCACGATGCTGCGCGTGCCGCCGGCGAGCGCCGCGTCCAGATCGAGCATCACCTTGGCGTGATGATCCTGGCCGCGTCCGCCGGCGAAGCCGCCGCGCGCGGCGCGCCCCTGGCGGCCGAACAAGGACTCGAAGAACTCGCTGTATGCGGCCGCATCGGCGCCGCCGGCGCCCGCGCCGCTGAATTCGAAGCCCGCGTCCCAGTCGGGCGGCGGCCGGAACGACTCGCCGGGGCGGGGGCCGGTGCCGAGCTGGTCGTAAGCGGCGCGCTTCTCCGGGTTCTTCAGGACTTCGTAGGCCTCGCCGACTTCCTTGAAGCGCGCCTCCGCATCCTTTTCCTTGCTGACGTCGGGATGATATTTGCGCGCGAGCTTGCGGTACGCCTGCTTGATCGCCGCATCGCTCGCATCGCGGGCGACGCCCATGATCTTGTAATAGTCCTTGAACTCCAAGGGGTTCACCCTGCACTCGGTGGGCGGACGATGATATCCGCCCCCATCATAATTGATAAGCCATCGACAACAGCAGCCCTTCGCCCAGATCGCGCCACAAGCCCGGCGGGCGCCGGTCGAAGCGGCCCGCCTGCGGGATCAAGGCGCCGATCCACGCGGCGAGCCAGTCGATCTCGGCGCCGCCGTACAGCACGAAGGCCGATTCGTAGTTCAACAGCAGGCTGCGCGAATCGAGATTCACCGATCCGCACAGCGCGAACGAGCGATCGAACACCACGGCCTTCGCATGCACCATGCCGGGCAGCAGATGAAACCGGACCCCGACGTCGGCGAGCGCGCGCATCGGGCGGCTGCGCGCGAAATCGGCGAGCCGATGATTGGAGCGCGCCGGCACGCAGATGTCGACCGCGACGCCGCGGCGCGCGGCGAGACGGATCGCCGCCTCCAGCGCCTGGTCTGGAACGAAATAGGGACTGACCGCCAGCAGGCGTTCCTCGGCGCGAAAGCAGGCGTCGATCAACAGGGCGTGCACGGTGTCCTCGCTTTGATCGGGGCCGCTCGGCAGGAATTGCGCGAGGCTCGTACTGTCCGCCGCGGCCGCGAGAACGGGCGCGGGCGCGACGGGCGAGGTCGCGCCGCCGGATTCAGCGCGGCCGCCCGACGCGGTCCAGTCCGTTTCGAATTGGCGCGCCGCCGCAGCCGCGACAGCGCCGCGCAGATCGAACGACAAATCGCGCCATGGCGGCGTCTTTCGCGCGCCGTCGAAGTATTCCGCGGCGAGATTCCGCCCGCCCGCCCACAAGCGGCGTGCGTCGGCGATGACCATCTTGCGGTGATTGCGCAAGTTGCGCGGTCCGCTCGTCCTGCGCGCGAACAAGGGACAGAACACCGCCGTTTCGACGCCCGCGGCGGCGAGGTGCGCCAGTGTCCCGCGCTGAAGCGACAGCGCCCCGACGCCGTCGATCAGCAGGCGCACCCGCACGCCGGATCGCGCCCGTTCGATCAACCGGGCCGCGACGTCGCGGCCGACCTCGTCGCGGCCGATTAGAAAAGTGCACAGGTCGAGCCGCGTTGCCGCGGATGCCATCGTCTCGGACAACGCGGCGCGCGCCGCCGCGCCGTCCGCGTGCATCGTGATGCGTGCGGCGGCGGGGCCCGGCAACCCGAAGCTCTCGATCAGCGCCGGCGCCCAATGCGCCGCGGGCACACCGGGTGCCGCGATCGGCACCGGCCGACGTCGCAGTTTGCGGCGGCCGAATAGCAGGTACAGCGGCAGTCCGGCGTAGGGCAGGGCGATCAGGCCGAGCACCCAGGCGATCGCGATCGACGGGGGCCGGCGATACTTCGCGGCGCGGGTCGTCAGCACATAGGTCAGCAGACTCGCGGCGATCGCGAGTGCGTGCGCGGTGGCCGCAAGTTCCCAGGTGCCGGCCGACCAGTTCACCGCGGCGCGGGTCAGTCCGCGACCCGGACCACGAGTTTGCCGAAATTGCCGCCGCTCAACATGCCGATGAACGCCGCCGGCGCACGCTCGAGTCCGTCGACGACGTCCTCGCGGTACTTGATGGCGCCGCTTCCGAGCCACGCCGCCATCTGGGCGCTGAACTCCGAGAAGCGCGGGCCATAGTCGTCGAAAATGATGAAGCCGCGCATCGTCACGCGCTTGACCAGCACCGCGCGCAGCAAGGCGGCCGCGAAATCCGGCCGGAGCGCGGTCACGCTGTCCTGGTAATGCGCGATGAGTCCGCAGACCGGGATGCGCGCATGCACGTTGAGCAGCGGCAGCACCGCCTGCAGCACGAGTCCGCCGACGTTCTCGAAATAGACGTCGATCCCCTGCGGGCAGGCCGCCGCGAGCCGCTCCGGCAGCGACGGCGCGCGATGATCGACGCAGGCATCGAAGCCCAAGCCCGCGGTCGCCCAGTCGCATTTTTCGGCGCCGCCCGCGATGCCGACCACTCGGCAGCCCTTGATCTTCGCGATCTGCCCGACGAGCGAGCCGACCGCGCCGGTCGCGGCCGATACCACGACGGTCTCGCCGGCGCGCGGCTTGCCGATGTCGAGCAAGCCCATGTAGGCGGTGAAGCCCGGCATGCCGAGCACGCCGAGCGCGTACGACGGGTGCGGCATGTCGGCGGGCAGCTTGGTCGCGCCGACGCCGTCGCTGATCGAATAGTCCTGCCAGCCGCCGATCGACAGCACCCAGTCGCCGACCGCGAACTGCGGATTGCGCGAAGCCTCGACGCGGGCGACCGTGCCGCCGGTCATCACGGCGCCGACCGCGACCGGCGGGGCGTAGGAGGGTGCATCGCTCATGCGGCCGCGCATATAAGGATCGAGCGACAGCCAGTGCGTGCGCAACAGCATCTCGCCGGCGGCGGGCGCCGGGATCGGCGTCTCCTCCAGGCGGAACGAATCCGTGGTCGCGGCCCCCTTGGGGCGTGCCGCGAGGACGATGCGACGATTGACGGTGCTCGAGTTCATGGATTTCCTACAGGTGTCCGAAGTTCATAGTGCCGAATGCGTGGCCGACGACGGCGGTCATAGCCATCGACAGGGCGCTCCAAAACGCGACCCGCCATGCGCCGGTGAGTGCATTGGCGCCGCCGGCGCGCGCCGACAGCGCGCCGACGCCGGCGAGGCACAGGAGCGTCGCCGCGATCGTGACGCCCATCATAAGTGCCGCCGGCACCAAGAGGGCGACCACGAGCGGCACCGCCGCGCCCGCGGCAAAGCTCGCGGCGGATGCGGCGGCCGCCTGGAGGGGGCGCGCGCGCAGCGCGGGCGACAGGCCGAGTTCATCCCGCGCATGCGAGCCCAGGGCATCGTGCGCCATCAGTTGTTCGGCGACCTGGCGCGCGAGCGCCGCATCGAGGCCGCGGCGCACGTAGATCTCGGTCAATTCGTTGCGCTCGCCGGCGTAGTCCAACGCAAGCTCCGCCCGCTCTTGGTCGAGCGCCGCCGCCTCGGTGTCGGCCTGAGAGTGGACGGAAACGTACTCGCCGGTGGCCATCGACATGGCTCCCGCGACCAGGCCGGCTACTCCGGTCAGTAAAATGGTGCCGCGGCTTGCGTGCGCCGCCGCGATGCCGACGATCAGGCTCGCGATCGACACGATGCCGTCGCTCGCGCCGAGCACGCCGGCGCGCAGCCAGCCGATCCCGCCGAGACGGTGGCGTTCGAGTCCATGGGGGCGCATCGCGTCAGTCTAGCCGCTTCCCAGCCGGCCTTCTACGAGCCGCTTCATCGGCGGGGAATGGTCCGGGCGAGTGGCTCTCGCGACCGAAGCCGGGTACGCTTCGGTCGCATGCAAGATTCACCCGTCGGCACCATCGAAACGGCGTTGCGGCACACGTCGCGGCTGCTCG
This sequence comes from Pseudomonadota bacterium, assembly GCA_021780475.1. Taxonomy (GTDB): domain Bacteria; phylum Pseudomonadota; class Gammaproteobacteria; order Steroidobacterales; family Steroidobacteraceae; genus Bog-1198. The sequence continues at coordinate 9,038 of JAJXYR010000272.1, forward strand.
AATCCGATCCGGAACTCGCCGCGCAACAGGCGGCGGAGGTGCTGCGCGTCGCGCCGAACCATCCGCTCGCGCTCGCTTATCTCGGCGCCGCCCGCCGCGCGGGCGGTGACCTCGCGGGCGCGCTCGAGATCCTCGGGTCCCTGGCCGCGGCGCATCGGCATTGGGCGCCGGCGCATTACGAACTCGCGCTGACGCTCGCGGCCGCGGGCCGGCGCGACGAGGCGATCGCGGCGCTGCGCCGGGCGGTCGCGATTCAGCCGGACCTCGCGGACGCGTGGCGCGCGCTCGGCGATCAGTTGACCTACGCCGGCGACCCGGCGGCGGCGGATGCGGCCTACGCCCAGCACATCCGCGCCTCGACCAAGGATCCGCGGCTGCTCGCGCCGGCCGCGGCACTGTGCGCGAACGACATACCCCGCGCCGAGGCGCTGCTGCGTGCCCACCTGAAAAAAGCGCCGACCGATGTGGCCGCGATCCGCATGTTCGCCGAAGTGGCGGCGCGGCTGCAACGGTATCAGGACGCCGAGACCCTGCTCGCACGGTGTCTCGAACTCAGCCCGAGTTTCACGCCCGCGCGGCATCAATATGCGCTCGTCCTGCACCGGCAGAACAAGCCGGTCGCGGCGCTCAAGGAAATCGACACGCTGCTCGCCGCCGAGCCGCGCAACCCGGGGTACCTGAACTTGAAGGCTGCGGTGCTCGGGCGCATCGGCGAGGTCGAGCATTCGATCGAGATCTACGCGGAGCTCCTCGCTGCGCACCCGAACCTGCCGAAGATCTGGATGAGCTACGGTCACGCGCTGAAAACTCAAGGGCGCGAGCAGGACTGCATCGCGGCTTACCAGAAGAGCATTGAACTCGCGCCGGGCCTCGGCGAGGCGTACTGGAGCCTCGCGAATCTGAAGACCTTCCGCTTCGCCGCGGCTGAGATCGCGGCGATGCGTGCACAGCTCGGCCGGAAGGACTTGACCGACGAGGACCGCTTTCACCTCGACTTCGCGCTCGGCAAGGCGCTCGAGGATGCCAAGGACTACGCGGGGTCGTACGAGCACTATGCGGCGGGCAACCGCCTGCGGCGCGCCGGCATCCATTATTCGGCCGACGAGATGAGTGCGCATGTCGCGCGCTGCAAGGCGCTGTTCACGCCGGAGTTCTTCGCGGCCCGCCGCGGTTTTGGCGATCCCGCGCCCGACCCGATTTTCGTCGTCGGGCTGCCGCGCTCCGGATCGACGCTGATCGAACAGATCCTCGCGAGCCACTCGCAGGTCGAGGGGACCATGGAGCTGCCGGATATTCCGGCACTCGCGAAGCGCTTCTACGGAAAGGACAATGGCGCCGGTCGGGGCGGTTATCCCGAGGCGCTCGCACAGCTCGACGCGGCCGAGTGCCGTGAACTCGGGGAGCGGTATCTCGAAAGCACCCGGATTCAGCGCAAGGCCGGTGCACCGTATTTCATCGACAAGATGCCGAACAATTTCGCGCATCTCGGCTTGATCGCGCTGGCGCTGCCCAATGCGAGGATCGTCGATGCGCGGCGCCATCCGATGGGCTGCGGCTTCTCCGGATTCAAGCAGCATTTCGCGCGCGGCCAGCATTTTACGTACAGCCTCGAGGACCTTGGCCGGTATTACCGCGACTACGTCGAATTGATGGCGCATTTCGACGCGGTGTTGCCGGGGCGCGTGCACCGCGTGTTCTACGAGGCGATGATCGAGGACACAGAAGGCGAGGTGCGGCGGCTGCTCGAGTATTGCGGCCTGCCGTTCGAGCCCGGCTGCCTCAGTTTTTACGAAACCGAGCGGTCCGTGCGCACCGCGAGCGCGCAACAGGTGCGCCAACCGATTTATCGCGGCGGCATCGAACAGTGGCGCCACTATGAACCCTGGCTCGAGCCCTTGAAGGCGGCGCTCGGCGCGGTGCTGGACGCCTATCCGGCGGTGCCCAACTTCTGAAATTATCGGCCCTATGCCATACTGTTGGCAGTTGTATGAATAGTATCTCAGGGGATTTCAATAATGACGCGCAGCCGATCGAGAAAACTCAATAAGATTCAAACTGTTAATGGGAATGCACGGCATTTGCGCAGCGCCGCGGCGCGCGCCGGCGTACCTGTTGCGTCCGCGCTACTCGCGTGCATGCACGCGGTCTACGCGGCCGATGCCGGCGGTAATTCCGACGGAACGGGGACTTTGCAGGAGGTCGTCGTCACCGCCGAGAAGCGCACCGAGAACATGCAGGACGTGCCGATCAACATACAGGCGCTGGGCACGAAACAGCTGGATCAATTGCACGTCACCGACTTCGACTCGTATGTGAAGTACCTGCCGAGCGTGTCGTTCCAGAGCCTCGGACCCTCGTTCGAGCACACCTACATGCGCGGCGTCGCGAGCGGCGGCGACGGCAATCACTCCGGTTCCCTGCCGTCGGTCGGCATGTACCTCGACGAGCAGCCCGTCACGACCATCGACGGCAATCTCAACATCCATATCTACGATGTGGCGCGCGTCGAAGCCCTCGACGGCCCCCAGGGCACGCTGTACGGCGCGAGTTCCGAGGCCGGCACGATCCGCATCATCACCAACAAGCCCGATACCCACCGGTTCTCGGCCGGTTACGACGTCGGTGTCGATTCGGTCTCCCACGGCGGCATCGGGTATACGGCCGAGGGTTATGTGAATCTGCCGCTGTCCGACCGGGCCGCGGTGCGCCTCGTCGGCTGGGACGTGAAGGACGCGGGTTACATCGACAACGTGCACAGCACGGTGTCCTTCCTCGGACCCAATAACACGACGATCCCGTTCGACAACGCCTCGCAGGTCAGGAATCATTACAACGACGTCGAGACCAAGGGCGGCCGCGCGGCGCTGAAAATCGACTTGAACGATCAGTGGACCGTCACGCCGACCGTCATGGGTCAGGTCGCCGATACCAACGGCAATTTCGGCTACAACCCGGCCCTCGGCGACCTGAAGGTCGCGCATTTCTTTCCGGACACTGTGCATGATTCCTGGATGCAGTCCGCGCTCACGGTCGAGGGCAAGATCAACAACTTCGACATCGTGTATTCGGGCGCGTATCTGACCCGCAACACGCATGAGCAGAGCGATTACACCGATTATTCGCTCGCGTATGACCACTACTATTCATTCGCCAATTACGGCGCCTATTTCACCGACAACGCCGGCAACGTGATCAACCCCGCCCAGACCATCTTGGGTCGCGATCATTACACCAAGACCAGCAACGAGCTGCGCGTGTCGACGCCGAAGGATAATTGGGTGCATGCGACCGCCGGCGTGTTCTTTCAGCGCCAGGTGCACGAGATCCTGCAGGATTATTTGATCGACAACGGCGCCCCGCTGGGTTCGGTGGCGCCGAACGACGCGTCAGTTCCCGGATGGCCCGGGACGCTCTGGCTGACCGACCAAGAGCGCGTGGACCGCGACTCGGCGATATTTGCCGAGACCGGCTTCGACCTGACGTCGAAGTTGACGATGAATTTGGGCGTGCGCTACTACACGTTCGACAATACGCTACAGGGCTTCTACGGCTTCAATTCGACGATGAGTTCGCACACAGGCGTTGCGATTTGTCCGCAGCCTAACGTGCCGTGGCGCGACGCGCCCTGCCAGGACCTCAATGGCCGCAGCACCGGCTCGGGTGAGACGCCGAAGATCAATTTCACCTACAAGCTGGACCGCGACAAGTTGGTGTACCTGACCTACTCGAAGGGCTTCCGGCCGGGCGGCGTGAACCGCAACGGCGGCGGCAAGCTGCCGCCGTACAAGCCGGACTACCTGACGAATTTCGAGTTCGGCTGGAAGACGCAGTGGTTCGACAACAGCTTCCGCTGGA
>JAJXYR010000212.1 GCA_021780475.1 Pseudomonadota bacterium
CGCGCTCCAGGTCGGGCTCGAAAGCCAGCCAGTGGAAGCCGGACTTCAGCTGGCGTGCGTGCGGCAGATCCGGGAGTTCGTCCGTGAGCCCGTTGGATGGTGTCATGCGGACACCGTAGCCGCGCCCGGGCGCCGACTCCAGGAAATGCGCCACACGTTTCAGCGCCGATCGAGCGCACCGCGGCGGAAAAGCGTGATTGGACTCCCGAATGCGCGCCTGCGGGCGGGATTATGACAAATCCGGCTCAGCCCGCGAGATACCGCGCCAAATAGGTGTCGAAGTCCTCCTTGTCGGCGAGCTCGATGCGTCGCTGCGCCGCATGCGATTCCGCCGCCTCCGCCGCGAACTCGGCCAGCCTGTTCGGATTCGGCGGGTACAGCCCTAAAAAGTAATCCTTGTGCAATTTGGACATGCGCAGCGCAAGGTCCGCAAAGCTCTCGCCGGTCTGGCGCAGCTCGGCGAGCATGCGCGCCGACGGCGTGCGCTCCGGGTCGTCGATTTTGAGCCGCTGCTGTTCGAGTGCCGCGCGGTAGGGACGCGTCGCCTCGCCGTGGTCGAGCATCTCGCAGACGCCCTCCATGTCCTCGAGCAGCTCCCGCGCCCAGTCCAGCATCGGCCGCTGCCGGCCGTCGCGCATCAGCGTCAAATCCGGCATGCGTCCGCGGCGCGCGACCAGAACGTGGTTGGCATCCAGGGCATCTTGTTCACCGCGGTCGATCGGCGCGCTGTCGCGAATCAGGCAGAGCGCGAGGAATGCCTCCAGAAACCGCAATTTTCCCTGATTCACGCCGACCGGATCGAAGGCGCTTACGTCCAGGGCGCGCACCTCCAGGTACTCGACGCCGGCTCGCTCCAATGCCTTGTTCGGCGGCTCGCCCTGGCGGGCGACGCGTTTGGGCCGGATGAAACTGTAGTACTCGTTGCCGATCTGCAGGATGTTTGCATTCAGCTGCCGGTACTCCCCGTCCACCTTCACGCCGATCCGCTCATACGGCGGGAAGGGGGTCGCCATTGCGCCCGCAAGATCGCGCGTGTAGTCGCGCAGCGTGTTGACCGACACGCTCACCGCCGCCTGGTTCTTGTTGCGATAGCCGATGTCGCTCATCCGCAGCGACGTGGCATGGGGCTCGAACAGCGTGTCGCGGTCCAGTTCCTGCAGATCATGGACCCGGCCGGCGAAAAATGCCCGCGGCACCGCGGGCGATGTGCCGAACAGGTACAGCACCAGCCAACCGAACCGTCGGTAATTGCGCAGCACCGCGAAATATTGTTCGGAAACGAAATCCTGCCGCGCGGCCTTCGACTGGGCGACGGCCTCGAGTGCCTCCCATAAGCGGGGCGCAAACGAGTAATTGAAATGGACGCCGGATATCGCCTGCATCATGCGCCCGTAGCGCAATCCCAGACCGCGGCGGTAAATCGTCTTCATGCGCCCGACGTTGGAGCCGCCATAACGGGCGAGCGGGATTTCGTCGTCGCCGGACATCGCGCACGGCATGCTCGTGGCCCACAGCAGCTCCTGGTCCAGGTGCCGGTAGACGAACTGGTGCAAATCGCACAGGTATTGCAGCAATTCCCAGGTCTCACCGAACGGCGGCGTGACCAGCTCGATCAAGGACTCGGAGAAGTCGGTGGTGATGTTCGGATTCGTGAGCGCGGCGCCCAGGGCCGCGGGATGCGGCGTTTGCGCGAGCCGCCCGTCCGGCGTCACGCGCAGGGACTCCTTTTCGACGCCCTTGCGGCCGCCGCGGAGCACCTCCCTGTCACCCGAATTGATCAGCCCCGCGAGGCGTTGCTCGAAGCGCTTGTCGACGATCTTGCGCACCACGATTCGGTCCCATGAAATTTAACGCCAGCCAGATAGGATACCGCAGCCCGGGCATTCTTGCTGTCCGCCGCGACGGCGCGTCACTCGGCCCGCGCGCGCAGCGCGCGCAGCATCTTCGGCAGATCGCGCGTCAATTCCATGCGGATGACCCAGGCCGGAATCCAGAACGGAGGAACGACGTCGAACTCGTAGTGGGCGATCGTCACGCTTCCGTCGCGCCGCAAATACCACGATCCGCGCAGCACTTTGAAATCCCCTTGCACCTCTTCGAAGCCGATGCGCTCGGGGACGCGGTAGCTGGCCTTGACCACGTAACTCACCCGCGGCAGGTACCAGGGATAGCCGACGACCTGCTTGATCCGCTGCCACGACCCGTCGGGCGCGGTCTGTTCGACGTCGCAGCGACGCAGGTGGGGCACGATTTGAACGGCGTCCCGACAACTCGTCAGCACGGCCCAAACCGACTTGCGCCCGGCATGTATCCGGATCGTCGCCGACGCGCGGGCGCCATGGCCCGCCACGCCCCGGGTCACCGACACCTGCGGATTCGATTCGCCCGCGCGTGTCGCCGCGGACACGCGCAAGGGCGCCAGCGCCGCCATCGACACCAGGGAGAACCCGATCAGCCAGGGGATGTTGCGCACGCAACAGTCTGACTCATCGCGGCGCCGTCGGTTCGCCGATCCGCGAGATGACGTCCGCAAAGTGCGCTCCGGCCGCCAGGCGGACAAGCCGGGGCAGCGTGCCTGCGGCCCGGCCGCGCGACGAAGCGGTTCATGGAAGTGGTTCATAATCGAGGCCGGACCGCAGACGGAGGACGTCCCCCATGTTGGTAGGCACCGGTGCACGGCGCGTCGCGATCGCAGGCGGCGTGCGCATTCCCTTCGCCCGCGGCCATGGCGCGTATGCGGAGGTCGGAGATCAAGAAATGCTGACCGCGGCGCTCGCCGCCGTCGTCGACCGCTTTGGTTTGCGGGGCGAGCGCTTGGGCGAAGTCGCGGCCGGCGCGGTCATGAAGCACCCGAGCCAGTGGAATCTCGTGCGCGAGTCGGTGCTGGGATCGGGACTGTCGCCGCAAACGCCGGGGCTGGATCTACAGCGCGCCTGCGGCACCGGCCTCGAAGCGGCGATCCAGATCGGCAACAAGATCGCGCTGGGCCAGATCGACGCGGGAATCGCCGGCGGCGCCGACACCGTCAGCGACCCGCCGGTCGCGTTCCCGCGTGATTTCCAGAGACTGCTGCTCAAGAGCTACCGAGCCAGGACCACGGCTGCCCGCGCGTCGGCCTGGCTCGGCCTGCGGCCGCGGCACTTCAAGCCGGCGCTTCCCGGCATCACCGAACCGCGCACGGGACTGTCGATGGGCGAGAGCACGGAACTGATGGTCAAGACCTGGGGGATATCCCGTGAACAGCAGGACCGGCTTGCGCTCGAGAGCCACCGCAAGGCGGCCGAGGCCTATGCGAACGGGTTTTATCGCGGCCTGGTGCAGCCCTATCTGGGCCTCGACCGGGACAACAACGTACGCGCAGACACCAGCATGGAGAAGCTGGCGAAATTGGCGCCGGTATTCGACCGTTCCGGCGCGGGAACCCTGACGGCCGGGAACTCGACGCCGATGACCGACGGCGCGTCCGCGGTATTGCTGTGCTCGGAGGCCTGGGCAAGGCAGCGCGACCTGCCGGTGCTGGCATATCTTGCCTACGGCAAGACGGCGGCGGTCGATTACGCCGGCGGACGTGAAGGCTTGCTGATGGCTCCGGCTTATGCGGTGCCGGCGATGCTGCGGGACTCCGGGATGCGCCTTCAGGACTTCGATTATTACGAGATTCACGAAGCGTTCGCAGGCCAGGTCCTGTGCACGCTGCAGGCTTGGAACGATCCAGCCTTCTGTCGCGAAAAGCTCGCGCGCGACGAGGTCCTCGGGACCATCGACCGCTCGCGGCTCAACGTCAGGGGCGGCAGTCTCGCGATCGGTCATCCGTTCGCGGCGACCGGCGGGCGCCTGGTGGCCACGCTCGCGAAGATTCTCGACGAGCAGCGCGGCAGGCGCGGCCTGATCTCCGTTTGCACGGCCGGCGGGATGGGCGTCACGGCGATCCTTGAGCGCTGAGGAGCTATCGCGGTATTCTCCCGGGCCTGTTTCACGAGGGCGCAGCCAAGCATGTCGAAGACGATCGAGCTCACCGCGGCGGATGGACACCGCTTGTCCGCCTGGCTCGGCGAACCCCGGGCCAAACCGCGGGGCGGCGTGGTGGTCATTCAGGAGATCTTCGGCGTCACCGCCCACATACGGGCGGTGACCGACCAGTATGCGGCGGCCGGCTTCCTCGCCGTCGCGCCGGCTTTGTTCGATCGCATCGAGCGCGACGTCGATGTGCCCTATGCCGATGTCGCCCGGGGCCGCGGCTACATGCAGGCGCTGCAGAACGAGGCGGTGATGCTGGACGTCGCCGCCGCGATCGACCGCGTCGCCCCCGCCGGCAAGGTGGGTGTCGTCGGCTACTGCTGGGGCGGCACGATCGCCTTCCTCGCCGCCGCGCGCCTGCCGATCGCTGCGGCCGTGTCCTACTACGGCGGCGGCACCACCCGGCATCTTGCGGAAAAGCCGCGCTGCCCGGTCATGTACCACTACGGCGATCTCGACTCGCACATTCCCATGTCCGCGGTCCAGCAAGTCAAGGCGGCCGACCCCGGCGGGATTTTTCACATCTATCACGCGGATCACGGCTTCAATTGCACCGACCGCGCGAGCTTCGAACCGGCGAGTGCGAAACTCGCGCTGGAACGCAGCCTCGAATTCTTTCATCAGCACATAGGCTGACCACGTGTCGGCCCGGGACGGTTCATCATGATCAAGCTGCGTGATCCGCTGCTTTTGCGGCAATCCTGTTATCTCGACGGCCGCTGGCTGAATGCCACGAACGGCGCCAGCCTGCCGGTCGACAATCCGGCAACGGGCGAGCCGCTGGGCACGGTGCCCGACATGGGCACCGCCGAGGCGCGGCTCGCGATCGAGTCCGCGGCGCAGGCCTTTCCGGCCTGGGCCGCCCGCACGGCCAAGGACCGCGCGTCGGTGCTGCGGCGGTGGTTCGAGTTGATTCTCGCGAACCAGGAGGACCTCGCCGCTCTGATGACCGCCGAACAGGGCAAGCCGCTCGCGGAGGCGAAGGGTGAAATCGCTTACGCCGCCTCGTTCATCGAGTGGTTCGCCGAGGAGTCGAAGCGGATTTACGGCGATGTGATCCCGAGCCATCAGCCGGACAAGCGGATCTTGGTCCTGCGCCAGCCGGTCGGCGTGGTCGCGGCCATCACCCCGTGGAACTTCCCCGCGGCGATGATCACGCGCAAGGCCGCTCCGGCTCTCGCGGCCGGCTGCACGTTCGTGTGCAAACCGGCCACGCAGACGCCGTATTCTGCGCTCGCGCTGGCGGAACTCGCCGAGCGCGCCGGCATCCCTCGGGGCGTGTTCAGCGTCATCACCGGCAGCGCGACCCAGATCGGCGGCGAAATGACCTCCAATCCGCTGGTGCGCAAGCTGACGTTCACCGGGTCGACGGCGGTCGGCAAGAAGCTCATGGCGCAGTGCGCGGGCACCATGAAGAAGATCTCGATGGAACTCGGCGGAAACGCCCCGTTCATCGTATTCGACGACGCCGACCTGGACGCCGCCGTACTCGGGGCGATGACCAGCAAATATCGCAATACCGGCCAGACTTGCGTGTGCGCCAACCGCCTGCTCGTCCAGGCGGGCGTCTACGACGAATTCGCGCGCAAGCTGTGCGCGGCGGTCGACGCACTGCGGGTCGGCGACGGCCTGGCCGGCGTCACCGATCAAGGACCGCTGATCGACGCGAAGGCGGTGGCCAAGGTCGAGGAACACGTGGCGGATGCGGTATCGAAGGGCGCAAAGGTCGCGCGCGGCGGGAAGCGGCACGCACTCGGCGGTACGTTCTTCGAACCCACCGTGTTGACGGACGTGACGCCGTCCATGTCGGTCGCACGCGAGGAGACTTTCGGGCCGGTGGCGCCGCTGTTTCGTTTCGACACCGAAGCACAGGCGATCGCGATGGCGAACGATACCGAGTTCGGATTGGCGGCCTATCTCTACACGCGCGACTTGGGGCGCAGCTGGCGCGTCTCCGAAGCTCTTGAATACGGGATCGTGGGATTGAACACCGGGCTCATCTCGACGGAAGTCGCGCCATTCGGCGGCGTCAAGGAATCGGGCACGGGTCGCGAAGGCTCGAAATACGGCATCCTCGATTACACCGAGATCAAATACCTGTGCGTAGGCGGGATCAACTGACACCGGCCGATGGCGGCGCACCGGCGACCTTCGGCCGGTTCCTCGAGTTCTCGACGCCGGCGCCGGACATCGAGGCCTCGATCGGCTTTTACCGCAAGCTCGGGTTCGCGACGGCCGAGGTCGGCGAGGCCTGGCGCCATCCCTACGCGGTGGCGGGCGACGGCAGGCTGTACATCGGCCTGCATCAGTCCGCGGATTTCGGCCCGGCGCTGACGTTCGTCAAACCGGACCTGCTGAAACATCTGGCTCTGCTCGAACGTGCCGGCGTGGACTTCGAATTCCGGCATTTGGGGGCGGACGTGTTCAATGAAATCGGCTGGCGCGATCCGTCCGCAACCCAGGTTCGTTTCATCGAGGCGCGCACGTTCTCGCCGTTGGAATGGCCGCCCGCCAGGTCATCCCTGCTCGGCTATTTCCGCGAAATCGCGCTGCCCGCGGCGGACTTCGCCGCGTCGAAGGCGCATTGGGAGGGCATCGGCTTCGTCGGCGTGGACGAGCCGGATGCGCCCGAACCGCACATCGGCTGCACCAGCGACACGGTCGACGTCGGCCTGTACGAACCGCAGCGGGTCGGCCGCCCGAGCCTGGTATTCGAGGTGACGGACCCGGCCGCGGCGGTCGAACGGATCGCGGCCGCCGGGCTCGAACCCGCGGCACGGGCCGGCGCGCCGTTCGGCGCTTTCTGCTATTCGGCACCCGAAGGCACGCCGATCATCCTCGTTGGGGCCGCATAACGCCCATTCACGTCCGCCCGGCAATCGCGACGATCCGAAGGGCGACCCGGACCTGATCGCGGACCCGCAGTGCGCCGAGCATCACGCTGTAGGGAGTAAGACCGAGCGCGGACTGGCGCAGAGTGAACGCGGCGCTCGCGGTCAGGCGATCGCGCGAACGCGACAGCACGAACGGCACGGTCAAGGTCGCCTTGCGTCCGGCGATCTGAATCGCGACCGTGGCCGCGAAGCGCGGCGCGCTCCCGCGGATGGCGAGACTGCGCACGACGATCGTCGGAAACCGCGCGGCGTCGAGCTGGGTCGGCCCGAGCATGTGCGCGCGCGTTCCGGCCCGGGCGTCCTCGGCCACGGGTTCGGAGAAATCCGCTCCGGCCGCGCGCCGGGCCGCCGCGTCGTCGACGACGAATCGACTGGTCTGGATGTCGATCCGAAAACTGGACGCCGTGACCGCACCGGCCGCGAGCACCCAGCCGCCGAGCGCGGAGTTCGTGATCACGTGATCATGACCCAGCGCCGCCAGGGGACCCGCGCGGTACGCGAGGACCTGCAGCGACGAAGCGCCGCCTTCGATCCGGTAGACCACCGCGCCGGCCGGCGGCACGACGGCGCCCACACCGTGGACGGAGGGTCGCCCCGGTGCCGCCGGCTGACAGGCGGCGAGCAGCGCGGCGAGCAGCGCAAGCCCTGCGCATTTCCAAGAGGGCATCGGGTCTCCAACTTGTTTAGACTTGAGCCACCCCAGTGTCACCCCGGAGCGCGACGATGCCAACGACGAATGCCGAACCCCGCTACGGCGCGGTCGCGCAGGCGCTGCACTGGACCATCGCGGGCTTGATCGTCGTCCAGTTCGTGCTCGCGAAACTCGCGGAACGTCTGCCGCTCGGCATGCACAAGTTGATTTTGCTCGCCCGTCACAAGAGCTTCGGCATGACGATCCTCGCGCTTGCGGTATTGCGCCTGGCCTGGCGGCTCGCCAATCCGCCGCCGCCGCTGCCGCCCGGCATGAGGCGGGCGGCCAAAACCACCGCGGCGGCGACGCATACGGCGATCTATGCGTTGCTGTTCGCGATGCCGCTGACGGGTTGGCTGATGTCGTCGGCCAAGAACTATTCGGTGAGCTGGTTCGGCCTGTTCACGTGGCCGAACCTGATCGGCCCGAACGAGCCGGCCTTCAAGCTGTTGAGGGAGACCCACGGCATCCTGAGCAAGCTGTTGTTCGCACTCGTGATTCTGCACGTACTCGCCGCGTTGAAACATCATTTCTGGGACCGGGATGACGTGCTGCGGCGCATGTTGCCGGTCCGCCGCCCGAGGATGCGCTCATGAATCGATTTGCCCTTTTTGCCTGCGCCGCCACGGTGACGTTGCCGGCGATACCGGCCGGCGCGGCGCCGACCACCTACACGCTGGTTGCGGCCCAAAGCCGGCTGCAGTTCACCGGCACGCAGGCCGGTGCCCCGTTCACCGCTCAATTTCACCGGTTCGGCGCCACGATCGTGTTCGCGGCGGATGACCTGGCGAAGTCGCATTTCGACGTGCGGATCGACATGAAATCCGCGGACTCGAAGGACAAGGATCGCGACGGCACGATGCAGGGCTCGGACATTTTCGACGTCGCCAAATGGCCGACCGCCGAGTACACGACCGGCTCGTTCACCCGCGCGGGCCCGGCTGGATATCGGGCGACCGGCATGTTGACGCTGCGGGGCGTCAGCCGGGCCGTGCCCATCACGTTCAATTTCGCCGCGACTCCGACGGGTGCGGTGCTGACGGGCGCCGCAACGCTCGAGCGGCTGGACTTCGGCGTCGGTCAGGGAGACTGGAAGAGCACCGAGTGGGTCGGCAACGACGTCAAGATCGCCTTCACCCTGGTGCTGGTGCCGAAGCGCTGAGCATGACCGGGAGCCCGCGGCCGTTCGACGACGTCGCCGAGTGCGTCGAGGCGACCCTCGCGCGGGTGGGTCCGCGGATCGCATTGGCGCTGCCGCTCGGCCTCGGCAAACCACACCCTCTCGCCAACGAGTTCTACCGGCGCGCGCGGCGCGACCCGGCGATCCGGCTGCAAATCTTCACCGCGCTCAGCCTGGATCTTCCCCGTTGGCACGGCGAGCTGGAACGGCGGCTTCTCGAGCCCCTGGTGCGGCGGATCTTCGGCGATTTCGTGCCGCTCGACTATGTCCGCGACCTGCACGCCGGTACGGTGCCGGACAACATCGAGATCGTCGAGTTCTACCTCGACCCGGGCGCGCACCTGGGTTCGGCGCACGCGCAACGGCACTACATCAGCAGCAACTACACCCAGGTGGCCCGCGACGTCGCGGCCCGCGGCGTGAACGTCATCTGTCAATTGGTGGCGAAGCGGGTCGGCACCGGCGGCGTCGAATACAGCCTCGGATCGAATCCGGATCTGACGCTCGACCTGCTGACGCTGCTGCAGCCGGAGCGGCGTGCCGGCCGAGAGGTCGTCGTCATCGGCGAGGTCAACCGGCAGATGCCGTTCATGTTCGGCCCGGCCGCGGTGACCGCGGACACGTTCGACTTCCTGGTCGAGCATCCGCGCTACGAACATGATTTGTTCGCCCCGCCGAACCCGCGCCTGTCGACCGTCGACCATGCCATCGGACTGCATGCGGCGCGGCTGGTGCGCGACGGCGGCACGCTGCAGCTCGGCATCGGCGAGATCGGCGATGCGGTCGTCTACGGCCTGCAGCTGCGCCATCAGCAGAACGAGGAATTCCGCGAGATCCACCGCTTGCTGGGAACGCCGGTCCAGGCGGGCGTCGCGGCGGCCTCGATCGGCGGAGAGGAGCCGTTCCAGGCCGGCCTTTACGCGTGCACCGAGATGTTCGTCGACGGATTCCTGGACCTGTACCGCTGCGGCATCCTCAGGCGCAGGGTCTATGATGAGGCGCGGATCCAGCGTCTGCTCGACGCGGGCGCGATCGACGAAGCGGTCGATGCCCGCCTGCTGCGGGCCGCCGCGGCGGGTGGCTTCCAAAGCCCGCTCGACGCGGCGGACTTCGAGACGCTGCGGCGTCTCGGCGTGTTCCGGGCCGACAGCTGCTGGGTCGACGGCCGCATCCGCAACGCCGACGGCGTCGAGGTCGATGCGCGCCTCGACGATGAGCGCTGCGTCGAGCGGATGCTGGCCCACTGCACCGGCCGGCGCCTGCTGGGCGGCACGCTGCTGCACGGCGGATTTTTTCTGGGTTCGCGCGGCTTCTACGCGGCGCTCAGAGACATGCCCGAGACGGAGCGGCGGCAGTTCTCCATGTGCGGGGTTGGCTTCACCAACCAGCTCGACGGCGACGACCGCGACCTGCGCATCGCACAGCGCGCACACGGCCGGTTCATCAACACCGCGATGATGGCGACATTGCTCGGCGCCGTGGTTTCCGACGGGCTCGAGGATGGCCGCGTCGTCAGCGGGGTCGGAGGTCAGTACAACTTCGTCGCCATGGCACAGACGCTCGCGGACGCCAGGTCGATCATCGCCGTGCGCAGCACGCGCGAGGCGGACGGCGGTGTCAGGTCGAACATACGCTGGCATTACGGGCACACGACGATCCCGCGGCATCTGCGCGACATCGTCGTCACCGAGTACGGTGTCGCCGATTTGCGCGGCCTTTCAGATCAAGACGTGATCACCGCGATGCTGAACGTGGCGGACTCCCGCTTCCAGGAGGATTTGCGCCGTCAGGCGCAGGACGCGGGCAAACTCGCCCGCGACCACCGCATTCCGGACGCCCACCGCAACAACACCCCGGCGATGCTCGAACAGCGGTTCGTCCTCGCCCGGGCGCGCGGCCTGTTCTCCGATTTTCCGTTCGGAACCGACCTGACGCGCGAGGAGATCGCGCTCGCGGAGGCGCTGCGGTCGGTGCGGCGCCGCACCGCAGGACCGGTCGGCAAGCTGCGGGCCGCGCTCGCTTTCGCGCGCCCCGGCAAGGTGCCAGCCGAATTCGAACCGCTGCTCGAGCGGATGGCGCTTCGCTCGCCGTCGACCCGCGAGGAGCGCCTGTGGCAACGGCTGCTGATCGGCGAATTGCGGCGCGCGCGCCATCGGCGCTGAACGGCGGGGCGCTCCGCGTTCACCGCACCGGCAACTCGCGCGATTTTTGCACCGTGCGCAGCGCAAAGGACGAATGGACGCGGGCGACGTTCGGCAATCGCGTCAGGTGCTGGCTGTGCAGCCGCTCGAAATCGGCCGTGTCCGCGAGCACCACGCGCAGCAGGTAGTCGTACTCGCCGGACATCAGGTAGCACTCCATGACCTCGGGGACCCGGCGTACGGCCTCCTCGAAGGCGAGCAGCTGGGCCTGCTCCTGACGCTCCAGCGTGATGTTGACGAACACGTTGACCGGACAACCGGCCTTTTGTTGGTTGATCAGCGCGGCGTAGCCCTCGATGAACCCGGCTTCCTCCAGCGCGCGCACCCGCCGGAGACACGCCGATTCGGACAGGTTCACGGTTTCCGCCAGCTGGCTGTTGGTAACCCTGCCGTCGAGCTGCAGCGCGCGAATGATCGCGCGGTCAAAGCGATCCAGTTTCATGGGTCGCATTTTATTGCGTATTCGACTCGAATGCGTGTGCTTTCTGCCATCAGGCGGCGCGTGGAGGACGATTTCGCATAACTTCGGCGCCCGGCGAACCTAAGCTAGGTCCATTGCCACCGGCACCACTCGCCCAGGGAGACTTCATGAAGATCGGCGTTCCGAAAGAGATCAAAATCCACGAATATCGGGTCGGCCTGGTGCCGGCGGGCGTGCTGGAATTGGTGCGCGCAGGCCATCAGGTTCTGGTGCAGACGGGCGCCGGCAGCGGGATCGGCTTCGAAGACGCGCATTACCAGGCGGCCGGGGCGACCATCGCCGCGACCGCGGAACAGGTCTTCGCCTGGGCCGAACTGATCGTCAAGGTCAAGGAACCGCAGCTCGCCGAATGCAAGCAGTTGCGCAAGGATCAGACCCTGTTCACCTACCTGCACCTGGCGGCGGACCGCGAACAGGCGCTCGCGCTGATGGCATCCGGCGCGACCGCGATCGCGTACGAGACGGTCACCTGGCCGGATGGATCGCTGCCGCTGCTGACGCCGATGAGCGAGGTTGCCGGCCGCATGTCGGTGCAGGTGGGCGCCAATTGCCTGCAGAAGGCCAATGGCGGTTTCGGCGTGCTGCTCGGCGGCGTGCCGGGTGTCGCACCGGCGAAAGTCGTCGTACTCGGCGGCGGGGTGTCCGGCACTCACGCGGCCGAAATGGCAGTCGGCTTGCGCGCCGAGGTCACGGTCGTCGATCGCTCGGTCAAACGCCTGCGCGAACTGTCGTCGATCTTCGGCAACCAGTTGAAGACCGTGTATTCGACCGCGCATGCGATCGAGGAACTCGTCCGCGAAGCCGACCTCGTCGTCGGCGCGGTGCTGATAGCCGGCGCGGCGGCGCCGAAGCTGGTGACGCACGCGATGGTCAAGACCATGAAGCAGGGCGCCGTACTCGTCGATATCGCGATCGATCAGGGCGGCTGTTTCGAGACCAGCAGACCGACGACGCACGCGGAACCGACCTACATCCTGGACGGCGTGATCCATTATTGCGTGACGAACATGCCGGGCGCAGTTCCGCGCACCTCCACGGTCGCATTGACGAACGCCACACTGCCTTACGTCAAAGCCTTGGCGGACCACGGGTGGCGTAAGGCGATCGCGGCCGATCGCGGCCTCGCGCAGGGCCTGAACGTGCACGCCGGCGCGGTCACGCACGAGGCCGTCGCGCGGGCGCTGGCGCTCGAGTACCGGCCGCTCGCGAGTGCCTGAAGCTCGCCCGCGCCCCGGGTGAGCCCGCCCACCGGGCGGCTCATCCGGGCCCGCCGCCGGTCCCGGACGGCGGCGGCGGCACGTCTTCCTTGTGGTACGGCAGCCAGGCGTAGATTTCCGGCGACGTCTGCGGATAGGTCAGGAAGTTCTCGTGGGTCTCGACGACGCGGTCCAGCTTGCGCCGCGTCAGCCGCCA
>JAJXYR010000124.1 GCA_021780475.1 Pseudomonadota bacterium
GTGCTCTGCGCACATCGGGCGTTGCTACCGGCGGTGCCCGCGGCGCTATTGATTCTGGCTCCGCGCCATCCAGACCGATTCGGGCGGGTGGCGGCGATGTTGGACGGCGCCGGGCTGCGATGGGCGCGCCGCAGCGGCGGTCAGCCGGTCCCCGCCGAGGCGACGGTGCTGTTGCTCGACTCGATCGGTGAGTTGGGGCTTTTCTACGGCGCCGCCGACATTGCATTCGTCGGCGGCAGTCTCGTGCCGGTCGGCGGGCATAATCTGCTCGAGCCGGCCGCCCTCGGCGTGCCGGTGCTCACTGGGCCGTCGAATGACAACGGCCGCGAAATCGCAGCCGTCCTGTCCGCCGCCGGCGCGGCGCTGATCGTCGCCGATGCGGCCGACCTTGCCGCGAACCTGATCGCGCTGTTCGGCGACGCGGCGCGCCGCCGCCGCATCGGCGAGGCCGGCCGCGCCGCCGTCTATACGCAGCGCGGCAGCGTCGGGCGGCTGTTGGACTTGATCGATGCGCGGATCGCGGCGGCCGCAGACGGCGCCGGCGGCTAATAGCGGGGAATCGTCCCGTTCACGTCGCGCGACCAGGCGTCGATGCCGCCGGTCAGATTGAACACGGCGCGGAAGCCTCGACGTTCGAGATAGCGCGCGACTTCCATGCTGCGCGATCCCGCATGACAGATCACGACCGTGTTCAGGTCCGTCTCGAGTTCAGCCAGCCGGTCCGGGATTTCTCCCATCGGAATGTGCCGGTGCTCGATCGGCACCGGCGCCACCACGGTTTCCCAGACTTCACGCACGTCGAGCAGCACGAAGGCCTCGCCGTGCCCGCGTCGTTCGAGGAATTGCGCCGGCGTCAGTCCGACCACCATGGGATCCACGCCGCCGTCAGAATACGAACCCGTTCGGGGCGGCGCTGCCGGTCAGCGGCTCGACGACCGTCTCGAACAGGCTCTCGCGGGTCCACTCGGCGGCGCTGACGCGGCGCACGAGGATCGCCTCCATGACGGGGGCTGCGCCGACGATCGCGAACAGACGGCCGCCGGGCGCCAACGCCGCGGCGAAGCGCGCGTCGTACACCGGCATCGAACCGGTGACGGCGATCACGTCGAACTCGCCGAGCGGTCCGGGCGCGAACGCATCGCGCAACCCGATCTCGACGTCGGCGCCGCGGGCATGCGCCAGGTTGCGGCGCGCGAGCGCGACGAATTCCGGGTGAACGTCGATCGATTTGACCTTGCGGGCGAGCAGCGCGAGGCAGGCGGCGAGGTAGCCGGTGCCGGTGCCGATTTCCAGCACCGAGTCGATCGGATTGATCGCGAGCGACTGCAGGATGCGGCCGTGCATTTTCGGCGCGAGCATCGTCTGGCCGAATCCGATCGGGATCGGCGCATCCGCGAACGCCAGATCCTCGAATCCGGCGGGCGCGAAGGCTTCCCGGGGAATCGCGCCGAGGGCATCCAGGACCCGCTCATCGAGCACCTCCCAGGTGCGGATTTGCTGATCGACCATCTGGCGTCGTGCTGCTGCGGTGTCCATGGCGTCTCGATCGATGATTTGCTGATTTAAGAGGAGTGATTATGGTCAATTTCCCCAAGCGATGCCAACCCCGTGCGCTATTCTGTGCACTGCGATGATTCGCGGCGCGGCCGGGCGACGACGGAACAAGGAACTTGGGCGCTGTTCTGAATCATCGAATACGAGGTCCGAGTTGAAACTGCCTTTCGGAATCATTTGGATTGCGACCTCGGCACTGCTCGCCGCCAGCGTGATCGTCCTGGTTTGGCGCAAGAGGCGCCAGGAAGCCGCGCTCGACAAGTTCTCGCGGCAGATCACGCAACTGACGCGCAACGCCGGGCCTTCCGGCCGGGTCACGCTCGACGGTCAGCCGGCCGCGCTCGGCCAACTGGGGGGCGCGGTCAATCAATTGCTCGAGACCGTCGAGCAGCGCGGCGCGCGCATGCACGACCGCGAGCAATTGTTCCAGCGGCTCGTCGAGGCCGTGCATGAAGCGGTGGTGGTCACGCGCGATCGCGTGCTGTTCGCGAACCAGCGCTTTCTCGCGCTGCTCGGTACGACCCGGGAGCGCGTGATCGGCATGCCCTTGTCGAACTTCGTCGCGCCGGAGTACGCGGCGCTCGTCGATCAGAATCTGCGCCGCCGGCTCGCCGGCGAGCCGGCCGCGGAACGCTACGAGGCGGAACTGGTCGGCGCCCAGGGCCAGGTCACGCGCGTCGAGATCTCGACCGCGCTGATCGACAACGCGGGCGAACCGGTTCTGTTGTTGACGGCGCTCGAAATGCTGCCGGAGGCGGGCCAGGAGCCGCAGCGGCCGCGCGCGCTCGCGACCCTGGACGCGATGGGCGAGGGCGTGCTGACGGTCGATGCCGAGGGGCGGATCGACTACCTCAATCAAGCGGCGGCTCTGCTGCTCGGGCAGCGGTTCGACCAGCTCATCGGCCGCAGCTTCGCGGACGTCGCGACGCTGGTGGACGAGACCGACCGGCGCGCGCTCGGCGACCCGGTGCGCAAAGCTCTGACAAGCGGTGGCCGGATCTCGGCCGGCAAGCGCGCGGTGCTCGTGCCGGCGGCCGGCGGCGCCGAACATTCGGTCGAGATGAGCGTCTCGCCGTTGCGCGCGGAGGGCACGCATGTCTCCGGCGTCGTCGTGGTGCTGCACGACACCAGCGAACTGCGCGGCTTGACGCGGCAGATGAGTTATCAGGCGAGCCACGATGCGCTCACCGGTCTCGTCAACCGCCGCGAGTTCGAGCGCCGGCTGCAGGAGGCGATGGACTCGGCGCGCGCCGGCGACACCACCCACGCGCTCGCCTACCTGGATCTCGACCGCTTCAAGCTCGTCAACGACACCTGCGGCCACACCGCGGGCGACAACATGCTGCGCGAGGTCGCCTCCTTGATCAAGGAGGCGGTGCGCGACTCGGACACGGTCGGGCGCATCGGTGGCGACGAGTTCGCGCTGCTGCTCGCCGGTTGTCCGCTGGAGAAGGCCAGGCAGATCGCCGACGACGTCGTGCGATCGGTCGGCGATTACCGCTTCGTCTACAAGGACCGGATCTTCAACATCGGCGTCAGCGTCGGTCTGGTCGAGATCGGACGCGACGACGCGACCATCGAGGATCTGATCAATTCCGCCGACTCCGCGTGCTACGTCGCCAAGAAGCAGGGCGGCGTGAAGGTCCACGTCTACTCGGCGCACGAGGAAGCGAGCGCCCGCCACAGCGGCGAGATTCAATGGCTGCAAAAGCTGCAGGGCGCGCTGCGCGACAACAGCTTCGAACTCTACTTCCAGCCGATCGTGCATGCCCAGCAGGGCGGCGTCAGCGGCCCCGCGCTTGAGGTGCTGCTGCGGCTCAAGATGGAGGGCGGACGTCCGGGAGCCCTGCCGGCCGAATTCATGCGCGCGGCGGAGCGGTATCGCCTGATGCCCCGCA
The DNA here is from genome assembly GCA_021780475.1 of Pseudomonadota bacterium. GTDB lineage: Bacteria > Pseudomonadota > Gammaproteobacteria > Steroidobacterales > Steroidobacteraceae > Bog-1198. The sequence continues at coordinate 3,453 of JAJXYR010000124.1, forward strand.
TCGACCGCTGGGTGGTCCAGGCGGTGCTCTCGGCCCTGGGGCATGGCGGCTTGAAGCTGCCTTCGGGACGGAGCATCGCGATCAACATCGCCGGCCAAACCTTGGGCGATGCCGACTTCCTCGAATTCGTCGTCGATTGTTTCGATCACACCGGGGTCGCCCCGGGCGACGTCTGCTTCGAACTGACCGAGAGCGCGGTCGTCGCCAACATGGAACCCGCGCGCCGGTTCGTCGAAGTCCTGCACGGCATGGGCTGCGAGTTCGCGCTCGATGACTTCGGCGGCGGCCTGAGTTCCTTCACGAGCTTGAAGACGCTGCCGATGGATTACCTGAAGATCGACGGCTCGTTCCTGCGCAATCTCGCCGTCGATACGGTGAATCAGGCCATGGTCGCCGCGATGATCGACCTGTCGAGGACGCTGCATTTCCGCGTCGTCGCCGAACAGGTCGAGGACCAGGGATCCTTGGACACCGCCAGGCGCATGGGCATCGACTTCGTGCAGGGGTTCATCGTCGCCCGCCCCCAGCCCTTGTCGATCGTGCCCGTGCCGTTGTGACGGCGTCCGGGTCGATATAACCGGCCGGCAGTTCCTTATAACGACAATCTATGGTGCACGCGGGGGCCCCGAGTAGGAAAATACCGGATCTCCGGGAATGCCATCAAGCGGCTCCGGCATCAACCGAGGTGCACCATGCATATATTCGATGACAACACGCGCTCGATCGGCCACACGCCCCTGGTGCGCATCAACCGTCTCGCCGCGGGCTCCGGGGCGACCGTGCTCGCGAAGATCGAAGGCCGCAATCCGGCGTACTCGGTGAAATGCCGGATCGGCGCCGCGATGGTCTGGGACGCCGAACAGCGCGGCGTCTTGAAGCCGGGCATGGCGATCGTCGAGGCGACCAGCGGCAACACGGGCATCGCGCTCGCCTATGCGGCCGCGGCGCGGGGCTACGAGTGCGTGCTGACGATGCCGGAAACGATGAGCATGGAACGGCGCAAGGTGCTGATCGCCTTCGGCGCCAGGCTGATCCTCACCCCCGGCGCGAAGGGCATGAAGGGGGCGATCGCCAAGGCCGAGGAACTCGCGGCCGGCGAGCCGGGCCGGTACGTGCTGATGAAACAATTCGAAAATCCCGCCAACCCGGCGATACACGAAAAGACCACGGGTCCCGAGATCTGGGATGACACGGACGGCGCCGTAGACGTGTTCGTCTCCGGGGTCGGCACCGGCGGCACCCTGACCGGCGTGTCGCGGTACCTGAAAAAAACCCGCGGCAAGGCGATCCAGACGGTCGCGGTGGAACCGGTGAATTCGCCGGTGATCACCCAGGCCCTCGCCGGACAGCCCTTGACGCCCTCCCCGCACAAGATCCAGGGGCTCGGGGCGGGATTCATTCCGAAGAATCTCGATTTGACGCTGATCGACCGCGTCGAGCAGGTCAGCAACGAGGAGTCGATCGCGGTCGCCCGCCGGTTGGCCCGCGAGGAGGGCATACTGTGCGGAATTTCCTGCGGAGCCGCGATGGCGGCCGCGCTGCGCCTGGCGGCCGAACCGGCCCAGGCCGGCAAGACGATCGTCGTCGTCCTGCCGGACGCGGGCGAGCGCTACCTCACCGGGGCCTTGTTCGAAGGGCTGTTCGATGATGTAGAGAAGATGCAGCCGGCCGTTTGAACGCCATGGAGACCGAGACGCGGCGGCGCGTGACGGAGGAATTGCTGAGCGGTTATCTCGCCGACACCCGCGCGCAGTGCGTGTCCAAGCACTATCTGCCGTCGCGGGAGGGGATCGTCGAGATCCTGGAGATGATCCTGGATTTGATGTACCCGGGATATTTCGGCCGGCACGATTTGAGCCGCGAAAACCTGGCCGCTCACGTCGCCGGTTTGATCGACCGGCTCGCGCCGAAAATCGAGCGTGAAATCGAGCAATGCCTTTGTTACGGACGCGAGCGGGAGAACGCGGCGCAGCCGGAGGCGGCGCTCGCCGGCGAGTGCGCGCCGCGCGCGCGCCGGCTCGCCGAGGAGTTCCTCGGGCGCCTGCCGCGGATCCGCGCACTCCTGGTGGGCGACGTGCAGGCCGCATTCGACGGCGATCCGGCGGCGACGAATCTCGACGAGATCATTCTCGCCTATCCCGGCGTCCTCGCGGTCAGCGTGTACCGCGTCGCCCACGCGCTGCATGGGCTCGGAGTGCCGATGATGGCGCGCATCATGACCGAATGGGCGCATTCCAAGACCGGCTGCGACATCCATCCGGGCGCGCGCATCGGGCCCTCGTTCTTCATCGACCACGCCACCGGCGTCGTGATCGGCGAAACGACGGAGATCGGCGCCGGCGTCAAGCTCTATCAGGGCGTCACGCTCGGGGCGCTGTCGCTGCCGCGGGATTCGGAAGGGCAGATCATCCGCGGGCGCAAGCGGCATCCGACCGTGGAGAGCGGCACGACGCTGTACGCCAACGCGACGGTGCTCGGCGGACGCACCGTGGTCGGCGCCGACAGTGTCATCGGCGGCTCGGTGTTTCTCGCCCACAGCGTCCCGGCGCGGTCGCGGGTTTCGTTGAAGGAGCCGGAGCTGCGGCTCGCGACGCGCGGCGGCTCCGAACCCGCCGACGCATTCTTCTTCGACATCTGAGGACCCCGGCGCGCCGGGGTCCCCGGGACGTCACATCATCCGGCCGAGAATCGGCACCAGCAGCAAGGCGACGATATTGATGATCTTGATCAGCGGGTTGATGGCCGGACCCGCGGTGTCCTTGTACGGATCGCCGACGGTGTCCCCGGTGACCGCCGCCTTGTGCGCGTCGGAGCCCTTGCCGCCGTAGCTGCCTTCCTCGATGTATTTCTTGGCGTTGTCCCATGCGCCGCCGCCGGTCGTCATCGAGATCGCCACGAACAGTCCGGTCACGATCGTGCCGATCAGCAGTCCGCCCAGGGCCTGGATGCCCGAACCCGGGCCCATCAGCCAGTTCACGATGAACACGAGCGCGATCGGCACGACGATCGGCAACAGCGACGGCACCAGCATCTCCTTGATCGCCGCCTTGGTCAGCATGTCGACGGCGCGCGAATAATCCGGCTTCCCCGAGCCGTCCATGATCCCCTTGATCTCGCGGAACTGGCGCCGGACCTCCTCGACGACCGCGCCGGCGGCGCGGCCGACCGCCTCCATCGCCATGGCGCCGAACAGGTAGGGGACCAGGCCGCCGACGAACAACCCGATGATCACCGCCGCATTGGACAGATCGAAGTTGGTGGCGTGGCCGAGGACTTCCTGCAGCTTGTGGGTGTAGTCGGCGAACAGCACCAGGGCCGCGAGGCCGGCCGAGCCGATCGCGTAACCCTTGGTGACCGCCTTGGTCGTGTTGCCGACGGCGTCCAGCGGATCGGTCACGTCGCGGACCTTCTTGTCGAGGCCGGCCATCTCGGCGATGCCGCCGGCGTTGTCGGTGATCGGTCCGTAGGCGTCGAGCGCGACGACCATGCCGGTCATCGACAGCATCGAGGTGGCCGCGATCGCGATGCCGTAGAGGCCGGCGAGTTGATTGGCGGCCCAGATGCTGAGGCACACCGCGAGAACCGGCAGCGCGCAGGCCTTCATCGAGACGCCGAGCCCGGCGATGATGTTGGTCGCATGCCCGGTCTGCGACGCCGCGGCGATGTGGCGCACCGGTCCATATTCGGTCGCCGTGTAGTACTCGGTGATCACGATCATCGCGGCGGTGAGTGCGAGCCCGACGAGCGAGCACAGCCACATCGCGGTCGCATGCGCGCCCATGATCCAGTGCGACACGAAGTAGAAGGCGGCCGCTGAAATTACGCCGGAGACGATGACGCCCTTGTAGAGCGCGTTCATGATCTTGCCGCCCTCGCGGGTGGACACGAAGAACGTGCCGACGATCGAGGAGATGATCGAGATCGCGCCGAGCACCAGCGGGAACAGCACCGCCTTCTCGCCGAGATCGACCATGACGAGGCCGCCGAGCAGCATCGTCGCGACCAGGGTCACGGCGTAGGTCTCGAACAGGTCGGCCGCCATGCCGGCGCAGTCGCCGACATTGTCGCCGACGTTGTCGGCGATCACCGCCGGATTGCGCGGATCGTCCTCGGGGATTCCGGCCTCGACCTTGCCGACGAGATCGGCGCCGACGTCCGCGCCCTTCGTGAATATGCCGCCGCCGAGGCGCGCGAAGATGGAGATCAGGGATCCGCCGAAGGCGAGTCCGACCAGGGACCGAAGCGCCGCGTCCCCGTCGCCGAGCAGATGCCGCATCGCCAGGTAATAGCCGGCGACGCCGAGCAGTCCGAGTCCGACCACCAGCATGCCGGTGATCGCGCCCCCGCGGAACGCCACCTTCAACGCGGCGTTGACGCCATGATGGGCGGCCTGTGCGGTGCGCACGTTGGCGCGCACGGAGATGAACATGCCGATGTAGCCGGCCGATCCCGACAGGAATGCACCGAGCGCGAAGCCGCCCGCGGTCGGCCAGCCGAGCGCGAAGCCGAGGATGACGAACAGCACCGCGCCGACGTAGGCGATGGTGGTGTATTGACGGTTCAAATAGGCGCGTGCGCCGGCTTGAATCGCCGCGGCGATCTCCTGCATCCGCGGATTTCCCGCCGGTTGCGCCAGGACCCAGCGCATCGAGAACAGACCGTAGACGATCGCGACCACACCGGCTGCGAGGGCCAGCCAAAGCGCATTATCGAGGTTCATTCATCCATCTCCGTGGGCTGCGTTATTATAAAGGCCGCGACTATATCACGAAGGGCTTCTTGAGCTTTCGGGGCACCGCGATGCCGCGCATCCGCGTGTATTCCGGCAGTCCGTCGCGATACGGCGGATGATCCTCGCCGCCGATCAGCGGCGACAGGTAGCGGCGGCAGGCCGCGGTGATGCCGAAGCCGTCCGCGCTGATGAAATTCCGCGGCACCTTCTTTTCCTTGTTCGCGATCGCCGCGAGCGGCGCTTCGCCGATCGTCCAGCGGTAGGGCTTTTCGGATTTTCTGACGATGACCGGCAGCACCGCGTTCTTGCCGGCGACCGCGAATTCGACCGCCGCGCGCCCGACCGCGTAAGCCTGTTCGACGTCCACCGCCGAGGCGATGTGCCGCGCCGAGCGCTGCAGGTAATCGGCCACCGCCCAATGGAACTTGTAGCCGAGGGCGCTGCGCGTCATCTCGGCGACCAGCGGTCCGACGCCGCCGAGCTGCGCATGGCCGAACGCATCCTTGGTTCCGGCTTCGGCGAGGAATTTGCCGCCGGCATCGCGCACGCCCTCGGACACGACGACGACGCAATAGCCGTACCGTTCGACCGAGGACTTCACCTTCGCCAGGAATTTATCCGCCTGGAACGCGATTTCCGGAAATAAGATCACCTGCGGCGCATCGCCGGCGACGCTGCCGGCGAGACCGGCGGCCGCGGCGATCCAGCCGGCGTGACGTCCCATCACCTCCAGCACGAACACCTTGGTCGACGTCCGTGCCATCGAGGCGACGTCGAGGGCGGCCTCGCGCGTCGCGACCGCGACGTATTTGGCCGCCGAACCGAAGCCCGGGCAGCAATCGGTGATCGGCAGATCGTTGTCGACGGTCTTCGGCACGCCGATGCAGGTGAGCGGGTAGCCGAGAATCCGGCCGATCTCGGACACCTTGTGCGCGGTGTCCATCGAGTCGTTGCCGCCGTTGTAGAAAAAATAGCCGATGTCGTGCGCCTTGAACACCTCGATCAGGCGGGTGTACTCGGCCCGGTTCTGGTCGATCCCGGCGAGCTTGTAACGGGCCGAGCCGAAGGCGCCGCCGGGCGTGTGGCGCAGCGCCCGGATCGCGGCGGCGCTTTCCTTGCCCGTGTCGACCAGGTCCTCGGTGAGGGCGCCGATGATTCCATGCCGGCCGGCGTACAGCTTGCCGAACACCGCCTTGTGCTTGCGCACGGTCTCGATGACCCCGCAAGCCGAGGCGTTGATCACCGCCGAGACGCCGCCCGACTGGGCGTAGAACGCGTTCCTGGGGCGTGACCGCCCGATCTTCTGCCGCATGAGTTAGGGGTCCTTCCAGCCGGGTCAAAACGCCGAGGATAGCCGATCGCGGCCCACGGGGGGCGCCCGCGGGGAATATTGCGGGCCCGGCCGGCTTATGTCAGGAACCACCCGGGCGCCGGCGTCCGGAGTTTGACGACCGGGGCCCGCAAAGGTAGGTTAGCGCGCTTTGAGTCTCGAACCACTACAACTAAACTATAACTATCATGCGAATCGTCTTATTGGGCGCGCCGGGATCGGGGAAGGGCACGCAATCTCAGCTGCTGGTCAAGGCCTACGGGGTGCCGCAAATCTCCACGGGCGATCTATTGCGCGAGGCCGTGGCCAAGGGCACGCCGCTCGGCGTGCGCGCGAAGGCGGCGATGGACCAGGGTCACCTGGTCGACGACCAGATCGTGCTCGGCATGATCCGGGAGCGGCTCGCGCGTCCGGACGCCGCGCAGGGATTCATCCTCGACGGTTTTCCGCGCAACATCGCGCAGGCGGCCGCGCTCGAAGGGATGCTCGCGGAGATCGGGCGCCCGCTGGAAGCCGTCGTGCTGATGAACCTCGACATCGGCGTGCTGTTCAAGCGCCTCACCGGGCGGCGCGTCTGCGAAGATTGCGGCCGGGTGTTCAACGTCCTGACTTCGCCGCCGGGCACGCCGCCGTCCTGCGAGCGCTGCGGCGACATGCCGCGGCTCGTGCAGCGGCCCGACGACCGGGAAGAGGTGATCGGCAAGCGCCTGGAAGTCTACGAGGCGCAGACCAAGCCGCTGATCAAGCATTACTCGGACAACGGTCTGTTGCGGATCGTCGATGCCGACGCGGACATGGACACGGTGTTCCAGAATCTGCGGCGGGCGGTCGAGAACCCTTGAGCGCCGCGGCGGCGCGCTAATCGACCGCCGCGAGCAGCCGTTCGCCGATTTCGGCGCGACGCCAACCCTGCAGCGCGCCGACATCCCGCCGGCCGAGCGCGAGCGCCTTGATCTGGCCGCGGGGCGCGAGCAGCTCGGCGCTGATCGCGAGTTCGGCGGCGCGCCGGTCGACGATCGTGTTCAGGCGGTTGATCAGCGCTTTCTCTGCGTCGGTCGGCCGCGCCTCGGGCCGCGGCTCGCCGCCGTCCGGCGACGTCGCCGCGGGATCCTGCAGCGCATCGAGCAGTGCGGCGGCGAAGCGCGCGTTGTAGTTCGGCGGGATTTCGCGCAGCCCCGCGAGCGCCGCGGGCGTCGCCGGGTTCGTGTGGGCGATCTCGAAAATCGCCGCGTCGGACAACACCCAGGATCGCGGCAGGTCGCGCTCGCGCGCCATGCGCTCGCGCCACACGGCGAGCGCCTTGGCGCGCGCGCGGCAGGGCGCGTCCAGCTGGTTGATGCCGCGCACACGCTCCCACGCGCGCGCCGGGTCCGGTTCGAACAGGCGGACGTCCTCGAGCGCGGCGCAGTCCTCGAGCGCCCAGTTCTCGCGGCCCAGCGCGTGCAATTTCTCGGTGAGCAGCCGCGCCACCTCCTCCAGATAGCGCACGTCATCGGCCGCATACGCGACTTGCGCGGCGCTCAAGGGCCGCTTCGACCAGTCCGCGCGGGTATGGGCCTTCTCGAGACTCACGCCGAGCAGGCCGTGCACCAGTTCTGCGTAGCCCGTCTGGGGTTTGAAACCGACGCAGCCGGCGGCGACCTGCGTGTCGAAGACCGGCGTGACCACGCGCTTGGTGGCCAGGTGCAGGGCCTCGAGGTCCTGCCGGGCCGCGTGGATGAGCTTGCGCGTCCCCACGGCGGTCAGCGCCGGCACCAGCGGATCGAGCGGCGCGCGGATCGCATCGACGCACCAGATGTCCGCGCCGGCGGCGATCTGCACCAGGCACAAGCGCGGGAAGAAGGTCTTTTCGCGCAGGAATTCCGTGTCCACGGCGATGCTCGCGTGCCCGGCCAGCCGCTCCGCGAGCGACTGCACTTCGGCCTGTTCGTCGATCCAAATCGCATCGGGCATCGCGCGCATCCACGTGTAGAATCCTGCGGCGAACGATTATGAACGAATCGGCCGTGGAAGATTGACGATGCATGTGCATATTTTGGGTGTCGGCGGCACTTTCATGGGCGGGCTGGCCGCGATCGCCCGCAGCGCCGGGTTCCGCGTGACCGGGTCGGATCGCGATCTGTATCCGCCGATGAGCACGCAGCTCGAGGCGCTGGGGATCGACGTGATCCAGGGTTACGAGGCCGCGCAGCTCGACCTGAATCCGGACGTCGTCGTCGTCGGCAACGCGCTCTCCCGCGGCGTGCCGGTCGTCGAGTCGATGCTCGATCGCGGCATGCCCTACGTTTCCGGTCCCGAATGGCTCGCCGCCGAGGTGCTGCGCGGCCGGCACGTGCTCGCGGTCGCCGGCACACACGGCAAGACCACGACGACCAGCATGCTCGCGTGGATCCTGGAATTCGCGGGACTCGCTCCCGGCTTTCTGATCGGCGGCGTGCCGGCGAATTTCGACGCGACGGCGCGCCTTGGGGACTCGCCGTATTTCGTCATCGAGGCCGACGAGTACGACACAGCGTTCTTCGACAAACGCGCCAAGTTCGTCCATTACCGTCCGCGCACCGCGGTGCTGACCAACCTGGAATACGATCACGCCGACATCTACCCGGACCTGGACGCGATCAAGCGCCAGTTCAACCAGCTGCTGCGGATGGTGCCGGCCGCCGGCCGCATCGTCGTCAACGGCGGCGATGTGAATCTCGCCGCGACCCTGGCAGGCGGCTGCTGGACGCCGCGCGAGACCTTCGACCTCGCCGGCGGCGAAGCCGACTGGAGCGCGCGCCTGGATCCGGCCGGCGCCTGCGCCCGGTTCGAGGTGGTGCGGCGCGGCGACCCGGTCGGGGTCGTCGACTGGCCCCTGATCGGCCGGCACAACGTCATGAACGCGCTCGCCGCGATCGCGGCGGCCCATCACGTGGGCGTCGCGCCCGCCCGCGCCGTCGAGGCGCTCTGCGCCTTCGGCGGCGTCAAGCGGCGCCTGGAAAACCGCGGCACGGTGCACGGCGTGACCGTCTACGATGATTTCGCGCACCACCCGACCGCGATCGCGGCCACGCTCGACGCGCTGCGCGCGCGCGTCGGCGGCGCGCGCGTGCTCGCGGTTCTCGAGCCGCGTTCGAACACGATGAAGCGCGGCGTGCACCGCGATGCGCTCGCGGGCGCGCTCGCCGCGGCCGACGAGACCTGGCTGTTCGCGCCGGCGAACCTCGGCTGGAACCCGGCGGCGGCGCTGTCCGCGCTCGGTCCGCGCGCGCACGTCGCGGCAACGGTCGATGCGCTCGCGGCGGACCTGCTCGCCCGCCTTCAGCCGGGCGACCAGGTGCTGATCATGAGCAACGGCGGTTTCGGCGGTTTGCACG
>JAJXYR010000251.1 GCA_021780475.1 Pseudomonadota bacterium
ACGCCGCGACCTACGGCGGCACCGCCGATTACGCGATCGTGAAGGGCTATTGACGTGCTGCTCCTTGGCCACTGGGTCTTGGAGCCGCCGCCCCGTTGGATGCCGGTGGCGCTCGCCGCGCTGCCGCTTGCCGCGCTCGCGGTGCGGCGATTCGGTGCCGTGACGCGCCCCGGCGATCGGCATCGGCGCGGCGCCGAGATCATCGGTTGGCGCCGCGCGCGCAATCGCGACGCCGCGCGCGGCCCGGGTGGGGCGGGGCGGATCACGCTCGCGGGTCTCGGGATTGCGCCGCTCGACGAGGTCAAGCATTTCAAGATCCTCGGCACGACCGGCACCGGAAAGTCGACGGCGATCCGGGAACTGCTGAGCGCGGCGCTCGCGCGCGGGGATCGCGCGATCATCGCCGATCCGGACGGTGGATATGCGGCGCACTTTCACCGCGCGCGGCGCGGCGATCTGATCCTCAATCCCTTCGAGCCGGAGTCGGTGCGCTGGGATTGGCGCGCGGAAGTTCGTAATTCCTACGACATCGACCAGCTTGCGAGCGGCTTGATCCCGGCTTCGCAGGATTCAGCCGGCGAGGAATGGCGGGGTTATGCACGAACCTTCCTCGTCGCGGTCGCGCGAGCCTGTGTCGCGCAGCGGCGCGCCGACGCGGACGAGTTGTGGCGCTTGTTGACGCTGGCCTCTTGCGCGGAGCTGCGGCCGCTCCTCGCCGGTACGCCTGCCGGGGCTTTCCTCGAGCCGGACAACGCCCGCATGTTCGGGTCCATCCGCTCCGTCACCGGATCGGCAATGGCCGCGTTCGAACATCTGCGCACGCAACGCGCCCGGCCGTTCTCGGTCCGCGGCTGGGTAGCGGACCCGGCGTCCGCCGGTGCGCTGTTCATCCCCTACAAGGCCGGTCAGATCGCGGCATTGCGCGCCGTGATCGCGGCGTGGCTGCGGCTCGCGATATTCGAGGCCATGGACGCGCCCGAGGGCCGCGACCAACGGCTTTGGTTCATCATCGACGAACTCGATGCCCTGGGCGCGATCGAGGGTCTGAAGGACGCGCTAGCGAGACTTCGCAAGTTCGGCGGCCGCTGCGTTCTCGGATTTCAGTCGATCGCGCAGGTCTCCTCGACGTACGGGACCGGCAGCGCGCAGACCATCGTCGAGAATTGCGCCAACACGTTGATCCTGCGCTGCGCCGGCAGCGAGAACGGCGGCACCTCGCAGTTCGCGTCGAAATTGATCGGCGAGCGGGAAGTGCGCCGGCGGCAGACCGCGAGGACCCGGGATCATGGTGGCCCGTTCGGTGCGCGTGACGCCCGCCGCTCGACGAACGTCAGCGAGCAAAACGTCGTCGAAACCGCGGTATTGGCTTCCGAGATCGAGCGGCTTCCCGACTTGCGCGGCTATTTGAAGCGCGCCTCGACACCGGCGTGGTGCGAGGTGCGCTTGGACCGCGAGCCATGCAAGAGCCGCCGTTGACCGCCGCGATCAACGTGCGCGCGCCCGGGTATCTGGCGGCGGTCGCGCGCTGTGCCTGCTGGCACTGCGGCCGCGACACGCCGGTGGTCGGGATCGCGCTCACGCCGGCGCACGAGACCTGGATCGACGATGCGCCGGTGTCGGGTGCCGCCAGGGCCGCCGGCGTGTGGCAGGCGGCCGCCGCGGGCGCGTGGATCTTCTATGTCGAGTATCTGCCGCTCGGCGTGCGTCGGCGGCTCCAGGCGCTCTCGCCCCTGTACCGCTACGCCTATAATCGCGCGACCGACGGCGCCTACTGGCTCAACCTGTGTGCGCACTGCGGCTCCGCACAGGACGACGATCATCTCCACGGCGAGCCCGGCGCCGGGTTCATGCCGACCTCGACGCAGGCCGCGGCGCGCATCGAACTCATCGCCGTGAACGAGCGCTTCGCCGCCTGGGCGGGCGGCTATTCCTACGATCCGCCACTGTTCGAGGCGATGCGCGCCGCGCGTCCCGGACCCCCTTGAGCCGTCGCCGTGGCCGTCTACTTCATGTACATGAAGACCTTCGGGCGCGCCAACGGCAGCAGCGCCGTCAGCGCGATCGCCTACCGGGCCGGCGAGCGCATCCGCGACGAGCGCAGCGGCCGGATCTACGATCATTCGGACCGCGAGGGGGTGCTCCACAAGGAAATCGTGCTGCCGGCGAAATTCGCTGATTCCGACTTGGGCTGGGCGAAGGATCGGGCGACGCTATGGAACGCGGCCGAGGCCTCCGAGCCGCGAAAAAACGCGCGCGTCGCGCGCGAATTCCTCGTCGCGCTGCCGGCCGAGATGACCGCCACGCAGCGCCTGGGCCTCGCCCAGAGCTTTGCGCACGAGCTGGCCGACCGTTATGGATTCGCCATCGACGTCGCGCTGCATGCACCCCGCACCGACCCGCGCAATCATCATGCCCACCTGCTCGCGACCACACGCGAACTCGGCATCGACGGATTCGGCGCCAAGACGACCCTCGAAATGAACGATGCCGCGCGGCGCGCGCGCGGTTTGGAGCCGTTCTTCCGCGAGGTGATCGCGATGCGCGAACGCTGGGCGTCGGCGACCAACGAAGCGCTCGCGGCCGCGGGCATCCCGATGCGGGTCGATCATCGCAGCCTCGAGGCCCAGGGCATCGACCGGGAGCCGCAGGCGAAGCTGCCGCGCGCGGTCTGGGAGATCGAGCGGCGCGGCGAGCGCAGCGTCGTCGGCGAGCGCATCCGCGCCGAACAGCAGGCGCGCGCCGCCGCCCGCGACGCCGGGCAGGAGACGCAAGCGCCCGAGCCGCCAAGTCTCGAAGAGGTCAGGCGCCGGGCGCGCGAGGCCTGGCTGGAGCTTCGCCGCGACGGCGCCGCGACGCCGTCCGCGGCGGCCCCAACGCACAAGCTCGACGATGATCTCGGTCGCTGAGGGCGCGCAGCGCGATGGACACGGGCCGCCAAGCCGCCGGCCGCCCGGGTCGATCGCGACACTGCCGTTCGCCGCCTGCTTCGTTTATTCGCCAACGGGCGCCGGCAGCGCATCCTGCCGCTCGCGCAGGCTGTGCGCCGCGATCAAGGCGAACGACTCCGCTTTCATTGGGCGAGCCGCCGCGCTCGTCGGGCGGCTCGCGGCCCGCCATCCGATGCTGGCCGCACATTTCGGCGCGCGCCCCGTGCTGGTGCCGGTGCCG
>JAJXYR010000083.1 GCA_021780475.1 Pseudomonadota bacterium
GTTGGGTGTATGCACCGAACACGACGAACACCGAGCCATATGGCGCCAGGCGCAGCGGCACCTGCGTACGGCCAGAAAAGATGCGGTAGGCGGCCGGTTCGATCGATCCGCTGACCGGATCCCATAATTGCGGCACGCGCCCGCTCACCCGGAAGCTCGCGTTCAATCGCTCCCGCCGGTCGCGCCGATTGGTGACGAAGTAGAGATCACCGTCCGCGAGCGTGCGATGTATCGCGCGCAATGCGATGTTGCGCCCGGGTGGACCGTACTCGAAGTCCGGCGCCACGCCGAGCGCATGCAGAGCCCGCGGCAGCGACCCATCCGCGAACACGCGCCCCTTGCCGAAACGACGTTCGCCGGCGGTGCCGGGTGGGCCGAACAAGGCGCGCGCAAGCCCGCGGAATTGCACAGGGTCGTCCCGCAAGCTCGGCGATCCCAAGGGGCGCCGGCCGACGAGCGTGGCACCCTCGCGCACGAGCGCAGCGATGCGCCGTAGCACGCCCAAGCTCATCCGCCGACCGGACTGACCGAGATACAGCAGCCGATAGCTCATGCCGGATCGCGTGACGAGGCGACCGTGCACGACGCGGAATCGGTGTCGCAGTGCGTCCGGATCGACGAAGTCGAATCCGTACCCTGCGGGGACGTCGATCCGCCGGTCGCCAAAGACGCTGGTGATCGGCGTCCCCTGCCCGTAAAAGTAGGCGATGTCGGCGGCGAAGCGGCCCTGTTGCAACAGGTAGGAACAGCGCGCGATGTACCGCATCCAAGGCCCCGCCTCCGCCGCCCAGGTGTCGAGACGATCGAACATCTGTCCGAAGAATCCGAGCGATAATCCCGGTGCTCTGTCGAGAGCTTGCTCGGCCGATTCATGAATGATGACTCGGTTGACGCCGAGTAAGAACTCCTCGTCTATCACCGGCTTAAGCTGCCGCGGGGCGAACGCCCATGGCTGGTCGACCGAGTCGAGCGACTCCGCGCCCACCAAATTCTTCCCGTAGATGTGCGCGACGGACGCGGCCCCCTTGATGTCGGCGACGTAGGTCGGGAAGGGCCGTGCGCCCGGCGGATACATCCACATCGCGCCCATCGGAACGTCGACGAATCGCCGCATCGCCATGTCGTCGCCGAAGGTGGGACGATGATCCTCGAGCGCCTCACCGTAGGTCACGAGACCGCTCGCGTGAGCGATCCGCTGAATCTCCCCATAGTGATTGCGCGCGAGCAACTCGTCGATCGTCCGCCGGAAGTCCCACAAGAACTCGTCGCTGCGCGCGCGACCGCCGACGACGACCCCGGTGAGCGCCGGCAACCAGGGTGTCGGATCGTAGCCGCGCAGGCGTTCGAAGTCCGCAATCAGGTGCGGCGTCCAGTTCTGCATGCCGACCTCGGTCGAATCCGTCGTCAGCGCAGTGAGGCTGTCCGCGCCGGCCGGACCTGTCACCGCGCCAAACATCGCGAGGTAGTGGGTCATGTACCGATCGACGTCCGCGCGACTCAGCTTGTCCACCTCCAAGCCGGTCGCCGCGGGCGGGGCGGGATGATTCGTGGTCCCCTCGAGCGAGTAGCCCATGCGCAGCACAACCCAGCGGCCGGGAGCCGGCGTCCAATCGAGCATGCCATCCGGCTTCATTCGGCCGGTCAGATTCACCACGCGCTGCGGATTCACGCTCGTACCCGGCGCCAACGGCGCGGTCGACGAAAGCGTTCGGTAGTCGGGCGCGATGCTGTAATCGGCCTTCGCCTCGAATCGGTTGATCGTCGCCCGCGAGTGCGGCACGAATTCATGTACGAGAAATTCCGACCGCGTGTTGCCGGAAATCAGAAGTTTTCCGAGGCGCTCGCTCATCGGTACCGCGCCCGCGGCGTTGACTGCGAAGGATCCGCCGAAGGGGTTCTGCGGCGATGCGGCGCGCAGCACCAGCCGCACATATCGCGCCATTGTCGGCGCGAACGACACCGTTTCTTCGGGAAAGCTGCCGCCGAGTTGCACGACCGACGGCTTGAGAGTCGCCACCTTCCGCCACCAGTGGGCGTGTTTGCTGACGTAAACGGTGGCACTCGCGCCCGGCATGCCGATGACCGACGCGGCGAGAGTGCACCCCTGGAGTCGCACCGGTGTCGCATAGCGCAATTGCAACCAGGCGCGGCCGTGTCGGGCGTTCACGGTGATGCCGTCCCGCAGATTGCCGTCGGCTAGTTCGGCAAGTGCGTGCGTGCCGATGGCGCCAACGCTGGAAGTCCCCGCAGCCGGCCGTGGATCGAGAATCGGTGTCCGGTAGGCGATTACCAAGCTGTCTCGATAGAACCTGAGATCTGCAAATTTCGACGGGCCGAAAACGCCGGCGGTCATCGGCGCATCCTGAAAAGGACCCGAATTCGACGGCGGCAGTGGCAAGCTGCCGTGATACGGTTTCCCGCCGGTGATCACGGTGGCACTCCAGACGAGCTTCTTCATCGCGTCCTGCGGCGCGACCCACGGTCCCCCGGTTTCGCTCCAGCCGGGCGACGAGTCAATCGATAATCCCATCCGATAGCGGGTCGCAAGCCGCGCGGCGAGCCGAAAGGCATCCCGCCAACGGGACGACATGTACACCAGTGGATGCCGGACGACGACCGGCGTGAACAACGATGCATCGATCACTTTCACGCCGCCGATGCCGACGCCGTGCATCCATTTCAAATCCTTGCGTATTCCCCGCTGGGTGACGTTGCCGTTCATCCAGTGCCACCAGACCCACGGCCGCGCGGACTCCGGCGGCACCGCGAATCCTTGGCGCAGCGTCGGGTGCGGTCGATGCGCACAGGCCGGCCGCGATCGACAGCGCCGCTGCCATCCAGCGTCTGCATGAGGATGGGTGCCGAGCCCTAGCGGCGGCGGAGCTCACAGCGCCCGCCGCAGAAAGCGCGCGATCCGCGGTGCCACCGCCGCGGTGAATCCCGTCGGATCGTCGATCGGATCCTCGCTGAACCAGAAATGTCCGGCCCCGAGCACACGGAAGGTGCGAACATAGAATCGGGCCTGCTCGAGCGCGAGTTGAAACCCCTCGGACTGGCTCGGGCTCACTGCGGTATCGTGGGTCCCCCAGGTCAGGAACACCTTCAGCGCGTTGCGCCGATAGG
>JAJXYR010000282.1 GCA_021780475.1 Pseudomonadota bacterium
ATGGCGCTGCCGGTGTGGGTATACGAGATCTGCAGCATCACGCTGATCGGCGGCAAGGAATTCAAGGACAGCGTCGAGCGATCCTGAGTGGAAATCCCGGTGATCTGCTTGATGTTGTCGAGCACGTAGCCGTTCAGCTTGAACTCGCGCCCGAATGGCGTGAGCTCGGGGTAGACGGTGTGACAGGCGGCGCAGGCCATGCCGGTCTGGCGCGCGAAACTCGGCACCGCCCAACCCGGAGCCGCAAGGCCCGCATACAGGCCGAGCAGCACCAGCGGCGGCACGATTCTTCGTAAAAGACTTCTGGACATATCGCTCATCGGTTCATCCTCTCGCTGCTGGGCGGCTCGAGCACCCAGGCTGATCGAGTGCCGCGCCAAGATTCGTTATTGGCGCACACGATACCGATCCGGCTCGGAGGGACAAATAGGGATATATACCTAAGCGGCGGCGCCTTCCCTGGCGCCGCCGCACAGACTGTCGGTGCTGCGCCGCGCGCCGCGCTCTCCGGCTGGCCCGGAGCGCGCGGCGAATGCGGCTTAGTCGTCCATCAGGAAGCTGCGCAGCTGCTCGCTGCGGCTCGGATGCCGCAATTTGCGCAGCGCCTTCGCCTCGATCTGGCGGATCCGCTCGCGCGTCACGTCGAACTGCTTGCCGACCTCTTCGAGCGTGTGATCGGTGTTCATGTCGATGCCGAAGCGCATGCGCAGCACCTTGGCTTCGCGCGGCGTCAGCTGGGCGAGGACCGAATGCGTCGTCTCGCGCAGGCTTTCGGTCGTCGCCGAGTCGATCGGCGAGGAGACCGAAGTGTCCTCGATGAAGTCGCCGAGGTGCGAGTCTTCGTCGTCGCCGATCGGCGTCTCCATCGAGATCGGCTCCTTGGCGATCTTCAGCACCTTGCGCACCTTGTCCTCGGGCATCTCCATGCGCACGGCGAGCTCTTCGGGCGTCGGTTCGCGCCCCATCTCCTGGAGCATCTGCCGCGAGATGCGGTTCAGCTTGTTGATGGTTTCGATCATGTGCACCGGAATGCGGATGGTGCGCGCCTGGTCGGCGATCGAACGGGTGATCGCCTGGCGTATCCACCAGGTCGCGTAGGTCGAGAACTTGTAGCCGCGCCGATACTCGAATTTGTCCACGGCCTTCATCAGGCCGATATTGCCCTCCTGGATCAGGTCCAGGAACTGCAATCCCCTGTTGGTGTATTTCTTGGCGATCGATATCACCAGGCGCAGGTTCGCCTCGACCATCTCCTTCTTCGCGCGGCGCGCCTTGGCCTCGCCGATCGACACCTCGCGGTTTATCTCCTTGATCTCGTTGATCAGCAGGTGATAGGCGCTTTCGAGGTCCTTGAGCTTGTTCTGGCGGCGCTCGATTTCCTCCTTGAAGCGCGCGAGCGGCGCCGAGTAGCGCTTTTTCGCCTTGATGTGCTTGTCGAGCCAGCGCGTGCTGGTTTCGTTCTTCGGGAACGTCGAAATGAAGTCCTTGCGCGGCATGCCCGCCTGCTTGATGCAGAGGAACATGATCTCGCGCTCGAGCAGACGCACTTCGGTGACATGCTGGCGCAGATTGTCGATCAATTGGTCGAACATCTTCGGCGAAAGCTTCAGCTCCATCAGTTCGCCGCAGATCTTCTTGCGCAGCTTCAAGGTCTTCGGATCCTTGGATCCGACCTTGTCGAGCGCGTTCACGTACTGGTGATGCGCCTTGGCGATCGCTGCGAAGCGCTTCGCCGCTTCCTCGGGATCCGGGCCGGTGTCGATCGCTTCTTCGTCTTCGTCGCCGTCAGCCTCGTCGTCATCGCCGGCCTCTTCGGCCTCCAGCGCCATCATCTTCGGGTTTTGCGGCTGCGCAATTTCATCCGGCGCGTTGGGATCGACGAAACCGACGATCACGTCGACGAGGCGCATCTGCCCGGCCTTGACCGACTCATGGCTGCGCAGCAGCAGGTCGTAAGTGCCCGGATAGCTGCCGAGCGCGATCTTGACGGCCTCGAGCCCCTCCTCGATGCGCTTGGCGATGCGGATCTCGCCTTCGCGGGTCAGCAGTTCGACGGTGCCCATCTCGCGCATGTACATGCGGACCGGGTCGGTCGTGCGGCCGAACTCGGCATCCAGGTTCGCGAGCGCCGCGGTGGCTTCCTCGACCGCCTCTTCGTCCGGCGCCGTGGTCGCATCGGTGAGCAGCAGCGACTCGGCATCCGGCGCCTTTTCATACACCGGGATGCCCATATCGTTGATCATGTTGACGATGTCTTCGATCTGTTCCGGATCGACGATCTCGCTCGGCAAATGATCGTTGACTTCGACGTAGGTGAGGTAGCCCTGTTCCTTGCCGCGCGCAATCAACAACTTGAGCTGCGATTGGCGTTCGTCAGCGATTTGAGTCGCGGTGCCTTGTGGCGCTTTTTTGGTCAAGGTGGACGCCTCGTTTGACAATGATGAATCTAACGCGAAGCCGGCTAGTATACTTTTTTGGCCATTTATTAGCCAGAATACCGCACTGCATCGTGGTGGCCGGCCAGCTACCGGGCCGCTCCGTCGCCCGGACGGCTGCGTGCTCTCAACAAGGCTGTCAATTCCGTCTTTTCGTCGATATTCAAGCCCGATTCCTCCGCTTTTCGCAACAATTCGTCGATGCGGCGACCCGCGCCATGCGCGTCGGCGAGCTTCTCGATCGCGTTTTTCAGCTCGCTGGCGGCGGCCTGCGGATCGGCGACGAGTGCGGGTCTCGCCGTCAATTCGGTCAGTCGATCGAATTCCGGCCGGTCACGCCACCGTTCCAGCAGCATCGCGGTCGTCGGCCGCTCGGCATCGCGCGCTTGCGTGAGCAGCTCACGCAGCACGGAGACTCCGGGGCCGTCGACGCCTTCGAGCGCACCGATGGCATCGACCGTGCGCGCGGCCTCCGGGTGATGCAGCACCAAGCTGATCGCCTGGCGCAGCAGATTGCCCCGGCCGGCGCTCGCCGCGACCCGGCCTGCCTGCGTTCGACCGCGGCCGCCGTGAGCCGGTTCCGTCTGACGGTCCGCCTCCTTCGCGGTCCCGGCCGGCAACAGCAGCGCTTTGAGCCGTGCCGCCGGCATCTTGATCTCGGCGGCGAGCCGGTCCACGAGCAGCTCCCGGTAGACGCCGTCCGGCATCCGCATGAACAAGGGGCGTGCAAGCGCGGCGAGCTTCGCGCGCCCGTCCACGTTCGTCAGGTCAACCTGGCCGAGGAGCTGGCGCAATAGATACTCGGACAGCGGCAATGCCCCCAGCAGTCGTTGCTCGAATCCCGAGGCTCCCTCGGCGGCGACCAAGGTGTCCGGGTCATGGCCCTCCGGCAGAAACAGGAATTTGATTTCCCGGCCGTCGGTCGCGAGCGGCAGCGCATTTTCGAGCGCACGCCACGCGGCGGCCCGGCCGGCGCGGTCGCCGTCGAAGGAGAACACCACCTCGCTCGTCATCCGGAAGATCTTGTGAAGATGCTCCTGCGTCGTCGCGGTGCCTAGGGTCGCCACGGCGTAGGTGATTCCCGACTGATGCAGGCGCACCACGTCCATGTACCCTTCGACGATCAGCAGGCGCTTGAAATCCGCATGCGCGCGCCTGGCTTCGTACAGGCCGTACAGTTCGCGTCCCTTGTGGAATAGGGCTGTTTCGGGCGAATTCAGGTACTTCGGCTCGCCGTCCCCAATGACGCGGCCGCCGAATCCGAGCACCCGTCCGCGCGAATCACGGATCGGAAACATCAGCCGGTCGCGGAACCGATCGTAGAAGCCCGCCTGCCGCTCGCCGCCCTGCGTGTCGCGCTCGATGATGAGGCCGGCCTGCGACAGGCTGCGCCGCTCGTCGGGTCCGGTACCGAAGCGATTGAGCAGCGCGCTCCAGGCGTCCGGCGCATAGCCCAGCGCGAAGGCCGCGGCCGTCGAGTCGGAGACGGTGCGTCCCGCCAGATACGCGCGGGCCCGGGGGCTGTCGCTCAGGTTCTGCTCGAAAAAGCGCGCGGCCCCCGCCATCACCTCGAACAGGTCGGCGCCGCCGCGTTCCCGCGGGCTCATGGCTTCGCGGGGGAGTTCCATGCCGGCGCGTTCCGCGAGCAGCGCGAGGGCGTCGGGAAACTCCAGCTTCTCGAACTGCATCAGGAAGCCGACGGCCGTGCCGTGCGCCCCGCAGCCGAAACAATGGTAGAACTGCTTGTCGGGACTCACCCAAAAAGATGGGGTCTTCTCGCTATGAAACGGGCAGCAGGCCTTGTACTCGCGGCCGGATTTCTTCAGCGGCAGGCGTGCGCCCACGATCTCGACGATGTCCGTGCGCGCGACGACGTCATCGATGAAGCTTTGGGGAATGCGGCCCGGCATGGCCCGCGCGCGGTCAACCGCCGAGTTTCGCTTTGATCTTCGCGCCGACCGCGGCCATGTCGGCCCGGCCCTGGGCCTTGGCTTTGATCAGCGCCATCACCTTGCCCATGTCCTTGATGCCGGTCGCGCCGGCGGCGGCGATCGATGAGGCGATCAGCGCGTCGATTTCGGCCTCGGCGAGCGCCGTCGGCAAATAGGTCTGGAGCAGCGTGATCTCCGCCGCTTCCTTGTCGGCCAGATCCTGCCGGTTGCCCGCCTGGAACTGTTGCAGCGACTCTTTGCGCTGCTTGATCATTTTTTCGAGGACGACGATCACCTGGCCGTCGTCGAGGGTGATGCGCTCGTCGACCTCGCGCTGCTTGATCGCCGCAGTGATCATGCGGATCAGGCCGAGCCGTTCCTTCTCCCCGGAACGCATCGCGGCCTTCATGTCATCCGTAATGCGCTCCTTGAGCGACATCGACACCTGCCGGCTAATACTGGCGCGCGGGTGCCGCGGCCGGAGCGCTCGACGGCGCGCCTCCCATGCCCCGCATGCTTTCGCGGGACAGGCGCTTCAAATGCCGCTTGACCGCGGCCGCCTTCTTGCGCTTACGCTCTTGGGTCGGCTTCTCGTAGAATTCGCGGCGGCGCAGCTCCGTGAGCACGCCCGCTTTCTCGCAGGCACGCTTGAAGCGACGCAAGGCGGCGTCGAAATACTCGTTTTCGCGGACACGGACGCTGGGCATTCAGACCTCAATAGATCGTTAAATCGGGTCGCCGCCATCGGGCGACGGGGCGCGCATTCTAAGGTGCGCCTCCGGAAAAGGCAAAATTATGCGCGTAATCGGGATCGAAAGCTCTTGCGATGAGACGGGCGTCGCCGTCTACGACGACGAATTCGGGCTGTTGTCGAACCAGCTCCATAGTCAGGTTGCGATGCACCAAGCGTATGGCGGCGTAGTGCCTGAATTGGCCTCCCGGGACCATATCCGGCGCCTGCTGCCGCTGGTACGCGCCGCACTGGCCGAGGCGCGCTCGCCACCCGACCGCATCGACGGCATCGCCTACACGGCCGGGCCCGGGCTGATCGGCGCGCTGCTCCTCGGGGCATAATTTGCACGCAGTCTGGCATACGCCTGGGGCAGGCCGGCAATCGGCGTACACCACCTGGAGGGGCATCTGCTCGCGCCCTTGTTGGAGCGGGACGCGCCGGTGTTCCCGTTCCTGGCGCTGCTGGTGTCGGGCGGGCATACGCAGCTGGTCGACGTGCGGGGCCTGGGCCGCTACCGGGTGCTGGGTCAATCCCAGGATGACGCCGCCGGCGAGGCGTTCGACAAGACCGCGAAGCTCCTCGGGCTGCCTTATCCGGGAGGCGCCGCCCTCGCCGGGCTCGCCGAGCGCGGATCGGGCGGCCGACACCGGTTTCCGCGTCCGATGCTCGACCGCCCGGGGCTCGACTTCAGTTTCAGTGGCCTGAAGACGGCGGTGCGGGTAGCCTTGCGCGACCGCGTCCTCGGCGAGCAGGAGCGCGCGGACGCCGCCCGCGATTTCGAGGACGCCGTGGTGGATACGCTGACCGAGAAGTGCCGGCGTGCGCTGATCGCGACCGGGCGCGAGCGCATGGTCGTCGCCGGCGGCGTCGGTGCCAACAAGCGCTTGCGTGAGCGTCTCGATCGGATGGCGCGCGAACTCGGGGCGCGCGCCCATTTCCCGCGGCCCGAGTTTTGCACCGACAATGGTGCGATGATTGCGCTCGCCGGCTGCATGCATCTGTGCGCGGGCGACACGACGGGTCTGGCCGCGCCGGCGCGCGCGCACTGGCCGCTCGGCGACGACGGCACTATGGGGGGTTGAGGGTTCCGATGGACAAGATTTTCATTCATGCGCTCAAGACCGAGGCGATCATCGGCATCTTCGACTGGGAACGGCAGGTCCGGCAGACCATCGTCGTCGACCTGGAATTCAGCGCCGATGTGCGCAAGGCCGCCCTCAGCGACTCGATCGCCGACACCCTGAATTACAAAGGCGTCGCCAAGCGCGTGCTCGCGTACATCGAAGGGTCCGAATTCCACCTGATCGAAACGCTGACGGAACGGATCGCGATGTTGCTGCTCGAGGAGTTCGGCATCGGCTGGGTGCGGGTGGCGCTGTCCAAACCGGGCGCGATCCGCAGGTCGCGCGACGTCGGCATCGTCGTCGAACGCGCCCGCGCCGACCTCGATGAATGGCGCGCGCTCTGCGCCGCGGCGCCCGCGCGCCCGTGAACTGCCGGCTGTTCGCCGCCGGTTTCCGCCCGATGTTCCTGGCCGCGATGGTGGCGGCCGTGCTGCTCGTTCCGGTCTGGGCCGCGGTGTTCGTCTATGGCGCTTCGCTCGCGAACCCGTGGCCCCCGACCTTGTGGCACGGCCACGAGATGGTGTTCGGCTTCCTCGGCGCGGCCGTCGCCGGCTTCCTGCTGACCGCGGTTCCGAACTGGACCGGACGGCCGGGAATCGCCGGCTTCCCGCTCGCGATCCTGGCGTCGCTATGGCTCGCCGCCCGCGCGGCGATCGCGACCGCCGGCTGGTGGCCCCCCGCCGCGGTGGCCGCGGTCGACGTATCGTATTTCGTGTTGCTTGCGGCGTTGATCGCGCCGCCACTGCTGCGTTCCGGCAACCGCAACGCGCCTCTGCCCGCCGTGGTCTTGCTGTTGGCGGTGTGCGACGCGGTGTTTCATTGGTCGCTCGCGCACCATGATGCGGTGACGGCGATGCGCGCGATCCGCGCGGCGATCGACATCATCCTGGTCCTGGCGACCCTCATCGGCGGGCGGATCGTGCCGGCGTTTACCGCCGGCGCGCTGCGCGGCAGCGGCGTGTCCCTGCGCACGCTGCGCGGCATCGACGGCGTCGCGATCGCCTCGATGGTCGCCGTCCTGATCGTCGATCTGCCGGCGATCGACGCCCGCGTCGCCGGCGTCGTCGCCGGCCTGGCCGCGGCCGCGCAGTTCCTGCGGCTGGCGCAGTGGCGCACGTTGCACGTGCTCGGCAAGCCGATCGTCTGGATTCTGCACCTGGGGTACGCCTGGATCGGGGTGGGGCTCGCGTTGAAATGCGCCGCGCTGCTCGGCGGTTATGCCGCGGCGGCGTTCTGGCTGCACGCGCTCACGGTGGGCGCACTCGCGACCTTGGTCGTCGGCGTCATGAGCCGCGCGGCGCTGGGTCACACGGGGAGAACCCTGGACCTGGATGGACGGACCATCGTGGCCTATTTCCTGCTAATGCTCGCCGGATTGACGAGGGTATTCGGCCTCGGCGTGCTGCCGGTCGGGTATCCGACCGTGATCTTGATCGCGGCGTTCCTGTGGACCACGGCGTTCACGCTGCTGGTCTGGGTATATGCGCCGATCCTGTGGTCGGCGCGGGTCGACGCCGGGCCGGCTGCCTGAGCGGCCGCCGCTAGCGCGCCATCAACGAGAGCCAGCCGCCGGGATTCTGGGTCACGGCGATGCCGATGATCGAGGCGAATGTCAGCCACGCGCCAAAGGTCGCCGCGATTTGCCCGCGGCGCGACCGGGCGCGCTTCAGCGCGAAGCTGCCGAACGCGATATACACCGGCAGCAGCAGCACCTTGGCCGTCAGCCACGCATCCACGAACGGGTATTGACGCAGGATCAGCGTCAACAACACGGCGGCGCCCAGCAGCGTCGTATCGATCACGTAGGAGGCGAGTCGCAGCATCCAGTGATCGGCCGCATGCCCGCCACCGCCGATCCGCAGCAGCGCCCGGATGGAGAACAAACCGCCTGACAGGGCGACGCAGGCGACGTGCGCCGCCCGGATCGCGGAAAAATGCGCCGCGAGCATGCTCGGCGGTCACTCGCGGGCAGGCATGCCGGGCTCAGGGCACGAGGTGCGAGCTGCCGAGATCCTTCCACTCATAGCGCGGCACCTGGATCCATCGCCCGTCCTTGAATTCCGGGACCTTGTGCACCTTGGTCTGGTCGACGGTCATCCTGCCGTTCTTGTCATCGATCCAGAAGTCGATGTCGTAGATCTGATCCTTGGTGCCGACCACGCGAAAGTCCGTGCACGCGAAGTAGTGGCCGTTGGCGTCGAGCTGCCGGATCGGCTGGTGGGTGTCGACGAATTTCAGCAGCAACTCCTTGCCGGTCTTGTCATCCTTCAGTTTGAACACCCCGCCATGCAGCGCGCTCGTTCGCAGCGCATGCCGCTCGACCGCCGACATCACCTCCCAGCCGCGCTTTACGGCCAGTTTGCCCGGATGTTCGGACGCCGGGATCCACCACCAGGGAATCGGCTGGCGTTCCATCATCTTCCAGCGCCCGTCCTCGAAAAGCGGCGTCTTGTAGATCCGTATTTCCTGCAGCGCCAGTTGGCCCCGCTCCGGGGCGACCCAGAAGTCGATCAAGTAACGCTTCTGCGGTTGCGCGTGGTCGTGGAATTTCACGTCGGGAAAGAAGCCGTAGCCGTCGAGCGTGCGCGTGAAGTCGATGCCGTCGAAGGCCAGTTGCAGATGTTCTCCGTTTTGCGGATCGATCAACGGGAAGGTGCCGCCATTCGCACGGAGCTTGTCCTCGATCACGCGTGTCACGAGGGTTTCGGCATCCTTGCCGTCGAAATACTGCATTTCCTGCTCGGTCGACGCGACGCTGCTCGCCGCGATGAAATCGTGCGCGCGGCGCAGATTTTCGGCTGGATTCTTCAAGAACAGCGCCTTCGCGGCCGCGTCGTTGAAACAATAGATCTTGCCGTCCTGATCCCGCCATTGCACGGCGCAGCTCGTCATGACGTGTCTGCCTTCGGCCAAGGCCTCGGTGCATTGTCCGCCGAATTGCGCCTGCGCCGCGGGCGCAACCGGCGCCGCGGTCGGCGCCGCGGTCGGCGCGGACCAACAGGGCACCGCGGCGGCCGCAAGGATGGCCGTCGACAGCCACGGGAATGAGAACCGGGATCGCGATCGCGGAATAGTGTTCATGCCGGCCATCCTCCACTGCGCGCGGAATTGTTCGAGTGTCCCCGTCCGCCATCGTCTCACCAATGGGCCGGCAGGGGGTATTCCCCAGTTCGCCGTCGAGGGCGCCGGCTGTTGCATCGCGGCGCCACACCCCGGCGTGGCGCGCGACGCTAGATGCCGCGTCCGCCGTCGACGGCGATGATCTGGCCGGTGATATACGGTGCATCCCGCGTCAGAAACAACGCCGTGCGCGCGATGTCGCCGGGGGATCCGTGCCGCTTCAACGCCGTTTTGCCCACGATCTCGCGCCGCAACTCGTCGCTCATGTCTTGTTCGGGCCACAGAACTGGTCCGGGCGCGATGCCGTTGACCCGGATCTCGGGACCGAGTTCGCGCGCGAGCGCTCGCGTCAGCATGGCGAGCCCGGCCTTTGCCGCGCAGTACACCGGGTATCGGCGCAGCGGACGGAGGCCGTGTATGTCGACGACATTGATGATCGACCCGCGCTGCCGTCGCAAGGCCGGCGCCGCAGCCTGCGAAAGAAACAGCGGAACCTTGAGATTCGTTCCGACGAGGTCGTCCCACTGCGCCGCGGTGATCGTGCCGACCGGGGTTTCATAGAAACTCGACGCATTGTTGATCAGCACGTCGAGGCGTCCGAACCGCGCCGTCGCGCCTGCGATCAGCGACTCAGGGGCATCCGCGTCCAGCAAATCGCACGCGGCGCTGTGCGCCGACCGCGGGCGCAGCCCATTCAATTCCGCGGTGAGCGCTATCGCGTCCGCGGACGAGGAGCGATAATGGATCAACACGTCGGCGCCGGCGGCGTGCAGCCGCCGCGCGATCGCGGCACCGATCCGGCGTGCCCCACCGGTGATCAGTACGACCCGGTCCTTCAAGTCAGAACTGTCATCATCCTTCGTCATGCAAATCTACGATACCGGAACTTCCAGTCAGCGTGAACCCGAGCCTGGCGGGAATGAGGCCGGCCACTCCGCGCTGGTGCACGATCATATCGCCGCCGAAGTCCGGCGGGCGGGCGGATGGATCAGCTTCGACCGCTACATGGACTTGGCGTTGTACGCGCCGGGACTCGGCTACTACAGCGCCGGCGCGCACAAGCTCGGCGCTGGCGGTGATTTCGCGACTGCGCCGGAAATCTCCAGACTCTTCGGCGCATGCGTCGCGCGCCAATGCGCGGAAATACTTGCCGCGGTCGACGAGGGTTCGATCCTGGAAATCGGCGCCGGCAGCGGCTGCCTGGCGGGCGATGTTCTGCAGGGCCTCGAAAGAGCCGGGTGTCTGCCGCGCCGCTATTCGATCCTGGAGGTCAGCGCGGACCTGCGGGCGCGCCAGCAGGACCATCTGGGCCGATGCGTGCCGCATCTGGCCTCGCGCATCGCATGGATCGACTCGCCGCCGGCCGCGCGCTTCGACGGCGTGATCCTCGCCAACGAGGTTTTGGATGCCTTGCCGGTGACGCGCTTTCGATGGAGCGCGGGCGCCTTGGCCGAACTCGGTGTCGGCCTGGAGCGCGGCCGCTTCGTGCCGGTTCCCCGGCCCGCGAGCCCGGCGATGGCGGCGCAATGCGAGCGTCTTCGCGCCGCGGCGGGCGCCGATTGGCCGGATGGCTACGAGTCGGAATATTGCCCACGCATCGCGCCGTGGACGCTGGCGGTGACGAGCGCCCTCGGCGCCGGCGCGGTGTTATGGTTCGACTATGGGCTGCCGCGGGCCCAGTATTACCTGCCCGAGCGTGCGAGCGGCACCCTGTTGTGCCATTACCGGCAGCGGGTGATCGAGGATCCGTTCCTGCGCCCGGGACTGCAGGACATCACGGCCTGGGTCGATTTCACCGCGCTTGCCGAGGCGGGCGAGGAGGCCGGCTTCGGAATCGCCGGCTACACCAATCAGGCCTATTTTCTCGCCGGCACGCGCGTCGATGCGGAAATGCGGTCGCTGGCCGGCCAAGATCAGAACCGATATGCGCGCCTCGCCAACGAGGCGCGGCGTTTGATGATGCCGGGGGAGATGGGCGAGCGCTTCAAGGCGATGGCGTGGGCGAGGGACCTGGGTCCGCCGCTTGCGGGTTTCGGTTTGCGTGATCTGCGCCATACGCTGTGAGGACGCCGGCGACCGCGGCGCAGCGGCGTTGCTGCAATAGCGCGGCGATCGCGGCGCCTTGGCGTCCCTCGAGATCCTGGGCGTCCGGCTTCACCGCGGCGGCCGCATCGCGGGCGCGCCGAAAGAATTCACGCTGCGGATAGACCCGCATCTCGAAGCCCGTGCGGCCGCGCGAATCCGCCTCGCAGGCGATCAGTGCATCGTCGAAGCGTTCGGGTCTGCGGATGCCGTCGGCCTTTTCGATCACCTCGAGCACGGTCCCCGCCCGCAGTTCGAACGCACGGTGAACGAGGCCGTGATAGCGCGCGACGATGCGCGCGAGGTCCCGGTACTCCGCCGGAATTCGCAGGCGCGCCGCCATCGATTCGACGGCCCGCACGCCACGTTCTTCGTGGCCATGATGGCGCGGCCACGAGGATCGCGGCGTCGAGGCCTTGCCCAGGTCGTGCACGAGCGCGGCGAAACGGATCCGCGGGTCGGCGCTCAGGCGCGCGGCTTGCTCGAGCACCATCATCGTATGAATCCCGGTGTCGACCTCCGGGTGCCACTGCGGCGGCTGCGGGACCCCGAACAGGGCGTCGATCTCCGGAAACACGGCGCGCAGCGCACCGCATTCGCGCAGGACCTCGAAATATGCCGATGCGGCCGGCTCGCGCAGAGCCTTCGCCGTCTCCTGCCAGACGCGCTCGGCGACCAAGGCGTCGACTTCGCCGCGATCGACGATCGCGCGCATCAGATCGACCGTTTCGGGCGCCACCCGGAAGCCGAGCGGCGCGAAGCGGGCGGCGAATCGGGCGACTCGCAGCACGCGCACGGGATCCTCGACGAAGGATGCCGAGACGTGGCGCAACACGCGCGCGGCGATGTCGCGTTGCCCGCCGTACGGGTCGATCAGCGTGCCGTCGGCTGCGCGGGCGATCGCGTTGATCGTCAGATCGCGGCGCTGCAGGTCTTCCTCCAGCGTGACCGCCGGGTCGGACCTGATCTCGAAGCCGTGATATCCGGGCGCGATCTTGCGCTCGAGCCGCGCGAGCGCGTATTCCTCGTGGGATTGCGGATGCAGGAAAACCGGAAAATCGCGCCCCACTTCGCGGTAGCCCAGCCGCAGCAACTCCTCGCGGGAGCCGCCGACGACGACCCAATCGCGCTCGCGCTCGGGCAGCCCGAGAAGCGCGTCCCGGACCGCTCCACCGACCAGATACACTTGCATGCATGAATCTTAGCAGCAT
>JAJXYR010000035.1 GCA_021780475.1 Pseudomonadota bacterium
TGCCGCCGCCGTCCAGCACGCGGCAGCCACGCTCCGCGGCCTGGCGCAGCAATTCGGTGCGCAGCGGAAAATAGACGATGTCCGCGACCCAGAGCGCCGGGCGCAGATAATCGACCGGGAACGGCAGTCCGGGGTGCTCGCGCATTCCGGTCGGCGTCGCGTGCACGATGCCGTCGGCCGCGTCGATCGCCGCCTTCAGATCGGGCGCCACCGACAGGCGCTCGGCGGCGAAGCTGCCCCGCAGATTCCGCACCAACGCGGCCGCGCGGGCCGGTTCGGCGTCGAAAATCGTGACGTGGCCGGCCCCCAGGCTCAGCATCGCGTACGCGGTGGCCGCGCCGGCTCCGCCCGCGCCAACTTGGGCGACGCGATCGATCGCGGCATCGCCGAGACCGCGCCGGAAGCTGTCCGCAAATCCGGATGCATCCGTGTTGTAGCCGATGCGCCGGCCGCCGGCGAGCCGGACCGTATTGACGGCGCCGATCGCCCGCGCCTCCTCGCTCAATTCGCTGAGGAGCGGCACCACGGCCTGCTTGCACGGATGGGTCACGTTCAGTCCGCAAAACCCCATCAACTCGGCGCTCGCGACCAGCGTCTCGAGCGCTTCGACACCGAGTCCGAGCACGTCCAGATCGATCAACTGGTAGATGCAGCGCAGGCCGAGCGCATCCGCCTCGCGCTCGTGCATCGCGGGCGAACGCGATCGCTGGATGTTCTTGCCGATCAGCCCGATCAAAAAGGATCCGCCGCTCAGAGTAGGAGATTCGGTGGAAATTCCGCGTGCACTCATTCTTGACACTCTTTTTCGGTTGCCGCCCCCGTGTCGCCGCCGCTTGACACGGAGTAACTAGTTAGTTAATTATTCTAGTCGCTGGCGCGAACCCGGTAAAGGGGCAATCGCGCAAGTGTCGTGAATCCTAAGCCCCGTGACGCCGTGAGCGGCCGGCGGCGGCGGATGCCGGGCGCACAACAACGATCCGCGATGGATCCCAGTATTTCAGGGGGAGGAATCATGAACGACCACGGTGGACCATATTTCACGAGGACGCGGATTGCGCGACTGCGCGTGGCGGCGTACGCCGGCGCCGCGACGCTGTGCGTATCCACGGCCGCATTCGGCGCGGCCGCGAACGCATCGACGGGCGGCTCCGACGACACGCTCACCGCCGTCGTCGTCACCGGCTCCTTGATCGCCGACCCCAACCATGTTTCCTCGAGCCCCATCGTGATCACCTCCGCCGCCGCGCTGAAGCAGACCGGCGCGGTGACGCTGGAAGGCGCGCTCAATCAGCTGCCCCAGTTCTCGGCGGCGGGAACCGCCGCGAACGGCGGACAGGGAACCGGCGGCCATGCGACGATCAATCTGCATGGACTCGGCGCCAACCGCAATCTCGTGCTGCTCGACGGGCGCCGGCTGCCGCCGGCCGACATCTTCGGCGACGTCGACATCAACCTGATTCCGGACTCGATCCTCTCCAGCGTGCAGACGATCACCGGCGGCGCCTCGGCGGTGTACGGCTCGGACGCCATGTCGGGCGTCGTCAACTTCATCACCCTGAAGAATTTCGAGGGCGTCGCCGCCGACGCCCAGTACGGCAATTCGATGAAGGGCGACGCCGGCCAGACGTCGATCTCGACGGCTTTCGGCACGAAATTCAACGAAGGCCGCGGACACCTGTTGTTGTCGGTCGGCACCACGCACCGCGAGGGCCTGTCGGGCTCGAGCCGGCCGTTCTTCAATCTGGTCACGCCCTCCGGCTTCCTCGGCCAGGGCACGTTCGTGCCGTCGCCGACGAATTTGCCGAATCAGACCGCCGTCAACAATCTGTTCACGAGCTACGGCGTCGCGGGACCGGTGTCGAACACCTTGAACCTCGGGTTCAACGACAACGGCACCTTGTTCACCCAGACCGGCGCCAAGAACTATCTGGGCCCGAACGGCACCAACGATTACAACGTGATCGGCGGCAACGTGCGCATGCCGGTCGGCCCGCAAACGGTGATCATCAACCCGCTCGAGCGCAAGTCGATCTTCTCGAAAGTCGACTACGAGCTCACCCCGTCGATCACCGCCTACGGCCAGTTCCTGTACGTCGACTCGGACGTGTACACCAGCAGCGGCCACAGCCTGACCCAGTTCGGCAATCTGACGACCATCCCGGTGACGAACCCGTTCATCCCGGCGGATCTGCGCACACTGCTCGCGTCGCGGCCGAATCCGACCGCTCCGTTCACGTGGAACGGGCGCTACGTCGGAATTCCCAACAAGGCCTGGGATGAACGCTACACGACGTCGCAGTTCCTCGGCGGAATGCGCGGCTCACTGCCGCTCGACAGCTGGACCTGGGACGTGTACGCGGCCTACGATTCGACCGACCATCTGCAGTCGAACTACAACGCGGTGTTGAAGAGCCAGGTGCAGAACCTCCTGAACGCACCCGACGGCGGAAATTCGATCTGCGCGGGCGGCTTCAATCCGTTCGGCGCCGTCAACAGCACAAACATCTCGCCGGCCTGCCAGGCCTACATGACGACGACCGCGCACAGCACCGAGTCCATCACCCAGCTCGACACGCAGGGCGTGGTTCAAGGCCCGGTGTTCAAGCTGCCGGCCGGCAACGTGATCCTGGCGATTCTCGCCGACCACCGGCGCAACACCTACACCTACAGCCCCGACTCCCAGCTCGCGGCCCAGAACATCGAGGCCGTCATCGCGTCGCAGCCCTCCCACGGAGCCATCGGGGTCACGGAGGCGGCGGCACAGATCGACGTCCCGCTGCTGAAGGATGCGCCGTTCGCGAAGCGGCTCAGCGTCGGCGCCGCGTTCCGGCATTCCGATTACACCACCTCCGGCTCGGTCAACAGTTACGAGGGCGACGTGAAGTGGTCTCCGGTCGCGAGCTTCCTCGTGCGCGGCAGCTATCAGCGCGCGGTGCGCGCGCCGAACATCGGCGAGCTGTTCGCCGCCGCGAGCGGCAGCCAGGTCGCCTTCGGCACGCCGCCGTCGTCGATCGGCGATCCCTGCGACATCCGCTCGGCCGCCCGCACCGGAGCGAACGGCGCGAGCGTGCGCACGCTGTGTCTCGCGCAGGGCATCCCGGCGTCGGTGATCGACAGCTACCAGTTTCCGACGACCGCGACCGCGGGCTTGAGTTCGGGCAATCCCGCGCTCAAACCGGAGACCGCGAACACGTACAACTTCGGCGTGTCATGGAACTCCCATTCCGACAAGCCGCTGCTCAGCCGCATGTCGCTGTCGGTCGATTACTACAACATCAAGATCGACCAGGTGATCTCGGTGGTTCCCGGATTGACCGCGCTCAGCAAGTGCTACAACCTCGACGGCTCGAATCCGACCTATTCGACGACGAACCCGTTCTGCACCCTGCTCCACCGCGACAGCAGCGGCCTGCTGTCCGTCATCGACACGCCGTATTTGAACCTCGGCGGCCTCAAGACGGATGGCGTCGACGTCCAGTTCGCGTGGAGCGCGGCCTTGTCCGACCTTGGATTCCCCGCGTTGAGCGGCGACCTCTTCTTCGACTCGGGTATCGGCTACTCGCCCGACTATTCGGTGCAGACCGTGCCGGGATCCGCGTTCCAGAACTACGGCGGCACCAACACGATCGGCTCGAGCTATCCGAAGTGGAAGGGGCTGACGACGATCGGCTACCGCAACCGCGATGCGTCCGTCGCGCTGCGCTGGCGCAGCCAGTCGGCGATGGAAGACGTCACGGCGGTGACCACACCGAAGAATCCGGGTGTCGGAGTCGGCGCGTACAACTTGTTCGACCTGTTCGGCTCGTACGAGATCAACGCGACCTGGCAAGTTCGGGCCGGTATCACGAATTTGATGAACGTGGGTCCGGTCTACGTGTCGAGCTCGCAGACGAGCACCGATCCGAGCGTGTTCGACGCGGTCGGCCGCTCGTACTTCGTCGGCGTGCACATGAGCCTTTGAGACGCGAGGCCCCGCGTAGGCAGTGGACAGAAGGGAAGGCGCGCCGCCCGCGGGGCGGCGCGCCTCGAGCCGGTTCAGGCCGCTTCGAGCACCATCAAGGCCGTCGCCGTATTGGAAATCGGAATGTAGTAATTGCTGTGCAGCATGCGCACCGTGGGTGATGCGGCGGTGAGCGAGGCTCGCATCGCGAGCCACATCAGCAATTCAATTCCCTGGGTGCCGGTCTTCTCGACCAATTCGTGAATGCTGAACTGCGTCGCCCACTCGGGGTTGGAAACGAGACTGGCGAGGAACTCAGTGTCGAACTCCTTGTTGATGAAGCCGGCGCGTTCGCCGTCGAGCTGGTGCGACAGTCCGCCGGAGGCGATCACCGCCACCCGCTTGTCGCTGTCCCAGGAATTGATCGCCTCGCCCGCGGCCCGACCCAGCGCATAGACGCGCGCGGCCGCCGGCAGCGGGAATTGAACGGTGTTGATGCACACCGGCACGATCGCGACCGGACAATCCCCGATGGGCCAGAAGAGTTTCAGCGGCAGCGTGCAGGCGTGATCGATCATCATTTCCTGGCACGTCGTGACGTCGAAGGAGCGGTCGATCAGCGATTCGATCAGATGCCAGGACAGATCCTGGTCGCCGCGGAACGGCGGCAAGGTCGGAATCCCCCAGCCCTCGTCGGCATTGCGATATTCCGCCGCGGCGCCGACCGCGAACGTCGGCATCTTGTCGAGAAAGAAATTCAAGCCGTGGTCGTTGTAGAAGATCACGACCACATCCGGTTTGACCTTGTCGAGCCAGCGCCGCGCGGGCGGGAAGCCGTCGAAGAACGGCTTCCAGTACGGTTCCTGCTGCAGCCCCTTGTGTATCGCGCCGCCGATCGCCGGGATGTGCGAGGTCCCGAGTCCGCCGATGAGTCTTGCCATGTCGATGGTTCCTTCAGCCGTTGGCAGCGGCGCGCAGTTTCGCCTGGAATTCGGCCTTCGTGAGGCCGGTCTGCTGCGCGCCGATATCCTGCATGTCGAGCCCGAAGATGCCCGCGAATTTCGCGAGGTAGTAGGCATTGCCACCGGCGGCGATCAGCGCGAGGACGTTTCGCGCCCGGATGGCGGCGGCCTGTTCGGCGTTCAAGCCGAACTTGCGCATGTAGGCTTCCTCGTCCTCGAGGAACGCCGCCCGATTCTCGGCGGAATTGAACGAGTAGCACATTTTGTTGAGCGCGTAGCCCTTGCGCGCCTGCACGCCGTCGAACGGCGTGGTTCCCGGAATCTTCGGTCGCGATGTGTTCACTGCGGCATCCTCCCCCCGGCGAAGCGGCCCCGATGAGCCCCTGCGCGGGATTATCCTGGAGCCATTGCCAAAAAACGACGGGGTAATCATGATGTAACTCATGAGTCAATTCGATTGGTCTGACCTGGACGTGCGCCTTTTGCGCCTCTTGGTCGCGATCGTCGACACGGGGTCGATCACCGGCGCGGCACTGCGCCTGCGGGTGAGCCAGTCGGCGGTCAGCCATCTGTTGGGGAAGCTGCGCGCGATCACCGGCGACGCCTTGTTCGTGAAATCCGGGCGCGGAATCGTCGCCACCGCGCGTGCCGAACTCCTCGCCGTCGAAGCGCGGGAGCTCCTGCGGCAATTCGAGCGGTTCGCGCGCTGGGGCGATTTCGAGCCGGCGCGCTGGCACGCCACGTTGACGATCGCCGCGAACGACTTCCAGCGCGACCTGGTGCTGCCGGGCGTCGCCGCGCGGTTGCGTCTCGAGGCCCCCGGCGTGTCGCTGCGCATCGTGCCGTCGGCCGTACCGCGCATCGAGCTGCTGCGCAGCGACGCATGCCAGCTGGTGATCAGCCCACGGCCGCCGGACGGCACCGACATCCTGCAGAAGCGGTTGTTCGAGGATCGGTATCGCGTGTTCTACGACCCGGCGATGCGCACCGCGCCACGTAACGGCGCGGACTATCTCGCCGCGCAGCACGCCACCGTCGTGTACGAGCCGCGCCGCAGCCTGGATCTCGACCAATATCTGGAGGCCCAGGGCATCGCGCGCGACTTCGCGGTGATGGTGCCGGGATTCAGCGCGCTGGCCGCGTTCATCCGTGGCACGACGCTGCTCGCGACCGCGCCGGGCCTGCTCGCGCGCCAGACCCTGGCCGGGCTCGCGCACGTGAAGCCCCCGGTGCATTGCCCCAGCCTGCCGATGTACATGATCTGGCACGCCCGCCACCACGACGACCCCGCGCATCGTTGGCTGCGCGGCCTGATCGAGGCGGGCGTCGACTCGGCGCTCGCCGGCCTCAGGTCCCCGCGTCGAGCTTCAAGGCCTTGATCGCGTTGCGCTTCAGGATCAGGTCGTGAACCTCCGGCTTGAAGCCGGATTCCTTGAAGTCGCTGATCCAACGATCCGGCTTGATCAGCGGAAAGTCGGAGCCGAAGAGCATCTTGTGCTTCAGCTGTCCGTTCGCGTAATGCACGAGCTGCGGCGGAAAGTACTTCGGCGACCAGCCCGACAGGTCGATGTAGACATTGTTCTTGTGCAGGCAGACCGACAGGGCCTCGTCCTGCCATGGCCAGGAGGGATGGGCGATGATGATCGTCATGTCCGGGAAGTCCACGGCCACGTCATCGAGGTGGATCGGGTTCGAGTACTTCAAGCGCAGCCCGCCGCCGCCCGGCATGCCGGTGCCGATGCCGGAGTGGCCGCTGTGGAAGATGGCCGGCAGCTTGTGTTCGGCGATGACCTCGTACAGGCCATAGGCCATCCGGTCGTTAGGAAAGAAGCCCTGGCAGGTCGGGTGAAACTTGAAGCCCTTGATGACGCCCTCTTCGATCAGCCGCCTCGCCTCGCGCACGCCCATGCGGCCCTTGTGCGGGTCGATGCTCGCGAAGGCCATCATGATGTCGCTGTTCTCCCGCGCCGCATCGGCCACCTCCTCGTTGGGGATGCGCCGGTTGCCGATCTGAAACTCCGAGTCGACCGTGAACATCACCAGACCGATCTTGCGCTCGCGGTAGTACGCGACCGTCTCCGCGATCGTCGGCCGCTTGCCCGCCTTGAAGTATTTTCCGGCCGCCTCCTCGTAGGGCTGCCACGCGGGATCCGGCTCCTGCCTGCAGGACACCTCCGCGTGCGTGTGTACGTCGATTGCGACGAGATCGTCGAGTTTCACGGCGTGCCCCTCCGCGCTTCCCAATCGGCGATGCTGATGCCCTTGTCCACGAGCTCCACGAGCAGCGGCGCCGGCTCCCAATGCATCGGACCGAATTCCGCGCCGAACCCCCGCATCCCCGCGAGCAGCGTATCCAGTCCGATGACCTCGGCGTGGAACATCGGCCCGCCCCGGTATCGCGGGAATCCGTAACCGGAGGTCCAGACGACGTCGATGTCGCTCGCGCGCTGCACGATGCCCTCCGCGAGGATCCGGAAGCCCTCGTTCATCAGCGGATACAGGCAGCGATTCAATATCTCGGCATCGTCGTGCGCCCGCGGCGGCACGCCGAGCGCCGCGGCGCGGGCCCGCAGTATCGCGAGCGCCTCGGGATCCTCGTGCCGGGCGCGATCGCCCTTCTCGTAGCGATAATAGCCCTTGCCGTTCTTCTGACCGTAGCGCCCCGCCTCGACCAGCGCGAAGTCCGCCTGGTAATAGGTCGGATCCGGAGGGTACTGCGCGGCGTTGGCCTTGTGGACATTGACGCCGACATCGACACCGGCCATGTCGAACACCGCCAGGATTCCCATCGCCATGCCCCAGCGCTCGAGTACATCGTCGATGCGCTTCGGCGTCGCGCCCTCGAGAACCATGCGCTCGGCCTCGCGCGCATAGCCTTCCATCATGCGATTGCCGACGAATCCATAACACACGCGCGCGAGCACCGGGGTCTTGCGCAGCCGCTTGCTCAGTTCCATCACGGTGCGGATGGCCGCCGCCCCGGTTTGCGGGGTTCGCACCACTTCGAGCAGCGGCATCACGTTGGCCGGCGAGAAGAAGTGCAGTCCGAGCACGTCGACCGGCCGCTTGGTCGCGGCCGCTATCTCGGCGACGTCGAGCGTGGAGGTATTGGAGGCGAGCACCGCACCGGGCTTCGCGACGCGGTCGAGCGTGCCGAAGATGGTCTTCTTCAGCTCCATGTTCTCGTAAACCGCCTCGATGATCACATCGGCGCCCGCCAGGTCCGCATAGTCGAGCGACGTGCGGATGAGGCCCATGCGCCGGCTGAGCTCCTCGGGGGTGAGCCGGCCGCGCTTGACCATGGACCCGTAGTTCGCCTCGATCACGGCGAGCCCGCGGTCGAGGGCCTCGCGCGTCGCGTCGATGACGGTGACCGGTATCCCGGCGTTCGCAAAAGTCATCGCGATGCCGCCGCCCATCGTGCCCGCGCCGACGATTCCGGCGCTCGCGACCGGCGCGGCGTCGCCGGGCGGGAGCCCGAGGACCTTGCGCGTCGCCCGTTCGGCGAAGAACACGTGCACCGAGCCGCGGCTCTCGACCGTCGCCTTGGCCTGATTGGCGAGTTCCTCCTCGAACAGGAGTCCCTGATCGAGCGGCAGGTCGACGGATGCCCGCACGGCCTTGATGGCGGTCAATGCCGCTTCGCGGTTCGGATAGAGCTTGCGCGCGAGCGCCGACAGCCGCTGGACGATCGCGTCGGTCGCGGTCGCGGGATCGACCTTTCGCGCCGCCGTGGGACGCGGGCCCCGGCCGGAATCCTGCAGCCGGCGGATGTAGGCGAGCGCGCCGGCACGCAAGTCGCCGTCGATGACCTCGTCGACGAAGCCCTGGCGCAGCGCTTCGGCGGCATCCACGGGCTTCGCGTTGATGATCAATTCCAGCGCCTTTTCGGCGCCGATCAGCCGCGGCAATCGCTGCGTGCCTCCGGCCCCCGGGATGATGCCCAGCGTCACCTCCGGCAGGCCGAGACGCGTTCCCGGGGAAGCCACGCGATAATGGCACGCGAGCGCGAGTTCGAGCCCGCCGCCGAGCACCGTTCCGTGCATGGCCGCGACGACGGGCACGGCGAGCCCCTCGAACCGGGCGAACAGCGCGCGATATTCGGCCTCGCGCGGCGGTCCCGCGAACTCGCCGATGTCGGCGCCCGAACAGAACGTGCCGCCGTCGCAGCGCAGCAGCACGGCGCGGATGCGGCTCATCGCCGCGACCTCGTCCAAGGCCGCGCGCAGGCCCGCGCGCATCGCCGCCGTGATCGTGTTGACCGGCGGATTGTCGATCGATATGACCGCCGTGTCGCCGTCGCGCTCCACGCGTGTGACCTGTCGCTCCCCCATCGAACCTCCGATCCCGCGTTAATTGACTATTTGGTCATTATTGTATGGAATGGTCAGCGATGTCCAGCCTGCCAAAGAGAGTCGATCGGCGCCGGACCCGCACCCGGGTGGCGTTGTTGACCGCCGGCCGCGCGCTGCTCGCGCGGCGCGACGTGGATGGCCTGAGTGTCGATGAGATCGTCGCCGCCGCCGACGTCGCCAAGGGCAGTTTCTACAATCACTTCGCGGACAAGGATGTTTATGCGCGCGAAATCGGCGCCGCGGTGCGCCGCGAAGCCGAGCGCTCGGTCGTCGCCGCCAACCGCGGGATCACGGATCCGGCGGCGCGCATCGCCCGCGCCTTGTGCATGTTCGTCCGCTACGCGATCGACCACCCGGACAGCGCCCAGGTGCTGTGGCGCCTGAACTCCGGCGCGACGATGGCGGATGCCCCGATCAACCGCGGATTGCGCACCGCGGTCGAACAGGCGCGCGGCACCCGCGGCTTCGCCGATCTCGACGTCGAGAGCGGCGTGCTGCTCACGATGGGCATCGTGGTGATTTCGATGCGCCACGTGCTGGAGACGCGCGCCGCCGCGCCGCCCGCGCTCGTCGCGGCCCGCATGGCCGAGGCTTTATTGCGCGGCCTGGGATTACCGAAGCCGCGCGCGCGCGCGGTGGCCGCCAAGGCCGCCGCCGATCTACTCACGCAGCCGGCTCAGGCGCGCACCGCACCGCGGTAATCTCGCGGTCCCTGTCCGCGGCGCCGCTTGAAGAAGCGGCAGAAATAGGCGGCATCCCGGAACCCTAAGTCCGCCGCGATCGTGGAGATCGGCGCCGCGGTGTAGATCAATCGCCGGCACGCCTCGCGCGCCAGCCGTTCGTGCACGAGCTCGAGCGCCGTCTTCCCGGTCTCGGTGCGGACGATGCGGTTGAGCCGCTCGACGGTCAAACCGAGCGCGCCCGCGTATTGGGAGACCGGCCAGTGCCGCCTGTGATGGGCCTCGATGAGCATCAGGAAGCGGGTGAACGGAGCGCGAGTTCGTCTGGTGCCGCGCTCGAGCAGCACACCATGGCGCGCCAGCCGCCAGACGATCGCGCGTGCGAGCCACAGCGGCACGGGCGACCCGGCCGCCTCGACGGTCGCGAATTCCAGCGCCAACTCACGCACCAGGGCATCGACACGCGCCGTCGCGTCCGGATGCGACGCGAAACGCAGGATGCGCGGCGCGCCGAACAACTCGCGCAGCGCATCACCGGTCGTCGGCAGATCCCCTTCGATCACCGCCCGCGGGTCGAGCGTCAACACGAAGCCCTCGGTGTCCGCGGTGAATCGGAATCCGTGCACCGTTCCGGGCGGCACGACGATCGCGATCGGACCGGCGCAGGACTCGCGCAACTCATCGAGCGCGACTTCCGCAGGTCCGGCGGCGATCCACAGGATTTGATGCAGGGCGCGATGCCGGTGCGCGTCGATCGCCCATCGGTGGAGCCGGCTGCGCGACT
This sequence comes from Pseudomonadota bacterium, assembly GCA_021780475.1. Classification (GTDB taxonomy): domain Bacteria; phylum Pseudomonadota; class Gammaproteobacteria; order Steroidobacterales; family Steroidobacteraceae; genus Bog-1198. Next base: position 10,722 of record JAJXYR010000035.1, read on the forward strand.
GGATCGGCTCGATGTGCAGCATGTCCGGCGGCGCCCCGTGCGCCTCGCCGTAGAGTGCAAATGCCGGAATGCCGGTCTTGTCGCGCGCCCGATTCATCGGCGGACAATCGCGAAATCGTCGGAAAAGTGCAAGTGCCGGCGGGATTTCGCGCCGATTGAGGGGTGGATGCGCCGCTTACAATGCGGCCGAGGCGCGCCCCGTGCCGACGCGTCCGATCACACCCGACCAGGAGTTGGCCCCATGTTCGCATTCGACCCCTACTCGCCCGCCGTCGATGCCGATCCGTTTCCGCTCTACGCGGTGCTGCGCGACGAACATCCGTGCTTCTACAGCGAGGACGCTCAGATGTGGGTGCTGTCCCGCTACGCCGACGTGCTCGCCGCCGGACTGGATTGGAAGACCTTCTCCTCGGCCAAGGGCAATCTCATGACGGAACTGCCGAATCGCGCCGGCGCGACGCTCGGCACGACCGACCCGCCGCGTCATGACCGGCTGCGCGGCCTGATTCAGCACGCGTTCATGAAGCGCAATCTCGAAGGCCTGAGCGATCCGATACGCCGGATCGCGGCCGATGCGGCCGGATCGCTGCGCGGCCGGACCGAGTTCGAGTTCATCGGCGAATTCTCCGCCATATTCACGGTACGCGTGCTGGCGGCGGCGCTCGGACTGCCGCTGGACGACGAAACCACGTTGCGCGAGAAGGCGGTGCTGATGGTGCAGAGCGACCCGGTGACCCGCGCGAAGGGCCCGCAACACCTCGCAGCCTACCAATGGATGCAGGATTTCGCGGCCGCCGTCATCGCCGAGCGCCGCCGCAATCCCCGCGACGATTTGATCTCGCATTTCAGCGCCGCCGAAATCGACGGCGACCGGCTGGATGAGCGCGAAGTGCTGCTGACGACGACGACCTTGATCATGGCCGGAATCGAGTCGCTCGGCGGCTTCATGGCGATGTTCGCGCTGAATCTCGCCGACCACCCCGACGTGCGCCGCACCGTCGCCGCCGACCCGACGCGGCTGCCGGATGCGATCGAGGAGTCGCTGCGCTTCAACACCTCGGCGCAGCGCTTTCGGCGCAACCTGCAGAAGGATGTCAGCCTGCACGGCCGGACGATGCGCGCCGGCGAGTTCGTGTGCCTCGCCTATGGCGCGGCGAATCGCGATGAGCGGCAGTTTCCGAACGCCGCGGTCTACGACCTCGCGCGCAAGCCGCGCGGCCACTTAGGCTTCGGCGGCGGCGTGCACGCCTGCCTCGGCACGCAGATCGCCCGCCTATCGGTCAAGATCGCGTTCGAGGAACTGCACAAGGTGCTGCCGGAATACGGCAGAACGTCGGCCACATTGGGCTGGATGCCGTCGTCGACGTTCCGCAGTCCGCTGCGCCTGGATCTCGCCGTGCACTAGCGCGCGGCCGGCCCGGCGTCGCGATCCGGCACGCCATCCGGTACGCCGTGAATCTCGACCAACGCGAGACCGTGCGCAGGCACCGTGACGCGCCAGGCGCCGTCGTCGCCCGACAACAGCCGCGGACTCTGCAGCGCGCCCGCCTGGCGGAGCTCTGCGATCTGGCGACGCGACGGGGCCGCGGGCCGGCCCATCGCGTCGAACGCGGACAGGACGTTGGCGTGTTCCGGATCGACCCGCCACAACAAGGCCTGCGCTCCGGGACGCATACCGTGCACGCGCAACTCGAAGGTCTTCGCCGGCCGGTCGGACGGCGGCGGCGTATAGCCCGGACCGGTGCCGTCCGGCGGCGCATAGTTCCACAGCGCGACCGCCAACGCGCCGTCGGCGTGACGCGTCACCAGCGTCGAGTCATCCGCGGAAGCCAGGCGCTGGGTGCCCAGCCGGTGCAGCAACGCAAACGCGTCATAAGC
>JAJXYR010000009.1 GCA_021780475.1 Pseudomonadota bacterium
TTCTTGTACGCATCCGCCCACTTGGCGTAGATCGGATACGCGAACGTCGAGCCCGCGCCCGCGATGCTCGCCGCCTGGGCCGTGCCGCCGATCGCCGCCATCGCGGCCGCCGCGATTACCAGGCGCTTTAGAGGGTGAAGATTCATGTTGACTCCCATCTCAGTGGTGGTTGGTTGAACGTGAAAGATGAAGGGGCTGCGGATCTAGAACGGAAAGTACCGGATGCTCGCGAACGCCATGTTTTCGTTGCCGATCGGCGCGCCGCCGACACCGCTGAACGCATTGCGCTGGGTGTAGGAGTACTGCAGGCCCCATTGGAACTTGCCGAACGATCCAACGTAGACCCGGTGCCAGAACCCGAGCATGGCTTGTTCGACGCTGCGGGTGTTGCCGACGCAGGCGCCGCCGGCCGTCTCGCCGGCGCAGCCCGCGTTCGAGTACAGCGGATTTCCGTAGCCGTAGGCGACGACGTTCCCCGCAGGCGCGGTCCAGTCGAAGCTCTGCGCGCTTTCCCGCTCCGAACCGGCGAACAGGTACACATCCACGCTGGGAACCGGATGCACGGTGACCCCGGCCAGCAGATCGACCTCGTGGATCGGGCGGATGCCGCCGGTCGCGTCGAAGGTGGCATCGGGCAGCTGCGCGCTGCCGTAACGGCCGATGCCCCTGCCGGCAAGTCCCGACACCTGGAAGTCGACGAGACCGGGGACGAGCGGAGCCACGATCCCGAAACCGAAGCCGCCACCGTCGACATTGCGATTGGCGTAGTTCAGGCGCTCATAGAATGAGCGATACAGTCCGAACGCCTCGAGGTGCACATCGCGCCCGGCGACCGGAGCCTCGTAGGCGACCTTGGCGACGACGTCCGGAATGTGATTCAAGGACAGAGTGTTCGCGGAGTTGAATCCGGAACCGGCGGCGGTGTTGTAGGTGACATGGACCGACGCGGGCAGGGCGTTCGCGCCGGAGTAGAAGGTCGTTTGCGGATTCTCGAGCGACAGGGCGAGCCAGAGCTTCTGGTCGAAGTCCTTGGTCACGCGCAGCTGCGGCTGACGCGCCCAGGCGAATCCCGGCAGGTATTGCGCGTCGATCTGCGGCGGCGTGAGCTCGTTGCGCGGCGTGATTCCATGGGTGTTCATCGTCACGAGCGACCAGTTCTGGCCGGCGAGGAGGTGCAATCCCAGGGTGTCCCAATCGACGCTCCCATAGAGATTGCGGACGCGCAGATTGAACGAATTACTCTCGTTGGAATTGGCGGTCTGCGCGGCGCCGAGGAAATCGAACTCGCCGTAGAACCCGAGATGGGTGTGCGGCGTCGCGTCGCCCTGAACCAGGCCGGCGATGCGGGACTGGCGTTCGGTGAAGCGCAGTTCCTGGGTGTGGCCGACGGCACTGTTGTTGAACGGGATGGCGCCGAAATTCGACGCGATGTCGGCGCCCTGGTTGTGCGAACGATAGACGGCCTCGGCCGCGGCGAAGCCGCCGAGCGTGATCGTCAATCCTTTGTAGTGGATCACTCCGGGCTGCGACGCGGCCGAAGCCGCCGGCGTCGTGACCGCAACGGGCATGGCGGGCGCAACCTGCGCGGTTGGCGCCGCGGCTTTGCGGGCGGCGGCGGCTTGTTCGTCCAGCCGGTGCTGCAACGCATCGACCTGAGCGCGCAAGGCCTGCAATTCGTGTTGTATGTCCTGGGTGGAATCCGCGGCGGTCTGCGCCCACGCGCCGATCGGCGTCGAGGCGGCGACTAGTCCGGCAATTCCGGCGGCACATCCCAAAAAGGTGCTGCGGTGCATCACGATAGTTCCCCTGATTTGAATGGACGCCCCTCGGCTCTACGGGGCGGCATCATCGACGCCAAATATGACAAACAGATGACATGGAGCCGCTTTTCGTCATCGATAAGGCCTTAATTTGTCATACAGACGGCTCGCGCAGGATCACCGCGCGGGCCTGATGCCTTTGCCGCGCCGCGTCTTTATATTGTAAAGTGCCGCCGGCTACGGCGATTCACGCCAGGGAGAGCCATCATCAAGCGAATATCGTCCGTGCGCCGGCCGCTGTTGCTCGCGGCCTCGTCTCTCGTCGTCATCGCCGCCGGCGGGCGGCCCGCGTGGGCCGATGCGCCGTCCGAATTCGGGCCGACCCGGGCCTTGCATGATGCCGGCGAGTACGTGACGGCGCCCCTGCGTTGGGATCGCGCCGACTGGGTCTACCTCGGCGGAGCGATTGTCGCGATCGGTGCCGCCCACCAGTTCGACCGGCGCGTGCGCAGCCATTTCACCGCCGGGTCGTCCACGTCGCTCGACGGCAAGGACACTCATGCGCTGCAGGATGCGCTGCCGGCGGCGGCGCTGGTGCTGGCAACTGGCGCCTACGCGACGATGATCCAGGATCATTCCGGCTTCGAGGAGACCTGGTCGATGCTCGAGGCGGGCGGCCTCGCGTCGGCCACGGGTTATGTGTTCAAGTTCGCGGCCGGCCGGGAGCGTCCGAACCAGACGGTGGACCCCAATCAATGGCGCCGGCACGGCTCGTCATTTCCGTCGCTGCACGTCTCGGCCGCGTTCGCGATCGGCACCGTGTTCGCGGAGTCGGGCAATGACCGCTACCGCTGGGTCCGCCGCGTGCTCGGCTACGGGATCGCGACCGCGACCGGATACGAACGGCTCAAGCACAACGCGCACTGGCTGTCGGACGTGGTCGCCGGCGCCGCGCTCGGCATGGCGAGCGCGCATTTCGCCCTAAACCGGGAATATCAACAGGCCGATGGTCCGCGTTGGTCGTTCGCGCCGACCGGCGGGGGCATGATGCTGAGCTACACCGTCCCGATTCACTGAGCCCCGACCCCGGGCGCGCGCTACGTGCGCGCGAGCGCGGGGATTCCGGCGCGGTAGCCCAAGCGCCGGTAGAACACGATGCCGGATACCAGGCCGCCGATGCCGACGAGCTTGGTCACGGTGTCGAACGTGGAGATCGCATACAGTCCGAGCGCGATCAGCGCGACGGCGCTCAGTGCCGGCACCACGGCGTAGTGCAGGAAGGTGCCGATCGACTCCTTGTAGCTGTCCCGGTACATCCAGGCACAGACGAAGGCGGCCAGCCCGTAGTAATACGACGCCTGCACGGCGATCGCCTTGACGGAGTCGGCGAGTATCGTCCCGATCGTCGGCGTGAAGCTCGAAACGAAGATCACGACCAGCCCGACCGCGAGCAGCAGGTACATGGTGCGCACCGGCGTCACCGTCTTTTCGTGCACCTCGCCGAAATACGCGGGCAGCGCGCGGTCCCGGCCCATCGCGAACAAGGTTCGCGAGAACTGCAGCATCGTGGTTTCGAGCGTGGCGATGCTCGAGAGGATCAACGCGAGCGCGGCGGCGTAGGCGCCAGCCCTGCCGAGCCCTGCGGCGATCGCCACGTGGTAGATCAGATTGTCGGAGAATCCGGACGCAGCCGCCAGCGAGAACATCATCAGTGTCGCGACCGTGAAGGCGATGAACGTGGCGATCGTGACGAACACGCTCAGGAACCCACCGTTGCCGGCCGCGTTCGGGGGGTCGCTCTTGGTCTCCTCGGACAGATTGGCCGTGACGTCCCAGCCCCAGTACAGGAACACGACGATCAGCGCCGACGGGGCAAAGGTGGCGGGGTGGTAGTCGAACCCGAACCAGTGCCATGAGAACGGCGTCACCGCGTGATCGATGCCGGTGTGCAGAAAAGCGGCGATCGAGATGCCGAACAGGATCAGCAGTTCGATCGAGCTCATCACCACTTGAACCTTGCTGGTGATCTCGATGCCGGCGATCAAGACCAGGCCGATCGCCACGAACCAGACTGCGCCGATGCTGGTCGTCAGCAGCACGTTGTCGGCGAGGGAAGGATCGAACAGGTCGATCGTCGCCGTGCCGAGCGGCACGCTGCCGGTGACCATGAACACCATCGAGGCGATCAAAAGCGCCCACCCGGAGAAATAGCCGAAGAACTTGCCGAAACCGATTTTCGTCCACTCGTAGGCCGCGCCGGCGTTCGGGATCTTCTTGTTCAAGCCCTTGTAGGCGGCGGCGATGCCGAGCATCGGCAGCGCGAACAGGATCACCGCGTTGGGGGATTGGGTGCCGGCCGTCAGCAGCAGGCTGGAGATCGCCACGGCGATCGAAAATCCGGGTGCGCTGCCGGCGACTCCCATGATGATCGACTCGAAGAAAGACAGGGACTCCGCCTTCAGTTTCGTGCTCATCGATGCCAGGGGCCTCCGCTACAGGTAGAAGTCGTACTCCGCCGGGATGATATCCCCAAGAAGTGCCGCGCACTCGCGCTGTTTCATTTCGCAGAACAAGTCGAGGAAACGCCGCGGCAGGTACTCGGCGAGAGGTGCAGAATGACGGGTCCGCTCGAGCGCCGCCCACAAACCATCCGGAAAATCCCCGGCGCCGGACCCGTCGACGCGGCCCTCCGCGGGGGCGGTCTCCGGCAGCGTGTGCGTGACCCCGTGCAGCGCCGCCGCGAGTATCGCGGCCATCAGCAGGTGCGGACTCGCATCGGCGCCGGCGACACGGTGTTCGACGCGCCGCCCCGGGCCCCGCGCCGCCGGCACGCGGAACGCGACGCTGCGGTTGTTGTGGCCCCAGTCGCGGGTTTTCGGCACGAACTGACCGTGGAAGCGCCGGTGCGAATTGAAATTCGGTGCGAAAATACCGATCGAATCGTACATCATGGCCTGCATGCCGGTGATCGCCCGGCGCAGCAGTTCCTCGCCGCCGGCGGCGCCGAAGCGATTGTTCCCATCCGCATCCGCCAGGCTGACGTGCACGTGCTGGCCGCTGCCCGGCTGTCCGGCGAAGGGCTTCGCCATGAAGGTCGCCTGCATGCCCATCGAGCGCGCGACGCCCTTGACGATGCGCTTCAACAGCACCGCGTGGTCGGCGGCGGCGAGCGGATCGGCGAGGTGGCGCAGGTTGATCTCATGCTGGCCGATCCCGTATTCGGCGACCACGCCGCACAGCGGCACTCCCTGCGCGGCCGCGGCCCGGTCCACCTCGCCGAGAAACGCGGCGTGCGCCTCGACGGCGTCCATCGACAGGTTGGCGGCGCGGGTCGGGGCGGGCGCGCCCGGCGTGGCCGCGGCGGGCCGGATGCGGCCGTCGGCGCCGCGCAGCGGGTCGACCAGATAGAACTCGAGCTCGCAGGCGACGACCGGATGCATTCCGGCGGCGCGACAGCGGCGCACCACGTCCGCGAGAAGTCCGCGCGGATCGAACCAGTACGGCGCGCGCGTATCGACGTGGCGCATCTCGCACAACACCTGCGCGGTAGGCGCGAGCGTCCAGGGCGCGAGGCGCAGGCTGCCGCGGATCGGCAACGCCGTGCCGTCGGGATCGCCGTCGCTCGTGCCCATGCCATGCACGTCGTGGCCGAGCCCGCGGCTGTCGGCGATCAACGCCGAGGCGGAGAATTGCACGCCCTCGGTGAACACCTTGGGGGCGTCGGCGAGCGGCACCCGTTTGCCGAGCGTGTTGCCGTTCACGTCGATGATGAAGGCGTCGAGTCCCGTGACCTGCGGATTCGCGCGGATGAAATCCGCCCAATCCGCCGGCGGTGCGAGATCTGAAATCGCTCCCTGCATGGTCGGTACTCCCGTCATGATCGGCACTCCCGTCTTGTTCGAATTCGAATCACAATCGATCGCGCAGCGCGTACCAGCTCATCGCCGCGACCAGCGTCGGCCAGCGCAGCGCGGGCCCCCCCGGAAACGCCGGCACCGGCACGCGCGCGAGCAGTTCGAAGCGGGTGCGCTCGCCGGCGATGGCGTCCGCGAGGATCCGGCCGCAATACGGGGCGAGCACGACGCCGAGACCGGAAAAGCCGCTGACGTTGTAGTAGCCGGCGCCGATCTCGCGGATGAACGGCATGCGGGTCGGCGTGATCGCGAGCGTGCCGCCCCAGCCGAATTCGAAGCGAACCGCGCCGAGCTGCGGGAACACCTTCAGCGCGTGGCGCCGCACGAACGCGGGGATGTCCGCGGGAAAGCGGTAACCGTAGGTCTCGCCGCCGCCGAACAGGAGACGGTGGTCCGGGGTCATGCGGTAATAGTTGACGACGAAGCGTGAGTCGGACACCGCGATCCCGCCGCGGATCAGCGCCAAGGCCCGCTCGGCGCCGAGCGGCTCGGTGACGGCGATGAAATTGTTGATCGGCATCACATGGCGCAGCACCGCCGGGGAGACGCCGCGCAGGTAACCGTTCGCGGCGAGCACCACCCTGGCGGCGCGCACCCGCGCCCGCGCCGTGCGCACGAGCCAGCGGCCATCGGATGGCGTGACGTCGAGCACCCGCGAGTCCTCGTGCAGACGCGCGCCGCGGCCCGCGGCGGCGCGCGCAAGCCCGAGCGCGAGATTCAACGGGTGGAGATGGCCGCCGCGCTCGTCGAACGAGCCGCTGTGATAATCGGCGGTGGCCACCATCGCGCGCACCTCGTCGCGGTCGACGAAGCGGATCGGCGTGTATCCATACTGGTCGCGCAGGTGCCGGACGTGGCGCCTCGTTTCCGCCGTGTACGCGGCCTTGTGGTCGGCGTGGAGCAGACCGGGACGGAAGTCGCAGCTTATGCGATACGTGTCGATCAGCGTGTCGAGATGGCTGCGCGCGTCCAGCGCGAGTTCCCACAGGCGCCGCGCGTCCGCGGGTCCCATGCGCTTCTCCAGCCATTCTTGATCGCGGCGCATCCCCACGTGCGCCTGGCCGCCGTTGCGGCCCGAGGCACCCCAGCCGAGCAGGGATTGTTCCAGCAGCACCACCTCGACGCCGCGCTCGGCCAGATGCAGCGCCGTCGACAGGCCGGCGAAGCCGCCGCCGATCACGCAGACTTCAGCGCTGCAGTCGACGTCCAGCGGCGGCGCGGATACCGCCTCGCCCGCGGTCGCGGCGTAATACGAGGGCGCATGCCGGCAACCCGGATCGAGCGCATGTGGACTGTGGCGTTTCTGCATTTGTGATCACAGATATCTCAAGCCAGCATACACAAGGCGCTTTTGCCGATCAAATCCATGCCGTCGCGGATGTCGGCGAGTATTGCCCGGCCGAGGGCATCGGCATCGCCGGCGCCGATCGCGTTGATCGCCACTTCGTGCTGATCGACCAGATTGGCGGTGCCGACCCGGCCGTAGACGACGCGCATGTAGGGGCCGAACTGGAGCCAGAGAATCTCGATCAGCCGGTTGAGGATGCCGCGCGGCAGCGCATCGTAGATCAGGAAATGGAAGTCGAAATTGCCCTGCATGTAGCCCTGCAGATCGCCGTTGGCGATCGCCGACCCGATGCTGTCGTCGACACGCTTCAAGCGCCGCAGCCGCGCCGCGTCGATGTACGGCAGCGCGCGCATCGCGGCCTCGGGTTCCAGCAGTTCGCGGCAGCGGAGCAGTTCCCGGAATCTCTCGGGCGTCATCGTCGGCACGATGATCTTGCGCTTGGAGCGGATTTGCACGGCGCCTTCGGCCGCGAGCCGGCTCAAGGCCTCGCGCACCGGCGTCTGGCTGACGCCCATCTCCTCGGCGAGGCCGCGGGTCGACAGGCTGCTGCCCGGCGTCACCTGGCCGGTGATGAAGCGGCGCGACAGTTCCGCGTGCACGCCGCTGTGCAGCGGCGCGGGTTCCTCGCGCGCGGGCGCGGCGCGCTCAGCCGGACGCGTCGAGGGCACGCAGTTCGGATTCCGATTCGCGCAGCGCGCGGCCGATCGTGGCGACGAGGCGGTCGATTTCGGCGTGCGAGATGATCAACGGCGGGCACATGACGATGGTGTCGCGTATCGCCCGCACCATCAGTCCGTTGCGGATGCAGGCGTCGCGCACGATCGGGCCGGCGTGACCTTCTTCGCCGCGGAACCTGCGGTTCGTGCCCTTGCGCGCGACGATTTCCACCGCGCCGATCAGTCCGAGCGAGCGCGCCTCCCCGACCAAGGGGTCTTGCGCGAGCCGCGCGAGCGCCTGCGCGAGATAGGGTCCCGCATCGGCGGCGACGCGCTCGACCAGACCCTCGTCGGCGATGATCTTCAAATTGCGCAGCGCCACCGCCGCCGCCGTCGGATGGCCGGAGTAGGTGTAGCCGTGGATGAATTCCCCGCCCTTCGCCTTCAGCACATCGACGATCGGCGCCGCGACCGCCGTCGCCGAAATCGGCAGGTAGCCGGAGGACAGTCCCTTCGCCATCGACACGATGTCGGGTTTGAAGCCGAAATGCTGGAAGCCGAACCAGCGCCCGAGGCGGCCGAAGCCGCAGATCACCTCGTCGGCGATCAGCAGGATGCCGTATTTGCGGCAGATCGCCTCGACCTTCTTCCAGTACCCGGGCGGCGGAATGATCACGCCGCCGGCGCCCTGAACCGGCTCACCGATGAATGCCGCGACATTCTCCGGGCCGACCTTCAGGATCCGTTCCTCGATCGCCGCCGCGGCGCGCGCCCCGAAGCTCTCCGGGTCCTCGCCGAAGCCTTCGCCGAACCAGTAGGGCTGCATCACGTGCTCGATCCCGGGAATCGGCAGATTTCCCTGGGCGTGCATCAGCTTCATGCCGCCTAGGCTCGCGCCGGCGACCGTCGAGCCGTGATACGCGTTCCAGCGGCTGATGAAGATCTGGCGCTTCGGCTCTCCGCGCAGCGCCCAGTAGTGGCGCGCCAGCCGGAACGCCGTGTCGTTCGATTCGGAGCCGGAGCTGTTGAAGAATACATGGCTCAGATCGGCGCCCAGCCGCGCCGATATCTCGGCGGCGAGGCGGATCGCCGGTTCGTTCGCCGTCTTGAAAAAGGTGTTGTAGAACGGCAGCTGGAGCATCTGTTCGTAGGCGGCCTGGGCCAGTTCCTTGCGGCCGTAGCCCACGTTCACGCACCACAGGCCCGCCATGCCGTCGAGCAGCCGATTGCCCTCGGCGTCCTCGATCGTGCAGCCCTCGGCCCGGACGATGATGCGGCTGCCGCCCAGGCGTTCGCGCAGCTGGTAGTCGCTCTGCGCGGGCAGATGGTGGTCCAGATCCATGCGGCGGAGCAGCGCCGCCTGAGCGGCGGATAGCGTTTCGGTCATCGGAGTTCCTGTCGATCAGATTCCAAGGGTGGTCGCACGCTACAACCGTCGGCGCCGGCCGTCAAGAATCTGTGATGGCAGATGCCGGAGCCGGAGTCGGGGCCGGGGTCAGCCGAGGGAGACGACGAGCTTGGCGGAATGACTGCGCCAATTGATCGGGATGATGAACGAGCGCACGCCGGGCCGCGGCGCGATCGACGGGGTCTCGCCCGACAAGACGCTCGGCGGCGAGATCACGAAGTCGCGGCCGAAGTCGCGGCGGGCGTTGCCGGAGATCGTGTTCGCGACTTCACCGACGAGGTCGCGCATGGTCTCGTGGCTGAAATCCGTTTCCTGCATCTTCATCAGCAGCACGGCCAGCATCGCCTTCGGCGCCGTGAAATAGACGACCCCATCGCGCTTGCCGGTGATGTTGATCAGGCCGGTGTATTCATGCAGCTGCGGCGCGTCGTCCACGAGGTACGGGGAGCCGATGGACGCCGGCTGTTGCGCCGACACCTCGAAGAAATTCGTCGTGCCCGCGACGAAGGTCTTCAGTTCGTGTTCGTACAGCATGGGTCGTGCGCTTCCTGCGTTCCGCTCATCGGATGAGTTCTTCGATGGCTTCGTTCAATTGGCGGTCGGTGAACGGCTTGTTCAGGAAGCCGTTCGCACCCCTTTCCATCGCCTCGACCGCCGTCGCCTTGTCGGCGAGCGCCGAGATCACCAGGATGCGCACCGACGGGCGCTTGGCCACCATGCGGCCGATGCATTCGATGCCGTCCATCATCGGCATGGTCAGGTCCATGGTGACCACGTCCGGATCGGTCTTCGCGAAGATTTCGAGCGCCTCGACGCCGTTCGCGGCCGATCCGATCACGACCAGGTTGTCGAACTGCTGGGAACGTTCGATGCGCCGGCGCACGATGTTGGAGTCATCGACGATCAGCATTTTGATCGGCGCGCGCGGCGCCGCGGCGCCGGCGGGCGGCGCACCTCGACCCTTGTTGGCCGACGCCCCCCACATCGTCAGGCGACCGCGCTGCTGCCGGCCGCCTCGACGGCCGGCAGGGTGATCTTGAAGCGTGTGAATTTTCCCGGATTGGTGCTGACCCCGATTCTGCCGCCGAGCGCGTAGACGTTGCGGGCGATGACATCCATGCCGACGCCGCGGCCGGCGTCGCGCGAGGCGCCGTCGGCGGTGGAGAAGCCCGGACGGAACATCAGCGCCATCGCGCCGCGCATGTCCATCGACGAGGCCTCGGCGGCGGTGATCAGATTGCGGCGCAGCGCCGTCTCTTTCAGCGCCTCCGGCGCGATGCCGGCGCCGTCGTCCTCGAAGATCAGCTCATAATTCGCGCCGGCCGCGCGAAATTCGGCGCTGACGCGGCCGACGTCGCTCTTCGCGCAGCGGCTTCGAACCTCGGGCGCCTCGATGCCGTGCACGGCGGCATTGCGCACCAGCTGGATCAGGCAATCCTTCAGGGTCCGCGCGTACTGCGGCGGCACGCCACCGAGACCTGCGGTGTTCAGCGTGAACCGCTTGGCATGGTCGCGCGCAAGCTGCGCGGCCATCGTCTGCAGGGTCGCGGCGAGCACGTCGCCCGCCGGCACCGCTTCGGACTGCGGCGAGACGCTGATACGGGACGCCATCTCGCGCACGCCGCGAAGGTACGCGAGCAATTCGTCGAGCTTCACCACGACCGGCAGGAAGTCGTCGCCGCTCAGCGTCGCCTTCGCCTGACAGTTGCCGACCAGGTCCTCGAGCGCGTGCAGCCGGTCGGCGATGCTCTGCAGGTCCAGCGCCGCGGCCTCGCCCTTCAGCGAGTGCAGCTCGCGCATGATGCTGCCGGGCTTGCGGCGAAACTCCGTGTCGGTGCGCGCCGGTTCCTTGAGTATCGCGTTGACGTGCTTGAGGCCCGCGTCCGCGGAGTCCAGAAAGGACGCCAGCTGGACCGGATCGGTGCGCATCATGCCGACCATCATGTCGAGCTGCGCATTGGCGCTTTGTTGAGATTCCTGCAGTTCGCGCGCGAGCAGCACGCTCGAGGTGACGTCGCCGACCGCGCACAGGACGTGCCTGACGCCCTTGGGACCCACGACGCGGTGGAAGTCGAACTGCAGGTAGCGCGTTTCGGTGCCGCCGCGGCCATCCTCCGCGGTGACCTCCAGCTGGCCGAGGGGGTTGATGCTCTTCATCAGGTTCTCGTGCGCGCGATCCCCCCACAGCAGATTGACGTATTTGACCGCGGTCGCGAGCGTCGTGGCCGGCACGAGGTCGCGCAGCAGGTCCTCGAACGACAGGCCGGCGAAATCCCCGCGGTTGAACATCCGTGTCAGCGCCTCCGACCAGACCGAGCCGATGCGATTGTCCCGGTCCAGCAGGAAGAACCCTTCGCGCACCGTTTTCAGGATGTCGCGCGTGCGCTCCTCGGCCTCGCGCGCCGCGCGCTGGTCCCGGGCGCGGGTGATTTGCAGGTACGCGGCCGCGGCGGCCAGCACCAGCGCGGCCAGCACCCCGGCGAGCAACAGCGCGCGCAGCTGCGCCGCGGCCGCTGAGGCCGAGGCCTGCAGGCGCCGCACGCCGAGAACGAGGTGGTCCTGGAGCGCCTTCGCATGCACGGCGGCGAACAATTGCGCCCGTTTGACCTGGGCAAAGTGGGCGCGGCCCTCGCGCGACAGGGTGCTGCCCGAGGTGTCCGAGTCGGCATAAGGCTGACCATGGAAGGCGAGCACCGGCGCGAGCACCGGGTCATATTGGTGCCACAGGCGCTGGGTGCGCGCGAGGTCGGCGGCGTCCAGGACGTCGCCGGCGGTGGTCGCGCGCAGGCTGGCATCGAAGCGGCTCACCGTCGCGCGAAGATCCGCCAGGGCGCGACCGGAGTAGGCGCGGATCTCGAGGCGTTCGCGCAGCGTGTCGAGTTCGCGGGCGATGTCTTCGGGGTAGTTTTGCAGGGAACTGGCGGTCTGCAAGGCGGCGATTTCGGCGTGCAGCCGGGTCGCCTGGCGGATGCCGGCGGCCAGGACGACTCCCATCAGCACCGCGAGCGCGGTGCCGATCGCGACCGTGATCACGTCCCGCCTGCGTTCAACTCCTGTTACGGTCATTCAGTCGGCTCCTGCTGTCACTGTCGCGGATCGAACTTGATCAAGATGCGCGCCGGAACCGACACGGCCTTGCCGTCGACCAAGACCGGCGCATAGCGCCAGCGCTTGACCGCCGACACGGCGGCGCGATCGAACACGCCCGGCGGAGTGGATTTCACGACGGTCACCTGCTGCGTCCGGCCGCTCGGATCCACGACGTACGTCACGGTCACCAGGCCGCCGACGCCGCGATCGAATGCGCCCGCCGGATAATCCGGCGGTTCATTGTGGATGAGCTTCAAGCGGCGCATCAGCGCGGCATTTTCCCCGGCGTCGGCGGCTTGGTGCGGTGCGCCCCTCGCGGCGTGAATGGCGAGAATTTCCTCCGGCGTCGCACCGAAGCGGCGCGCGGCGGCCTCGTCGGCGGCATCCGTCC
>JAJXYR010000270.1 GCA_021780475.1 Pseudomonadota bacterium
CGACACCAGCAGAGACGCCAATAGCGCGAACGTCATCGCGAGCGAGAACGGGATGAAAAAGAGCCCGATGAGTCCGCCGACGAACAGCAGCGGCACATAGATCGCGACGTTCGTCAGTGTCCCCGTTAGATCCGGGATGACGATATCCCGCACTCCGCTCCGGATCCCATCCCAGTGTCCAGCACCCAGCTCCCAGCGGTGATAGATGCTCTCAAGCACGATGATCGCGTCGTCCGCCACCAGACCCACCGCGACCGTGAGCGCCCCGAGCGTCATCAGGTTCAGGTCTTGGCCGGCGAAGAAGAGCGCAGCGATCGCGAGTGCGAGGGACAAGGGAATGCTGCAGGCGAGCACCCAGATTCCCCGGCCGGCGCCGAGCACCCAAAACAGCACGGTCACCGCGAGCGCCATGCCGATCAGCAGATTGCGGCCCAGGTCCGTTCCAACGAGATGCACGACGTGCCCTTGATCGTAGATGCGCGCCCAACGCACGCCCGCCGGCAGTTGCGCGATCGTTGCATCGAGCGTCGACTGAACCGCGCGCGTGACCGGCCCGGTCGCGGCCCCCGGCTGTTTGATGACGGTCAGGGCGACACTCGGCCGACCGTCCAGGGACACGGCGCTGTGCGTCGGCAGCGGCGCGCGAACCACCCGCGCCAAGTCGCCCAACGCAATCGGCCCATGCGGTCCGGGCACGGGAATCGCCTCGACTTGCGCGATGTGCACCGGCAGGCTGCGTGCTTCGATGAGCACATCGTTGTGTCCTTGAACCGTGTAGCCGGCGGGTCCGAGCACGACTTGTTGCCTGACGGCCCGGGCGATCGCGCCGACCGCGACCCCGTAACGCTGCAATGCGCCAAGATCGGGCTGAATCCACAGCGCCTCGTCGCCGACACCGTAGACGTTGACGAATTGCACCCCGGGCAGCGCCCGCAGCGCCGGCGCCACGTCGGCGACAACGGCGCGCTCGACTTCGGCCGGTGCGACGCCCGCGGGAATTTGCACGGTGTAGTCGGCCACCTCGTTGATCGCATTGCCCATGATCTGGGCGAGCGGCTGCGCCGCACCCGGCAATTGCCCGCGGGCGCGATCGATTGCCCCGTTGACGGCCTGTAGATCGAGCGCCGCCGCGGTACCCGCGCGAAAGCGCACGTCGATTTCGACGACGCCGCCGCCCATCACCGAACGCACGCTAGCGAGGTCCGGCAGCGTGAGAAGCTGGCCCTCGAGCGGATTGACGACGAGACTCTCGAGTTCCCCCGCGGTGGTGCCGGGCAGGTGCACGACAAGGCTGATCTGCGGGAAATTGAATTGCGGCAGCACCTCCACGGGAATGTGGAGAAACGCATACGCGGCGGCGCCGATCACGGCGGCAAGGACCAGCGCCCACAGCGCCGGGCGCATCAGGATTGGTCGTGACGCCGCGTTCATGCCGTAGGTCTCCCTTCAGTCTGGCGGCGTGTAGCGCGCGGCGATCCCGCGGTGAAATTCCAGATAGGCGTTCTCCGCGATCACCCGCTGACCGGGGATCAATCCCCGCACGATGAATGTGAACCATCCGCGCGCGGGTCCCGGAACCACCTCCTGGCGGCGCACACCCGCGGGGCCCGCCACGAGCACGTACCAATGCGCGTGATCGAGCACCAATGCGGCCGTGGGCACCGCAACCAAGGAGCGCGTTCCGGCCGCGAGGGACACGGTACCGTACTCGCCGGCGGTCCAGCGGCGCGGCAGCGGTGCATCCGGCTTCGCGCGGCGCGCCGGCATCAAGCCGACGGTCTCTCCGCCATCGGCCGCGAGGGATGCGGACACCGCGACCACGCGCACGGCCATGGCGTCACCGCCGGATGCCGGTCGAAAAACTCCCGCCATTCCGACGCGTACGGCGGCTGAATCGGCACCGTAATAGGCGGCTCGCAGCCAGAGCCGATCATCAGCCTGCAGCGTCAGCACCGTTTGCCCCGCCATCACCTGTTCGCCGTCGGCGGCGTTCACCGCGAGCACCCGCCCCGCGGCCGGTGAGCGCAGGTAACGCAAGCGATCCGCAGCGCGCAGGTCGGCGACGGCCGAATCCGCACCGGCTTCGGCGGTCGCGAGCGCACTCTGTGCGGACGCCACGGCCTGACGGGTGCTGAGGTCGAGCGCGAGCTGGCGGCGCTCGACGTCGAGCCCGCTTCGGGCCGCAGCGAGACCCGCCCGCGCGGCATCGACGGCGGCCCGGCGTCGGACGAGGAGCGCCTCGATCTGCGGCCCGTCCAGGCGCGCGAGGATCTGGCCGGCGGCGACCGGCGAGCCCGGCACCAACAGCATCGCGGCGACGGTACCGTCCTCCGCCGCGCGCACCCGCAGGGGCGCGATCGGCTGCACCTGACCGTAGGCGGAGAATCGCGCCGTCACCGGCCGCGACCGGACGATCACGGTACCGGCGGTCGGCGCTCCGGCCGGCGTCTTGACGGCGGCGACGTTGGACGTGCCGCAGGCGGCGAGGCCCGTGCAAGCCAGCGCCGTTGCGGCCGCCATCCATGAGCCTCTGCCGCGCGGCCGACTCATCGCTTACGAGGTCATCGCCAGCAGCGGATGGACCACGCGCTCACCGAACGCGACGCCGAGCAGCAGCGCGGTCATCAGCAACGGAATCAGCAGCAAAGCCGCGCGCTGCAGACGGCGTACGCGGCCTGAGCCTCGCCCGGCCGCCGCCGGCAGCGGCGCAAGAAGGCGCGAGAGACGGATCCTGAGCGCGCGCACCGATTGGTCGTCGTTCAGGCAGGCGCGTGGCTGCATCGTGATCGGGCGCGGGGCCCCCAGAAATCGAATCGATGCGACGATCGCCGCCGCGAGCTCCGCGCCGTCGGCGCCGGCTGCGCGCGCCTCCTCGTCGCGCGCCAGTTCGAGCGCCTCGAGCCAAAGGGCGAGGCGCTTTTCGGCCTGCGGCCACGGCCACTGCAGGTCGGTGATCAACTGCGCCAGCCAGATGCGCAGCGGATCGCGGTGCCGCGCATGCGCCCATTCGTGCATCAGCGCCGCGCGAATGACGCCGTCCTCGAGTTGTTTGGCGAGAAACGGTGGGAAAACCACCTGCGGCTGAATGAG
>JAJXYR010000275.1 GCA_021780475.1 Pseudomonadota bacterium
CACCTGCTCGAAGCGCCCGTGATTCATCACACCGACGCGGTCGGACAGCACCAAGGCCTCCGATTGGTCGTGGGTGATGTAGACGAACGTGGTGCCGAATTCCGCCTGGAGCTGTTTGAGCTCGATTTTCATGTGCTCGCGCAGCTTCAGGTCCAGCGCGCCGAGCGGCTCGTCGAGCAGCAACAGCGTCGGCTCGAGCACGAGGCTGCGGGCGATCGCGACGCGCTGGCGCTGGCCGCCCGAGAGTTCGTCGACGCGCTTGGCCGAAGCGCCGGCCAGGCCGACCCGCTCCAGCATCGCCTCGGCCTTCCGGCGCCGCGCGGCCCGGTCCACGCCGCGCCGCGCGAGGCCGAATGCGACGTTCTCGCCGACCGACATCATCGGAAACAGCGCAAGCTGTTGGAACACCATGTTGACCGGCCGCCGGTTCGGCGCGACCCCGCTCATGCTGCGCCCGCCGATCGAGATGTCGCCCGAATCCGGCGCGATGAAGCCGGCGATCATCCGTAAAAGCGTCGTCTTGCCGCATCCGGACGGGCCCAGGATCGAGAAGAAGCTGCCGCGCTCGACGGCGAACGAAATCGAGTCGACGGCGACGTGCCCGCCGAAGCGCTTGACGACCGCGTCGGCGGCGAGATCTGGCTCTTTCATCAGGTCCTCAGTGCGTCGGGCAGCGCGCGCGAGCGGCTGCGGTTGATTAAGGGTCGCGCGCCGCCCGGCGACGGCTCCCCCGGGAGCCGCCCGCCAGCAGGCGCGCCCCATCATAGCGCGCCCACGTGGAATCCCGGATACCCTTCCATCGCGGCGGCGGTACCATAGCCCCGGAGTCACCCAGCCCGTCCCAAGGAGTTCGAGCCATGAGCGAAGTCACCACCCGCACCCTGATCGACGATCTGCGCACGGTCGTCGCCGACGCCGAGGCCCTGGTCGCCGCCACCGCCGGCGATCTCAGTGACCGCGCCAAGGGCGCGCGTCAGCGCGCGGCGGGCTCGGTGGAGAACGCCAGAGCGCGGCTCGCGGAGTTGGAGGCGGACTTGAAGCACCGCGCGAAGGCCGTGAAGGACGATGCGACCGAATACGTGCACGAGAATCCCTGGCAATCCGTCGGCATCGCCGCCGCGGTCGGGGTCGTCATCGGCGTGCTGCTCGGACGCCGCTAGCGTCATGGCCGACGCGGATCAGGGTCCGCTCGCCGCGCTGCGACGCATGCTCGCGACGCTGATCGAGCTCGCGCGCACGCGCGCGGAACTTCTGTCGGTCGAGGTCGAGGAACAATTGGAGTACGCGGCCAAGCTCCTGTTGTTGGGCGCGGCGGCGATGTATTTCGGTTCGCTCGCGCTCCTGCTGCTCGCGCTCACGATCGTGATCGCGTTTTGGGACAGCCATCGGCTGCTCGCCGCGATGCTCGTCACCGGCGCGTTCGCGGCGACGGCGCTGGCCGCGGGGCTCGCGACGGCCCGCCGGCTGCGCCGGCGGCCGCGATTCCTGTCCGCGACCGCCGGGGAATTGCGGCGCGACGCCGCCGCGCTCGGGGATGAGGACGAGGGCGAGAACGAGGGCGAGGACCGGTGAACGCGCGCAGGCTCGCGGCACGGCGCGCGCGCTTGGTCGCGAGAAGCAGCCGTCTGCGCGCGCAACTGCGGCGCGACACGGTGGCATTTGCGGGTCGGCTGCGCACCGTGGATCGCCTGGCCGCGCTCGCCGCCTCGCCGTGGACCCGCATGCTCGCCAGCGCGGGCGCGGCGGTTCTGCTGTTCCGGCGCCCGCGACGGCTGCTGCGGCTGGCGCTGCGGCTCGCGCCGCTCTATCCGTCGGTGCGGCCGCTGATCGAACGTTGGCTCGGGCGGTGGCGCGGGCGCCGGCGCGCCAGGGCGGCCGCGCCGGGCGGCGATGGCGCGGGGGTCAGTCCGCCGCCTTGATCCGATCCAGCACGCGGCCTTCGATCTGCTCGAGGCCGGCCGGAATCGCCGGGTACCAGTGGATCTGGTCGAGCGAGGCCTCGGTTGGGAAGGCGGCGGAATATTGCGCCTTCAACTTCGGATCGATGAACGGCTCGGCGCCCTTGGCGGCGGAGAAGCTGCCGACGGACTGGACGATTTGCGCCGCGATCCGCGGCTGCATCGTGAAGTTGATCCACGCGTAGGCGGCGGCGTCGTTGCGGCCGCGTGCCGGCAATGCGAACGTGTCGAGCCAGCCGAGCGCGCCGGATCGCGGCACGACGAAGCGGATGCTCGGATTCTCGCGGTTCAGCGTCCAGCCGCCCGTGTCCCACATCATCGCGGCGACCACCTCGCCGCTGCGGAACGCGTTCAACAGCTGATCCTTGTTGTCGTAGAAGAACTTGAAGTTCGGCTTGCACGCGATCAGCTCCGCGCCGACCTTGTTCATCAGCGCGGTGTATGCCGGGATGTTGCCGTAGAGCGCGAACGGATCCTGCCCCATCGCGAACGCGAAGGCCATCAACGTCGGCCTCTTCAGGCGCACCGCCGTCTTGCCGCGCAACGCGGGCTTGCACAGGTCGGGGTAATCGGCGACGCTCGCCGCCTTCGTATTGACGACGAGTCCATCGGTGCCGAACAGGTACGGCAGCGCGTAGGGCTTGCCGCCGATGGTGGTGGTCCGGCGCGTGATCGCGAGCAGCGACGGCCGGAACTGGCCGAGATTGACCCGGCTCAGGTCGAGCGGCTTGTAGATGCCGAATTCCTGCTGGGGTCCGAGGATGCGGTCCTGCGAGGGTTGCGCGAGATCGTAGCCGGCGCCGCCGGTCGCCCGCAGCTTGGAGATCATCTCCTCGTTGTTCGAGATCGTCACTTCGACCCGGATGCCGGTCTGGCGTTCGAACTCGGCGATGACGTTGCGCGGCGCGTAATCCGCCCACGTGAGGATCCGCAGGGTTCCACCCGCGGCGAGGCTCGCGCCGGCGAAGAGAGTGCAGACGAGGGCGGCGCAGACGGCGATCAAACGCTTCATGGAGACTCTCCCACCGGGCGATATTCGGATGGGTATCTTACCGAAAGCGCGCGCCGCCGTCAGGCGGTTGCGGCGGGGCGCGGCGCGGGAACGGCGGCCGGAATGACGGCGGGAA
>JAJXYR010000321.1 GCA_021780475.1 Pseudomonadota bacterium
CGTCTTGTGCGGAATGGCCATCGCCTCGACGAAATGATGCTGGAAGCGCGGCTCGATGGCCGTTTCCATTTTCTCGATCCGGCGCACCAAGCCCTCGATCACCCCGCGTGAACTCGCGTCGAGCAGTGCGATCCGCGCCCCGGTGCCGGCGGCGTTGCCGGCGGAGCTGACCTGCCGCAGATCGCAGTCGGGCACCATTCCGAGGATCGCCGCGTACTTGACGTCGATGTGGCTGCCGAACGCCCCGGCGAGCCGGATTCGGTCAACGTGATCGATGCCGAGCCTCTCCATCAGCAGCGCGATGCCGGCGTACAGCGCCGCCTTGGCAAGCTGGATCGCGCGCACGTCGGTCTGGGTGATCTTGAGCTCGACCGAGCCCCGATGCAGCACGTAGGCAAACGTGCGTCCGCTCGGCACGACGCGCTCCGACCGGGCGGCGAGCCGTCCGTCGATGACCCCGTCCTGATTGATGACCCCCGCCAGGTACATCTCCGCGATGGCCTCGATGATGCCGGAGCCGCATACGCCGGTCACGCCGGTCGCCGCCACGGCCTCTTCGAACCCGGCCTCGTCGGACCACAAGTCGCTGCCGATGATCTTGAACCGCGGTTCGAGCGTGTCGCGGTCGATGCGTATGCGTTCGATCGCGCCGGGCGCGGCGCGCTGGCCGCAGCTGATCTGGGCCCCCTCGAAGGCGGGCCCGGTCGGACTGGAACATGCAACAAGCCGCTCGCGGTTGCCGAGTATGATCTCCGCGTTCGTGCCGACATCGACAAGGAGGGTCATCGCATCCGTCAAATCGGGGCGTTCCGCGAGCACCATGCCCGCCGCGTCGGCGCCGACGTGGCCGGCGATGCACGGCAGGACGTACACCCGCGCGTTGCGGTGCAGGCGCAGGTCGATCGCGTTCGCCCTGAGAGTGGTCGAATAATCGGTCGCGAGCGCGAACGGCGCGCCCCCGAGTTCTACCGGATCTATTCCGAGCAACAGATGATGCATGATCGGATTGCCGACGAGCGTCGCCTCGAGGATGTCCTCGTGGGATATGCCCGCGCTCGCGGCCACCTCGGACGCGAGCGCCGACAGGGCTTCGCGCACCGCGGCGGTCATCATCGCGGCGCCGCCGGGGTTCATCATCGAGTACGACACCCGGCTCATCAAGTCTTCGCCGAAGCGGATTTGGGGATTCATCAGACCCGCGCTCGCGACGACCTCGCCGCTCTGCAGGTCGCACAGGTGGGCCGCGATCGTCGTCGAGCCGACGTCCACCGCCAGGCCGAAAGCCCGGTCATGCAGCCCCGGCCAGATGCCGATGATCTGCTTGGTTGCGTGCACCGCGACCGTGACCGCCCAGCCGCCCGCGCGCAACACGGGCTGCAGCGCCTGCATGACGGACAAATCAGACGAAAGATCCTTGAGCCCCCATTCGGCATCCAATGCGTCGTAAAGCCGGCGAAGATCCCCCGAGGGGTCGTGCATGTCGGGCTGCTTGACCTGGACGTAGTGCAGCCGCACGACCGGATCGAGCTCGATGGAGCGGACCTCGGCCTCCTTGCGCACGACTTGCCGGTGAACCTGGCTGCTGGCGGGCACGTCGATGACGACGTCGGTCAACAGGCGCGCCGAGCACGACAGCCGGCGGCCGTCGGCGAGCGGCATGCGCTTGGCGAATCGCCGTTCCGGTTCGCTGAATTCGGACAGGCTCGCGCGCGACGAGGTCACCCCGTGCTTGGCGAATTCGCCCTCCGCGACCAGCACCTGGCATCGGCCGCAGAGCCCGCGGCCGCCGCATACCGAATCGATGTCCACGCCGAGGGCGCGCGCGGCCTGGAGGATCGGCGTGCCGGCGGGGAAGCGCCCGCGCTTGCCCGAGGGGGTGAATACGACGAGCGGATCGGCGGGGTTCATCGCGCGGTCCGGGTCAGGCCGGGCGGCGGCGATGGCCGCCCTCGCGCCGGCCGCGGCCCGCCCCTTCGGACGGGGCCCCGGGGGGCGGCGCTTCACGGTACTTGCGGATCCACCGGGCGCAGTCCGGGTCGTGGCCGAGCATCACGTCCGCGCCGAGACAGGCGCGCACGACGTCCGCGTGCAGGGGGTTGGTGATCGCGGAGGTCAGGCCCGCCGCCATGGCCATGGTCAGGAAGGCGCTGTTGATGCCGTCGCGATTGGGAAGTCCGAAGCTGACGTTCGAGGCGCCGCAGGAGGTGTTGACCTTGAGTTCCGTGCGCAGACGGTGCACCAGGCGCATGACCTGGACTCCGGCGCTGTTGATCGCACCGATCGGCATCACCAGCGGATCGACGACGATGTCGCAGGCTGGTATCCCATGGTCGCTCGCACGTTCGACGATCTTCTTGGCTACGGCGAACCGCACGTCTGGATCCTCGGAAATGCCGGTCTCGTCGTTGGAGATCGCGATGACGGCGGCCCCGTACTTCTTGACCAGCGGCAGCACCGATTCGAGGCGCTCGTCCTCGCCGGTCACGGAATTGACCAGGGGCTTGCCCTTGTAGACGGCGAGACCCGCGGCCAGCGCGGCCACGATCGACGAATCGATCGCGAGCGGCACATCGGTGATCGACTGCACGAGCTGGATTGCGCGCGCCAGGATCGCCGGCTCGTCGGCGAGCGGTATGCCGGCGTTGACGTCCAGCATGTGCGCGCCGGCCTCGATCTGCGCGATCGCATCCGCCTCCACGCGGCTGAAATCCCCGGCAGCCATTTCCGCCGCCAGAATCTTGCGTCCGGTCGGGTTGATGCGTTCGCCGATGATGACGAAGGGCCGGTCGAAGCCGATCACGACCTCTTTCGTTGCGGAACTGACTACGGTGTCGGTCATGTTGTTGT
Source organism: Pseudomonadota bacterium (assembly GCA_021780475.1). Lineage (GTDB taxonomy): Bacteria > Pseudomonadota > Gammaproteobacteria > Steroidobacterales > Steroidobacteraceae > Bog-1198. The sequence continues at coordinate 2,848 of JAJXYR010000321.1, forward strand.
CCTGTTGATTGATTGGTTCGCATCGCGGGCGGGATACCACGGCACCCGGCCGCGCAGCACCCCGGATCGGTCGACGATTTCGGCGACCGACTCCTCCTGGCGGTACGCCATCACGTGCACTCCGTGGATGCCGGGAATTTCGCGGGCCTGTTGAATGAGTTCCACGCAGATCTCGCGCCCTTCGCGCGCCTGGTCCTTCGCGCCCGCGAGGCGCTCGATCAAGGCGTCGGGAACGTGCATTCCCGGGACGTTCTTGCGCATCCAATCGGCGGTCTTCGCCGAGCGCAGCGGCCCCACTCCGGCGAGGATGAACACCTTGCCCTCGAGCCCGAGGTCCTCGACCTGGCGCATGAAGGCACGCAGGATTCCAAGGTCGTAACAATACTGCGTCTGGATGAACTGGGCGCCGGCGGCGATCTTCTTCGCCAGCCGGCGCGCGCGCCATTCGTGCGGCAGCGCCGAAGGATTCTCCGCGGCGCCGAGGAACACGCGCGGCGCGAAGCTGATCTTGCGGCCGCTTTGAAATTTGTGCTCGTCGCGCAGCGTGCGCGCAATCTCGAGCAGCGAGACGCAGTCCAGGTCGAACACCGGCTTCGCCTGAGGATGATCGCCGGCCTGCACGCCGTCGCCCGTCAGGCAGAGCATGTTGCACACACCCATCGCGGCGCCGCCCAGCACGTCTCCCTGGATCGCGATCCGGTTCTTGTCGCGGCAGGAAATCTGCATCACGGGCGCGTAGCCGATCCGCGTCAGCAGCGCGCACACGGCCAGACTCGACATGTGGCAGTTCGCGCCGCTGCCGTCGGTCGCATTGATCGCGTCGACGTAGCCGTCGAAAACGCGGGCACGCGCATAGACTTCGTCGGGATCGGCCGAGTCCGGCGGCGCGAGTTCCGTCGTGACGGCGAAAGCCCCCGCCCGCAGCACCCGCTCCAGGCGGCCCGGCGAGGTATGCCCGGGCAATATCGGCAATGGGTAGCCGGGTACGGGTTCGTCCTCGAATCTCATTTCACGCCGCTCTTTTCACGAACCACGCGCAGCCACGAGGAACGCCCCTGCTGGCGCTGGTCGACCGCGAACTGCGTCTGCGTCATCGCCTCGATGCCGCCGGGAATGCGCCCGCTGCCGCGGTAGGCTTCCACCCAGACGCATTTCATCTCCGGCTTCACCTCGCAATGGCCGTTCGCGCGCACGCCCCCGCAGGGACCGTTGCGCAGCGTTTTCGGGCAATTCATCGGGCAGGACATGCCCGTCGAACTGAGCACGCATTGGCCGCACATCTTGCAGTCGAACAGCAGGCCCTTGACGTGCTTCTCGACGAAGGCGACCGGCCGCTCGACCCGTTCGTAACCGATCGCGGCGAACACCCGATGAAACCGGGTCAGCAAGGCCTCGAAGCCGCGGTAGAACGCGTTGAGGCCGCGCGCGTGGCGCACGGACCACTGACGGATCGCGTACATCAGCCCGCCTCGGTTGCGGGTCCGGGAGGCGTGCCCTCGGGTCCGCGATCCGCGTCCAGGCCCTTGGACCGGATCAATCGCTCGAGATCCTCGTCGGTGTAGCGCGCCTCGAGCCGGGCCGCCTCGGCCGCCGCCTCCGCCTGCAGATCGTCGCCGCAGGGACGCCCGTCGCTGCGCTTCCAGTCGGCCAGATAGGCGTCGGAGCTGCCTTTGCCGGCGCGCATCGCGGCCCGGTCCACCGCCTCCTGGAATCGCGCGGACAACTGCACCTTGGCGCTCTCGCGTCCGCGCTTGACGACGACCTGCGCCGGAATGTCTCGCCAGGAAATGATCGTCAATGAACCCACGTGACCACCTCGTCATTACGCGCAACGGCATCGGTGAGGCTCGTGGCGAGCGTGCCGTAGCCGGTGCGCCGGTATTCGAACTGCAAACCCATGCGCGCCGCGATCGCCTGCGCGTCCTGCCGGCCTTGCTCGTTGGCCGCCTGCGCCAGATAGACGAGCCTGCGGTAGTTGCCGAAATACATCGGGAACAATTCCGGATGACGATCGAGGCCCAAGCCCTGGATCACGAGCCGCTCGAAGTGCCGCAGCAGGAAGTCGGTCAGGTAGAAGGTGCCGGGCTCGGCATCCGCGAGCGCCGCGAAGACGCCGCTGGTCGCGTAGAACTCATAGCAATGCGCGCCGGGAATCCGCGAGACTCCCTCTTCACGCAGCACCTGGTCGAGCAGGCCGCCCGTTCCGCAGTCGCCGTAGGCGACAAAAATCGACCGGTAGTGCGGGCGGGACTCGCGGATCAGCTCGCGCACCGCCGCCGGAATCCGCTCCGGCCGGTTGTGCAGCTCCGGCGGAAGGCAGCGCACGTCGAGCGCCGACCACGCGTTCGCTTCCCGCAGCGCCGCCACCTCGTGCGCGAGCGCCCCGCAGGCAATGATCAGCATGCCCTGCCCGTTAGGCGCCACCTGATCTCACCCCTGGTTGCGGGCGGCCGCGCCGGCGCGACGCGCCGCGATCAGTCCTTTGGCGGTTTCGACCGCGATGGCGGCGTCGCGGCAATAGGCGTCGGCGCCGACGGCCTTGCCGAATTCCTCATTCAACGGCGCGCCGCCGACCAGAACGATGAAATCGTCGCGGATTCCGCGCTCCTTCAAGGTGTCGATCACGACCTTCATGTACGGCATGGTCGTCGTCAACAGCGCCGACATGCCGAGTATGTCCGGCTTGTGCTTCTCGAGCGCATCCAGATACTTTTCCACCGGATTGTTGATGCCGAGGTCGATGACCTCGAAACCCGCTCCCTCCAGCATCATCGCCACCAGATTCTTGCCGATGTCGTGAATGTCGCCCTTGACGGTGCCGATGACGATCTTGCCGATGGGCTCCACGCCGGTTTCAGCGAGCAGCGGCCGCAGGATTTCCATGCCGCCCTTCATCGCGTTCGCGGCGAGCAGCACTTCCGGCACGAACAGGATGCCGTCGCGGAAATCGATGCCGACGATGCGCATGCCTTCGACCAGAGCGTCGTTCAACACGCGCTCCGCCGACCAGCCCCGCGTCAGGAACAGGCGGGTCGCCTCTTCGACTTCGGCCTTGAGGCCGTTGTACAGGTCGTCGTGGACTTGCTCGGTCAGCTCTTCATCATTGAGCGACGCCAGGTCAAAATCACCTTCAGTCTGCTCGGACATCACGATCTCCAGCGGTTTGATTCGGACTAGCGGCGCGGCTTGACGCGCCAAGGACGGCCGTTCCAATGGTAAGTGGCGCGGGCGGTTGAAACTTAACCCATCGCGACGGCCACGGGCCCAGAAGCGACAGGCCGGATGGACGCTCCCGCCCTTCCGCCGGATATTGTCGCATTCCGACAAGCGCATGGGAATGAATCTCGAACACGCATTGTGCCGCACGGGCGGCTAGAATCGGCGTTCGTCAACCCGGGCGGCATGGAAAACGATCACGATCAGCGCAAGATGCAGCCAAAGTCGCCCCCAAATCAGCTGATGGACAGGCTACGGCGGATCGCCCGGGGGACGCTGCCGACGGCGCGGTTCTTCCAGCGGCTGAAGGCCATTTTCATCGGCCACGAAGAACTGACCGCGATCGTGTTCTGGGCGGCCCTGATCGGCATCCTCGGCGCCTTCGCGAGCGTCATGTTCCGGGAAGGCATCCACCTGTTCCAATGGATACTGACCGGCGAATACGGCAGTCTGGAGCACGTCGCCACCACCCGTGTCGGCCTGCGCCGCGCCATGGTGCCGGTGATCGGCGGCCTCGGCGCGGGCCTGGTGATGCAGTACGGCGCGAAGATCATCGCCGCCAAACGCAGCGTCGACTACATGGAGGCGGTCGTGGTCGGCGACGGCGTGATTTCCGCGCGGACCTCGCTGCTTCGCAGCGTCTCGTCGCTGCTGACCATCGCCTCGGGTGGCTCGATCGGCCGAGAAGGTCCGATGGTGCAGCTGGCGGCCCTCGTCGGCTCGAAGGTCGGCCTTTGGAACCGCGCGCCGATGCCGCGCAGACGGCTGCTCGTCGCCTGCGGCGCCGCCGCCGGTATCGCGTCGGCTTACAACGCGCCGATCGCCGGCGCGTTGTTCGTCGCCGAAATCGTCATGGGTTCCTACGCGATGGAGAGCTTCGGTCCGCTGCTGGTGGCGTCGGTCAGCGCCGACGCCACCATCCACCGCTTTTTCGGCTATGGCCCGGTTTTTCAGATTCCCGCGTTCCATTTCGGTGACAATTGGGAGCTGATCCTGTACGCGCTGCTCGGCGTGCTGCTCGGACATCTCGCGCCTCCGTTCATCGCGCTGCTGGAGTGGAGCAAGGCCAGATTCAAGGCGCTCAAGGTGCCGATCTTCCTGAAGATGGGCCTCGGGGGGCTGATCGTGGGCCTGGTGTCGATACGCTTTCCCCAGGTTTGGGGCAACGGTTACGGCATCGTCGATGCGATCATGCACAACCGCATCGCGGGAAGCCTGCTGCTCGCCGTGCTGCTCGCGAAGCTGTTGAGCACCGCGTCGACCGTCGGCTCCGGTGCCGTCGGCGGCGTGTTCACACCGACGTTGTTCATCGGCGCGGCGGTCGGGGCGCTAGTCGGAGGCGCGCTGCACATGATTTTCCCGCATATGGTTTCGGAGTCCGGCGCATTCGCGGTCGTCGGCATGGGCGGTTTTCTCGCGGCAACGACCCACGCGCCGCTCACGTCCGTGCTGATGATCTTCGAAATGACGCTCGACCATCAAATCGTGCTGCCGCTGATCCTGGCATGCGTCACCGCACATTACGCCGCCAAGGTCTATCGGGGCGGCGCATCGATCTACCACGATCACCTCAGCCCGGAGGGCGGAGAGACGATCTCCGGCGATTGGGGCGTGCGGTCGGTCGGTGATCTGCTGAAGCCCGTGGATGCCGTGGCCAGCGACCTCGACAGCGTGGGATACATCCTCGGAAATCTGCCGCGCCGGCCGGCGCGCCGCGTCTACCTCGTCAACAAGGACCAGGAACTCGTCGCGTCGCTCGATCCCGCGACGCTGCGCGCGCGCATCAAGAGCGGCGAGCTCGATCCGAATGCGCCGGCGATCGGCGTCTCGATGCCGGCGAAGACCGTTCTGACGCCGGACCAAAGCCTGACCGCGGCGCTCGAAGTATTCCTGCGCGAAAAGGCCACCGTGCTCCCGGTGACGGCCGGGCAGTGGCGCACGACCCTGCTCGGCGAGGTGTCGAGGCACGACCTGCTGCTCGCGCTGCAGGACCGCATCGCCGGCAAGCAGTAGCCGCCGGACGCTGACGCGTGCAATCATTGTCGCCCGAAAAATTCAGCCGCCGGAGATCGAATTGGCCGACCAACCGAATCTGTTGATCCTAATGGCCGACCAGCTGACCGCGGGCGCCCTCGGCACCTACGGCAACCGCACGGTCAAGGCGCCGCACATCGATGCCCTGGGCGCGTCGGGCGTCGTCTTCGATTCGTTCTACTGCAACAGCCCGCTGTGCGCACCGTCCCGCTTCTCGTTCATGTCGGGGCGCCTGCCGTCCAAGATCGGCGCCTACGACAACGCGGCTGAATTCGCCGCGTCGGTTCCGACATTTGCGCATTATCTGCGGGGCGCGGGCTACCAGACGATCCTGTCCGGAAAAATGCACTTCTGCGGCCCTGACCAGCTGCACGGCTTCGAGGAGCGGCTGACGACGGACATCTACCCCGCCGATTTCGGCTGGACTCCGGACTGGACCCGGTTCGCGGTGCGTCCAAGTTGGTACCACACGATGGACTCGGTGACCCAGGCGGGGCCTTGCACGCGCACGAACCAGATCGACTTCGACGACGAGGTCGTATTCAATGCGCGCCAGAAGCTCTTCGACATGGCGCGCGGCCGGGATCGGCGCCCGTTCTGCATGGTCGTGTCGATGACCCATCCGCACGACCCCTACGTGACGCCGCAGGCGTACTGGGATCGCTACGCTGACGTCGACATCGACATGCCCAAGGTGAGGCTCGCCGCCGCCGATCTCGATCCGCATTCGCGCCGTCTGCGCCACGTCTGCGGACTCGATCTGCAGGATGTGACGGACGACCAGGTGCGCGCGGCCAGACGCGCCTATTACGGCTCGATTTCCTATGTCGACGACCAGGTCGGCGTGTTGCTGAAGACCCTCGCCGATGCGCGCTTCGCGGACGACACGATCGTCGTGGTGCTCGCCGATCACGGCGACATGTTGGGCGAGCGCGGCCTCTGGTACAAGATGAGCTTTTTCGAGCCCGCGTGCCGGATCCCGCTGATCGTGCATGCGCCGGGCCGGTTCGCGCCCCGGCGCGTCCCCACAGCCGCCTCGCTCGTGGACCTGCTGCCGACGCTGTGCGAACTCGCAGGCGCCGCCGGTCCGTCCTACGCGACGCCGCTGTGCGGCGGGAGCCTTGTGCCGGCGCTCGGCGGAGCGGCGGGCGCCGACCAGGTGATCGGCGAATATCTGGGCGAAGGCGCCATTGCACCCGTGGTCATGATCCGCCGCGGGCGGCATAAATTCGTGCATACGCGGGTGGACCCCGACCAGCTGTACGATCTCGTCGACGACCCGCTTGAGCTGCGCAATCTGGCGGCGGAGCCCGCGCACTCGGCGAGCGTGCGAAAATTCCGGACCGAAGTCGCCGAACGCTGGGATCTCGCGACGCTGGAGGCGGATGTGCTGTCGAGCCAGCGCCGTCGCCATCTGGTCGATGCGAGCTTGCGCCGCGGGCGCTACCAGCCATGGGACCATCAACCCATGCGCGACGCCTCGCGGCTCTATATCCGCAATGACCAGGATTTGGGCGACCTCGAGGCGATGGCTCGCTTTCCGCGGCTGGACGGTTAGGGAGGACCGTTCGTGCCGCAAAACGGGCATCAGCCGCAACACCGCGCCGACCTATCGAACCTGCCCGAAGACCGGCGCGGCGCCGAACTCGCGGTGATCGTGCCGACGTTCAACGAACAACAGAACATCGTCACGTTGCTCGACGCCCTGCGTTCCTCGCTCGGCGACGGACCGTGGGAGGTGATCTTCGTGGACGACGCCTCGCCCGACGGCACCGCGGAGCTCGTGCGCGAACTGGCGACGGCCGATCGACGCATTCGTTGCGTCCAGCGATTCGGGCGGCGTGGACTGTCATCGGCCTGCGTCGAGGGAATCCTCGCGAGCTCCGCCCCGTATGTCGCCGTGATCGACGCGGACCTGCAACACGACGAGACCCTGCTGCCGCAGATGCTCGAGGCACTGAAGGCGGACGAAGCCGAAATCGTCATCGGCAGCCGCTATGTGAGCGGCGGCGACATCGGCGATTGGGATGCCGGGCGCGCCCGCATGAGCCGCATCGGCGTGCGCTTGAGCCGCGTCCTCGTCCCGGCCGGACTAAAGGACCCGATGAGCGGCTTTTTCATGATGCACCGCTCCGTTTTCGACAGGAGCCGCGCGCGGCTCTCGGCGATCGGCTTCAAGATACTCGCCGACCTGTTCGCGTCGGCGCCCGAACCCCTGCGCTTCAAGGAACTGCCGTACCGGTTTCGGCCGCGCAACGCCGGCGAAAGCAAGCTCGACTCGGTCACCGCGTGGGACTATGCGATGCTGCTGCTCGACAAGCTCGTCGGCCATGTCGTGCCGGTGCGCTTCGTCGCCTTCTCCATCGTCGGCGCCATGGGCGTCGCCGTGCATTTCGCGGTGCTCACGCCGCTGATCCGGATCCTGCATACGCCGTTCATGGAGGCCCAGGCCCTCGCCGCGTTCTGCGCGATGACATTCAATTTCGCCCTGAACAATTCCCTCACCTATCGCGACGCGCGGCTGCGCGGCTGGCGCTGGCTGCGCGGCTGGATGCTGTTCGTTCTCGCGTGCAGCGTCGGCGGCGTCATGAACGTGGCGGTTGCCTCGTTCATATTCAAATCCTACGGGGCCTGGGTCTTGGGCGCGTTGGGCGGAATCGTGGTCGGTTCCATGTGGAATTACGCGGTGACGAAGTTCTTCACCTGGGGCCGCTCCGGAACCTAAGGTCGAGGCGCCCGGGACGGCGCGGGTCCGCGATAGCCGCTCGCGAAGCGGTAGTAGGCATCGCGGATCGGCGTATTTCCGCGCCGCAACGGCAGACGCTCGATCGGGCCCAGTTCCCGGACGGCCGCGCGCACCGATTTCGCGTCGAGACTCTGCGCGTTGAACGAGACCAGCAGCAACGTGCGGCCGCGCTGCCGTTTCGCCGGGACCCAAAGCTGGTACATCAGGCCCGAGCCGCCGAACAAATGGGCGCTGGAGGTGTTCGCGAGCGCATCGACTCTGTTGGGCGCGTAGAAGGCGAGCTCGCTCGCGATGACGTAGCGATCCATGCCGACCACGAGCGGCGCGACCCCATAGCGGCGGCGATAATCCTCGGATAGCCGGCCCACCGAGTAGCCCAACCGGCGCCAACCGACCGGAAGCAATTCGGTCTGCCGGCTGTAGCCGACGCCGGGAATGCCCGCGGCCAGATGATAGAGCCCCAGGGGATAGAGCAAGGCCATCGCGACGATCGACGGACCGCACGAGGCCCTGATCCAGGCGCGCGCACCGGCCGCCGTCGATCGGCCCGCATGAATGATCTCCACCGCGATCAGCGGCAGCGCGGCGATCCACGGCGCGCCCGTCCAGTCCAGCTTGACCTCCCGCCTCAGGCTGAAGAACGCGAAGACCGCCAGGGGCACCAGGGTCGCCATGCGCAGCAGTCGCGTGCCGGCGCGCGTATTGGCCTTTTGTTCCTCGATTTCCGCGGCGGGTCGCGCGAGTCCGTAGACGGCGGCGAAGAACCCCGTCGGCGTGAGCAACAGCATGGACGCGCCGATCAGCTTGTGCAGTGAAAAGCGCGGCGCGCCTGCGATGCGCCGGGTGGTCTGGAACAGGAATGAAATCCAATGGTGCTCGGCGTTCCAGACGATCACGGGCGAGAAGATCGCGAAGGCGAGCACCGCCGCCGCGTACGGCTGCGGGCGGCCCAGCCAATGGCGCGATCGCCGGTCGACGATCATGAATATCAGCACCGCGAGTCCAAGCAGGCCGATCGTGTACTTCGACAACATCCCGAGACCGAGACACAGGCCCGCCCACCACCAAGCGCGCGCGCTGCCGCCGATCAGTGCGCGCTCCAGGAAATACAGCGACGCCGCCCAGGCGGCGGTCAACGGGGTGTCCGGCGTCATCAGCATCCCGGACAGAAAATAAAACGGCATCACTTGCAGCAGCGCGAGCGCGAGCGCGGCCGCGGCGGGGCCGAACAGATTCTTCGTCAAACGATAGGTGAACAGGGCGGTGATCGCTCCGCAACACACCGCGGCGATGCGCACGCCGAATTCCGTGGCGCCGAACAAGGCCGTGCCGCCGCGGATCAGCCACGCGACCATCGGTGGATGATCGAGATACCCGAAGTCCAGATGGCGCGAATAATTCCAGTAATAGGTTTCCTCGGGCATCAAGTCGATGTGTGCGCCGAAGTACAGCCGCAGCGCGAGCGCATAGACGAAAAGGCCGGTCGCGAGCGCGCGCAGTTTCCGCTCGTCGCGGAGCCAGAGATCCCGCATGTTTTTATCCTGGTTGTGAGGGCGGTGACGGTGTAGCCGGCGACGGCGCGGCCGGCGGTGCCGCAGGCGGCGTACTGGACGGCGCGGCCGGCGGCGCGGCCGGCGGCGCGGCGGGCGGCGCGGTGAGCGGTGCGAC
>JAJXYR010000239.1 GCA_021780475.1 Pseudomonadota bacterium
ACGCCGATGCGGTGTGCGACCAGCCGGCGCGGGGCGGCGCGCCAGGCGGTGATCAGGCGCTCGAGGTCCCTCGCGCGCAGCGCCGCGAGGTCGACCGGAATGAACAGCACCGCGGACGCGCCGCGCGCGCGCGCGACGGCGAGCCCGGCGCGCACCGAGCTGGACAAACCCTGCTCGCGGCGCGGGTTCGCGCGGATCTCGGTTCGCAGACCCCGTAATGCGGTGACGAAGCGCGCCGCGCGCGGCGGCGCGACGACGATCGCGGGCGCGTCGCCGAACGGCGCGACCAGCGTCGCGGTTCGTCGCAGCAAGCCGACCCCGCGCACCCGCGCGAGTGCCTTCGGCTGGCCGAGGCGCCGCGAGAACCCGGCGGCCAGGATCACGATGTGCAGCGACGGTCGGAGCAGGGCGCGCATTGTTATGATGGTGCCATGAAAAAGGCCTACTTCAGCTTGCGCCGCCGCATGATCGGCGCGCCGCTGTGGCTCGCGGCGCTCTCCGCCATGCTGGTCGTCGGCGTGTCGACCTGGCTATGGAACGAGGCCGATTCGACGATCCTGGTGCTCGTGCCGAGCGTCGCCGGCGTGGTGCCGGGACCCCTGCCATTCGCGCGCGGAACGGGCCCGGACCGGATCGATGCGATCTACGCGGCCGATGCCGCGGGGGCGCGCGTCGCGGCGGCGGCGCTCGCCGCGCGGCTCGGCCTGGCAGTCGACGGCGCCGGTCGCGACCCGGGTGCCGTGATTGCCGGGGCGCTCGGCGCCCATCGCGGCGGGCGCATCGTGATCGTTGCGAACCTCGCGCAGATTCCCGACCTCGTCGCCGCAGTCGGCGGCGCGCCCGTGCCGGGCGCCGCGAGCCTCGGTCCACGGACCCTGCTGGTGATCGGCGTGCCGCGGATCGGCAGACCGAATCTCCTGCGGCTGCACGAGTGAGCATCGTCCACGCCCGGCGCGCGATCCCCGGGGCAAATGACGATGGCGGGAGTGTTTTTTTTCGGTGGGTTTGCTGTTAGTATGCGACGCCTTTTCCGGGGGGGCGTTCGGTTTCCGGGGGAGTAGCTCAGCTGGGAGAGCGTCGCGTTCGCAATGCGAAGGTCGAGGGTTCGATCCCCTTCTCCTCCACCACCCACCCTGCAACAGGAATCCTCGAGACCGCGCCGCCTCCTCGGGGTCTCGCACGGGTCCACGGCCCCGGTAGCTCAGTGGATAGAGCGAATGCCTCCTAAGCGTTAGGTCGCAGGTTCGATTCCTGCCCGGGGCACCACCACGGCGAATTACGAATTTCATATATAAATCAGTTAATTGCACTTCATCCGGAGAAAATGAGCGAGGTTTGGGTCGAGCCAGGGCGCGTCAGCCGGCTGGCGCGCGTCGCTCGTCGCCGGATTGCGTGGTTTTCCACGATCTTCCATCGGTCGATTCCTGCGATTCGAAATGAATTCGATTCTTGCCGGAGAACACATTGATGGTTCGGTAATCGATCGTCTTCGGGCCGTCGATATCCTGGCTCGAATAGACCCAACGGGCGCCGACGATCGTCAGCTGGCCGCGTCCGATAGCGCGGCCGTTTGGCAGAATGGTTTGCGTGTAATAGTGGTCCTTCGCGGCGGCGGGTACGAACACGATCAGTGCCATGGTCTTGCCGTTCACCGTTTGCTCGCAGGAATAGAATTTTCCCGTGCGTTCACAATGATCCCTTAATGTATCCCGGTGGGTGGAGTGACGTGCAGTCACCAGCCAGGTTCCGTCGTAGAGCATCAGCGGCCGATAAGGGCCGCCGGCGTCGGCGGTCGCGCCATGCGCGGCAATCGACAGCAGGAAACACCAAGCGGCGAGACAGCGTTGGATGGGTTGCATGGTTCCCTCGGTGTCGCAGAACTCTGGATTGGGTCAGCGGTAGACGGCGCGCGCCGCCGTCTCGGAGCCCACCGACACCCAAGTGTCGGCGACCGGTTCGAGATCGGCGTCCGCTCGCGCGGCCCGGTGCCACTCGGTCTCGAGATCGAGTGACCGACAGGCCCACAGATAGGTGAGCGCGGACACCGGCAGACCGATCAGCATCGCGATGTCGGCACCCCCGAGGAGTCGTGCCACGGGTCCCGTATAGATGCTGATGCTGAAGAACGGAACCATCGCCAGGAATCCCGCGCCGTACGCGGTCAGTCCGCGCCAGCTCCAGCGGCCATAGATTCCGTGCGGATTGAAAATTTCGCGCACGGAATAGTGGCCCTTGCGTACCCAGTAGAAGTCGACCAGGTTGATCGCCGTCCATGGCGTGAATAAATACAACAGCAGATTCAGGAACTCGCCGAAGCGTTCGATGAAATCCCCTGACGCGGCGACCGCGATCAGCGCCGATCCGACGATCGCGATCCCCAAGGCGAGCAGCCGGGTCGTCAACGTCAATCGCACCGATGCGATCGAGTCGGCGATGCTCAACAGCGTGAGCGACGCGCCGTAGAAGTTCACCGACGTGATCGTCACCAGTCCCAAGAGCGAGCAGAGCAGCAACGGATTCCCGAATCCCGGCAAAGCCGCGTCCGCCGTGGCCCGCAGTGCATCGACGATCTGCAGCCGGGGGAATGCGGCGGCCGCGGCCGTGCCGACGAGCATCGTCCAGGTGCCGCCGAGAAATGCGCCGAGATAAGTCCACCAGAACGAAGCGCGCACGCCGACGTCGCGGGGCAGATAGCGCGAGTAGTCGGAGACGCAAGTGGACCAGGTCACCTGGTAGGCGGCCGCCGCAAAACCCTGGGCGAGGAACGGAATCGTGTCGAACCGTCCGAGGTCGAACTCGTGGGGGGTGTAGGTCATCCGAGTCGCGACCGCGACCGAAAATACGCCGAGGACGATGATCAGCACGTAGGAGATCCATCGTTGTGCGGCGTGGATGAGGTCGTAGCCGGCGATCGCCACCACCGCCGCCAGCAATGTGAAGCCGATCAAGCTCGGCATCGGCGGGCCGCCATAGAGGCTGTGGATGGTCTGTTCGGCGAGGATCTCATTGAACGCGTTGTAGCCGATGAACGAGATCAGCGCGACGCCCCAGATCAGCAGGGCGCCGACGAAACCGAATTGGGGACGCGATTGGATCATCTGCGGCAGACCGAGCTGCGGCCCTTGCGTCGAGTGGAACGCCATGAAGAACGTGCCGAATGCCGAGCCGAGCACGACCGCGATCGCCATCCAGACGAGGTTTCCCCCGAGTGCGATGCCGACGACGCCGGTGGCGACGGTCGCGAGGTGGGCGCCGCCGGCGAACCACACGGGCCACAGGTCCCAGACATTGCCATGCCGCTCGGCCAAGGGGACGTAGTCGATCGAACGACGTTCTATCGTGCCCGTCGCGTCGGATCGCCTGCCAGTCAAGGTTCGCATCCGCCGCCTCCGGGGTTGGCCGAGTTCGCGTCGAGGACCTGGCGCCCGGCGATCCTAACCGGCCGTCCGGATCTGCCGCAACGTATCCGGCGTTCGCGCACGGATGCGACAAAATCGTTGCGGGCGGGAGCTTGAATGGCTACTTTGGGGGGACATGGCGTCCGGCGGCAACGAATCGACCGTCAAGCGCGATCGCAGCGGCACGATCGGCATCCTGACCTTCGATCGGCCGCAGGTGCTGAACGCCTTCAATCGAGCATTGATGCGGGAGGCCGGCGAGACCTTGCAGGAGTTCGGCCGGGACCGGGGCGTGCACGCGGTCGTCGTCCACGGGTCGGGGCGCGCATTCTCGGCCGGCTTCGATCTCAAAGAGACGCTGTCCGGCGCGCAGCGTACAACCGAGGCGTTGCGGGCAGCGCTCGAGGCGGACCTCGATTTCATTCTCCGATTCTGGGATTGCCCGAAGCCCGTCGTGGCCGCGGTGCATGGTTATTGTCTGGCCGGGGCATTCGAGGTGGCTCTCGCCTGCGACTTGACGATCGCGGCCGAAGGGACTCGGCTCGGGGAGCCGGAGGTTCGCTTCGGTTCGGGACTCGTCGCCCTGCTGCTGCCGTGGATGACCACACCGAAGATCGCCAAGGAATTGCTGCTGACCGGAAACGACCAACTGAGCGCGCGACGTGCCTACGAAATGGGCATCGTCAACGCGGTCGTGGACGAGGGGCGGCACCTCGACGCGGCGATGGCCATCGCGCGGACGATCGCGGCTGCCGGGCCGACCGCCGTGCAGCTGACCAAGCGGGCGATCAACCGCAGCTATGAGGTCGCGGGATTGCGGCAGGCCGTGCTCGCCGGATTGGATATCGATGTGCTGATCGAGAGCATCGGCGGGCAGGAAAAGGCCGAGTTCAATCGGCTGCGTCAGGACAAGGGGCTCAAGGCCGCGATCGAGTGGCGCGATGCGCGGTACCGCGAACCCAGTGAATGAAGGGCACCAACCGGCTGCGGGGGCCGGGATCGTGACTCCGTGCGCGCATCCCTTGACGCCGCTGCTGTCGCCGCGCTCGATCGCCGTGATCGGCGCCTCCCGGCGGCCGAATACGCCGGGCCACGATGTCCTGCGGATGCTCGAGCGGGGCGGATTCGCGGGGTGCATCTACCCCGTCAATCCACGCTACGAATCGGTGCTGCAGTGGCCTTGCCATCCGCGAATCGGCGCGATCCCGGAGCCGGTCGATCTCGCGGTGCTGTCGGTCGCGAACGAGCGACTCGAAGAGGCGTTACGCGAGGCGGCGGCCGCCGGCGCGCGCAGTGCGGCGATCTTCGCGAGCGGGTACCTCGCCGAGGACTTCGGTCGACCGCTCGTCGAGCGAATGCGCGAGATCGCGCGTGCGGCCCGGATGCCAGTCTGCGGCGGCAACTGCATGGGCTTCTACAACGAGATGGCGCACGTGTGGGTCTGCGGTTTTCCCTCGCCGCGGGAACCCCGGCTGGGCGGCATCACCTTGATCTCTCATGCCGGCTCGGTGTTCGGGGCGCTCGCCCACAACGATCCGCGCCTGCGATTCAATCTAGTCATCTCGTCGGGCCAGGAACTGGTCACGACAATGGCCGATTATATGGATTATGCGCTGGAGCAGCCGGACACGCGGGTGATCGGGCTCTTTCTCGAGACGGTCCGTGATCCGGGCGGGTTCGTCGCGGCGCTGCGCAAGGCCGCCGATCGGGGAATTCCAGTGGTCGCGTTGAAGGTCGGACGGACCGCGGTGAGCGCCGCGATGGCACTGAGTCACAGCGGCGCGATGGCGGGCGATGACGCGGCTTACGAGGCGCTGTTCGACCGGACCGGCGTGATCCGGGTCGCCGATCTCGATGAGATGGCCTGCACCTTGCTGTTGCTGCAGAGCGGACGGCGGGCGACGAGCGGTGGACTCGTCGCGGTGCACGATTCCGGCGGCGAGCGCGAAATGGTCATCGATCTCGCCGCGGACCACGACGTGCCGTTCGCGCGGATCGGGGAGGCGACCGCGACGGCGCTGCGGGAGACGCTCGACTTCGGTCTCGAGCCTGTCAATCCATTGGATGCCTGGGGCACGGGCGAGGATTTCGTGGCGGTGTTCCGGCGCTGTCTCTCGGCATTGATCGCCGATCGCGACGCGGCGGTCGGCGCGTTCTTCCACGATCTGCGCGACGCGTCCTACATCTCGCTGGGCGTTGCGCAGGCCTGCCGGGACGCGTTCCGCGAGACGTCGAAGCCGCTCGCGGTCATCACCAACTACAGCCAGGTTCGTCACGAGCGTCTGGCGGGGGAGCTCGTGGACGAGGGCATCCCGGTACTCGATGGCACGGTCGCGGGATTGCAGGCGATCCGCCATCTGCTATGGCGACGCGATTTCGAACGGCGTGCCGACGATCCCCCGCCGCAACCCGCGATCGGAGTCGCCGCGGCGCGATGTCTGCCGTGCGGCGTGCCGTTGCCGGAGATCCTCGCGTGGTCGCTGTTGGGTGATTACGGAATTGCGACGCCGGCACACGCGCTGGTCGGGAGCGAGGAGGCGGCGGTGGCCGCTGCCGAGCAGATCGGTTATCCGGTCGTATTGAAGACGGCGATGCCGGGTATCCTGCACAAGACCGAGGCCGCCGGCGTGCATCTGCACCTTGCCTCCGGCGACGCCGTACGCGCGGCCTACCGGGATCTCGCCGGTCGGCTGGGGCCGTCGGCGTTGCTGTGCGAGATGGTGACCGAGGGAATCGAATTGGCGCTCGGCGTCATCGGCGACGCCCAATTCGGTCCGGTGATCATGGTCGCCGCGGGCGGCACACTGATTGCGCATCACGAGGACGCCCGCTACGCGCTCGCACCGTTCGGGTACTCGACCGCGCGGCGACTGATCGACGGGCTGCGTGCACGCCCCCTGCTCGACGGCTGGCGCGGATCGAAGCCGGTGGACATCGGCGCGCTGGCGCGAACGATTGCGGATTTCTCGGTCCTGGCCGCCGACCTCGCCGATACCGTCCGCGAGATCGACGTCAACCCGATCATCGCCGGCGCGCGAGGCACGGTCGCGGTCGATGCGCTGATCGTCACCCGATAGGAGCCGCGACGATGGACTTGCGGATCGACGAAACGGCCGCACAATGGCAGCGCCGTGCACGGGCGTTCACGGAGACGATGCTCTATCCGGTCGAAGAGACACTGGAGTTGCAGGGCGCGTTGCCGCCGGAAACCTTGGCGCGGCTCCGTCGAGCCGTCGTCGAGGCAGGCTTGAACGCGATCAATCACCGCATCGAGGACGGCGGCAAGGGTCTCTCGCAGCTCGAACAGGTCGTGGTCAATGAAGAGGTCGGTCGGGCGACCGGAGCGCTCTGGGCCGTGCTCTGGCATCCGCCGCTGCCGTTGCGGTACGGCACGCCGCGGCAGCGCGCCGACTACCTGCAGCCGAGTTGCCGCGGCGAGCGTCGCGCGGCCTACGCGATCACCGAGCCAGACGCCGGCTCGGACCCCTCGCGGGTGCGGACCCGCGCGGACTTCGCGCGCGGGAAATTCGTACTGTCCGGCGAGAAGTGGTTCGTCACCACCGGCGATCAGGCGGACTATCTCCTGGTGCATGCTCACGTCGACGCCGACCCCGGCAAGCCGACCCTGTTCATCGTCGACAAGGATCTGCCCGGCGTGCGGGTCACGCGCGTGCCGAAATTCATGCACACCTACGTCTACGAGCATCCGGAGTTCGTCTTCGACCGGGTCGAGCTCGAGTCCTGGCGGGTGCTCGGAGACGTGGGGCAGGGCCTCGAGCTCACCAAGGAGTGGTTCGTCGAGGCCCGTCTGCAGATCGCCGCCAACTGCTTGGGTGCCGCGATTCGCGCCGCGCAGATCGCGGAACGGTGGTCGAATGAACGGGTTCAGTTCGGGCGCGCGATCCGTGAGTTCCAGGCGATCGAGTTCATGCTCGCCGACATGGCGGTCGAGATCATGGCCCACAAGACCTTGCTCTATCGGGTCGCCTGGGAGATCGATCAGGGACTCGACCGCAAACTCGTGCATGCGCGGGCGAGTGCGGTCAAGCTCTTCGGCTCGGAGATGGCGGGTCGCGTCATCGACAAGGCGCTGCAGATCCTCGGCGGTCGTGGTTACATGCGGGAGAACCCGGTGGAGCGCCTGTATCGCGACATTCGGGTCGATCGGATCTGGGAGGGGACCTCCGAGATTCAGCGCGCGATCATCGGTGGGCAGATCCGCAAGCGCGGCATGGAGACCTACACCGGCTGGGTGTGAGGGCACGGGCCGACGGCGCCGGATCGATGCCGGCGCCGCTGCAGCCTGGTCGAACGCGGATGGTCGCTCAGAAGCGGTATCCGAACCTCACCCCCAACACGCGTGGCCGGATCGGTGTCTGCGCGACGATGAAATTGTCGGTGCTGGTAAAAACGACCGCATTCGAATTACTGAGATTCTCCCCATAGGCGTCGACCGACCAAGCGCCCTTCGATATTCCGATCGACGCGTCATAGGTCGTGTAAGCGGGATCCTCGAACCGGATTCGCGCGGTGCCGACGGTCACACCCGGCACGAACGGCGGGTTGGAACCTGCCTGGGTGAAGGAATGTCCGGTATGCACCAGCCCGAATTGCACGTGTCCCTCGGCACCGTCCAGGGATCCGAACGTTAGCGGGGCGGCGATCGGAAAGTCGTAGCGCATCATCAGCGTGAGACGGATCGGCGGGGCGTCGGCGGCGGGCGAGCCAGGCGGGCCGAACGGATTGCCGGTCGGCGAGCAACTCGACGGCCCAGCCGGACATACCGCGGTGATCGCCTTGCCGTAGTTCACGCTCGCGGGATTGTTGTCGATCAGCGCCGGCGAATTCAGCTGTTCGCTGCTGTTCCACGCGCCAGATCCCAGGAGCTTGAGACCGCGCCAGATCTGGGCGACGAACGAGGTTTCGACGCCGTTGATGCGAAAGTTCTGACCGTTCGTGTTGAAGAAGATCGTGCCGGTGAGACCCGGGTCGAAGAACGCGATCTGCACGTTGTTCCAGTCCTCCCGGTAGAAGGAGGTGTTCCACTGGAAATATCGGTGGAACAGGCGCCAGTTGGTCTTCCAGCCGATCTCGTAGTTGTTGAGCTGGTCCGGCTTGTACGACTCCGGGACGATGTACTGTGGGACGCCGTCGGGGCCGGGCGCGTGATACGTGCCGGCATTGTTGAAGCCGCCGGGACGAAAGCCCTGCGAGAACGTGAAGTAGGCCAGCAGGTGCTGGGCATTGCCGAACAACGTGGGATCGGCATGCCAGGAGAGGTTCCCTTGGTATCGCCAGCCTTGTTCCGTATCCCTGAGATTCTGCGCGTTCATGTCGATGGCGGTCGCGGGATTGTGACAGCCCCCCGCCGGAGCGCCGCCCTCGAAGCACCCGAAGGCGAGTAGTGCGCTGCCGGCGGCGCTGTTCTGGAACAGGAAGTGCCGCGCGCCGCCCGTCACGGTCAGGTGGGGCGTGATGTCGAAGCTGATCGAGGCGAATTCCGCGATCTGTTTTTCCTCCCGCCTCGCGTCCAGACCGAACGCGGTCTGGCTGTTCATCAGGCCCGGGTTCGCCGCGTAGCCCGGAAAAGTGCCCTCCACCGCGAAGCAGCCGGTGTTTCCCGGGGATCCTGGCGGTCCGTTCGAGGTGCACGCGGGCACGGTCCGGTTGTAGTTCTGCGTCTGGTCGTTGATGACGTTGTCTTCCTCGAACGCACCCACGATTCCGCGCAAGCGCCAGGAGGCCGGCGTCTCCGCCCGCAGCTCATGCTGCCAGTGGGTGTTCTGCTGGTGGGATACCACTGGCCCAGCGGCCGAGAAGCATTGCGAGGTCAGACTGGTGTCGCCGCCCGTACCGGGGCCGTAGCATTGGTAGTAGTCGCCGTAGACGCCCCGGGCGTAATTCGTGTAGTCCGCCTCCGTCTCGAGATGGCGGGTGAGCAGACCGCCGGTGTAGATCAGGCGGAGGGGGCCGGCTTTACCCTTGAGCGTCCACGCGGTGTTCGAGTCCTTCTCGTTGTGGTAGGTCGGCGTGAACAGTACGACCTCGAGCGGATTGAGCGGCTGCCCGTCCGGCGCATTGGGGTACTGGAAGAAGACCCCTTCGGCGTCGAGGCTCTGATAGAGCTGGGTGACGAGAATGCTCCAGTCGTCGTTGAACTGGTAGAGCGCCTCGGCCCGGCCTCCCTGGTAGGTGACCGGATTCATGTGGTTCTTGACGAGGGCGGTATTGTCGAGGACGGGGCTCCCCGGGGGCACGCAGTAGCCGTTGTTCGGCGCGCCGTCCGGGCATTGGCCGTTGACGGCCGGATAGTTCGCGTAGTGGATGCCGATGTCGGTGTTGTGACGGGTAAAGGTTCCCGCGACGTTGTCGATGTAGCCACCTTGGCGGTCGCTATAGGCAACGAGGCGGACCGCCATGTGGTGCGAAACGACCGGCAGGTTGATCACACCCGTGACGGCGGTATTCGGATCCCCGTGCGCGGTGACGCCGTAGTCGCCGCTGAAGTTTCCCTCCACCGTGTCGAGCTTGGGCTTGTTGGTGATGTAGCGGATCGCGCCGGCCTCGGCACCGGAACCGAACAGCGTCCCCTGGGGGCCCTCGAGCACCTCGATGCGATTGATATCCGCCGCGTAGATGTCCATGTTCTGGTTTGGCATCTGCACGGACTGGTTGTCCAGGTACACGGCAACGTTCGGCCACGGTGCTGTGAAACCGCTGAACTGGGTGGCCTGGGATCCGGCGCCGATCCCGCGGATGAAGATTTCGTTCTGGCCGGGTCCGTTGTCCGCCGAACTCAGGTTCGGCAGCAATTTGACGTAGTCCTGGAACGAGGTGATGTGCAACTGCTGCATCATCCGCCCCGTCATCGCCTGGATCGTGATCGGCACGTTCTGGACGTTTTCGCTACGGCGGGTCGCGGTGACGATCACCTCGTTCAGGATGTTGGCCGACGAGTCGGCCTTTGATGCGGCCGTCTGGGTCGCGGCGGCATGGGCGGCGAGCGCTCCGCAGGAAGCGCCACCGAGGATGGCGGCCACCGCATAGGACAGTGTCGATCGCATCAGTTTTCCTCCCAAGGAATCCATGATTTTCGTTTTCCAGCCGGGTCGTCGACGATGAGCGACTCGCGGTCGGTGTTTCCCCTCGATCCGCGGATCGCCGTGTCGTGTGCTTTGCTTTTCTCGACGTCCCGATCGAGAAGTAGTGTCCAATTAAACCGCAAAGCTCGCAAGGTGCTGCGATGTCGGCAAGAACTCCGGCGGCAGATGATGGAAGCGCGCCGGATACAGCGGGGGACGGTGCCCGTTGCTTCGCCCGGCACCACGGCACGGATGGGTGTCGATATAGCGCCGCGGAATTACCTCGTCAATTGAGTGATAAAATAGCCATATATATTTGTTTATTATCGTTTTATTATTTCTTGGCATGCAATCTGCTTGTCCAATCCTGAACAGAGTACAAAGTATTGAGCCGAAGGATTCAGGGAAACCCTGACGAGAGGACGAGTCATGATGAAGCGATCGATCCATTCCCTGAAGTTTTTGGTCGCGGCGATCGCGCTGACCGGCAGCTGCGCGCGATGCCCGATCCGAGCGAAGCGATTTGACAGTACGAGTGTCGAGAAACTTTACATCGGTGCGTTGGCTTCTTCTACGCGCAACATTAACTGACGGATTTTAAAAGGCAATCATCGGATGGTACGGTGATTGCATAGATGAAGGATAAATAGTCGAACAGAATACCCAATGGGCGCGAGGAGCGCAGGAACTTATGAACATCAAAGGTTTGCTCTACGGAGTCTGCGCGGCGGCGGTGCTTGGCGCGTCGGCCGCTTCCGCGAACGTGCTTACCTACGGTAATGTCACCTTCACGACGATGGCGTTGAGCCCAACCGAGCTGCAGCTCACGATCGCCAACGCGACCAACGCTACCAACGCGAACGGCGCCGGCTGGACCGGGGTCAAGTATCTATCCTCGCTTGCGATGAACTCGGGCGCGACTCAGTGGTCGTTTTCGAGCGTTTCGCTGAGCGGCCTCCTGAGCGGCGGTGCGACCTACCAGGCCGGTGGCCTGTCGGCCGGCGGGTGCAATGGTGCCGGTACGGGATGGTTCTGCTTCGCCTGGTCGCCGATGCTGTCACTCACGAACAACATGGTGTTCGATTTCACGTTCAACGGTGCGCCGCAGTCCGGCGAGGACTTCAGCCTGCCGGGCTTGAAGTTGAGCTTCTACACCAGCCAGACGGACGACAAAAAGACCGGCTCGCTCCTGTCGATGGACATTCCGGCCGGCGGGACGAGCGTTCCCGAGCCGGGCGCGTTCGCGTTGATGGCGGCGGGCTTGTTCGGCCTGGGCTGGTTCGTGCGCCGGCGCCGGCTGAGCTGAGACGATTGGCGGATCCGTTCGGATCCGGCGAACCGACGCGAGTCGGTCCGCGAGTCGATCGAAGAAAACCCCCGGTACCCCCGGGGGTTTTTTTATACTGGTGCGCCCGTCGGCAGGTACGCCGGCGATCCCCGAGGTGACGGTGCGTATCGAACTCGATGACCTCGAACTGCGCGTGATCGGCTGCCTGCTCGAGAAGCAAGCCACGACGCCGGACCAATATCCGCTGTCGTTGAACGCGCTGGTGAGCGCGTGCAATCAGAAGAGCAACCGCGATCCGGTGCTGGATGTCGACGAGCCGACGGTGCAGCGGACGATCGATGCGCTCGTGCGCAAGCATCTGGTGCTCGAGCGGTCCGGTTTCGGGAGCCGGGTGCCGAAGTACCAGCATCTCTTCTGTAACACCGAGTACAGCAGTCTGAAGTTCCCGCCCCGGGAACTCGCGATCGTCACGGAGCTGCTGCTGCGCGGACCGCAGACGCCGGGTGAGCTGCGATCCCGCGCGGCCCGGATCGCGGCGTTCACGGACGTCGCCGAGGTCGAGGCGGCGTTGCAGAGCCTGCGGGATCGGGAAGAAGGGCCGCTCGTCGTGCGATTGCCGCGCGAACCGGGGCGGCGCGAGTCGCGCTATGCGCACCGGTTCGGCGGCGAGCCGCCGCCGGCC
>JAJXYR010000008.1 GCA_021780475.1 Pseudomonadota bacterium
CACGCGGTATTCCGGTGATGGTCGCCGGCTCCGTGAGCGCCGTGTCGGTCGCGGAGCAGACCATGGCGATGCTCCTTGCCGCGGCGAAGAAGATCACGGTGTACGATTCCGCGGTGCGTGCGGGCAGTTGGGCCGTCAGGGACGGCATCTCCGCCGTCGAGATCAGCGGCAAGACGCTCCTTTTGCTCGGGTTCGGCCGGATCGGCCGGGAAGTGGCGAAGCGTGCCCACGCCTTCGGAATGACCGTGCTGGCATGCGATCCGGGCGTCGGCTTCGAGGAAATGGCGGCTATTAGCGTCGAGAAGGTGGACGATTGGCGCGCCGCTCTGCCGCGGGTGGACGTGTTGAGTCTGCACGTTCCGCTAGGACCGGCAACGCATGACTTGGTCGATGCCGGCGTTCTTGGTCGCTTGAAGAACACGGCAATTATCATCAACACCGCCCGGGGCGGCTTGATTGACGAAGCGGCGCTGCATCACGCCTTGACGACGCGCCTGGTCGACGGGGCGGCTGCGCTCGACACCTTCCGGCAGGAACCCGTACGCGCCGACCACCCTTTCTGTCGATTGCCCAATGTCGTGCTCAGCCCGCACAGCGCGGCGCTGACGAAGGAAGGCTCGATGCGCCTCGGCGTCGTATCGGCGCAAAACGTGCTGGCCGGGCTGGATGGGACGATGGATCCCGCCCTCATTTTCAACCGGGCGGCTTTGACCGACCTCGCGGATCGCCGGCGGCAAGGCTCGTGATCACCCAGATTCCACGGACGGTCTATGTTCCGTTCCTGCGGCGGACCATCGCCGTCCACTGGCAGTATCATGCCGCGCTGATGATCTGCGTGTGGTTCGTGCTGGTTCCGACGGCCGTGCTCGCGGTTCGTTACTTCAAGCCGCGGC
The DNA here is from genome assembly GCA_021780475.1 of Pseudomonadota bacterium. GTDB lineage: Bacteria > Pseudomonadota > Gammaproteobacteria > Steroidobacterales > Steroidobacteraceae > Bog-1198. The sequence goes on from JAJXYR010000008.1 coordinate 894, forward strand.
CGACGGAATACGGAATCGCAAGAGACACCGGACGGCTCGACCGCAAACTCATCTGGTGGACCGCGCATTACGTCATTCTGTACGCCGCAATCGGTCTCGCGTTGGGCGGCGCCGCGGTGGCAGCCTATGTCAGCGGTGGAATTCACTCGTCCGTGCACGCGTATCTCGGCATGGGAACGCTGCTGTCCGGCTGTCTGCAGATTGGATCGGCGTGGTTGCGGGGGACCCATGGCGGGATGCACGGCGCGCATTCGGACCCGCAAGATCCGTCGACCTGGCACGGTGATCATTACGACATGACGCCGCGAAGACGCTGGTTCGAGGCGTATCACAAGACCACCGGTTATTTTGCGCTGGCTCTCGCGGTCGGCGCGGTCGGCACCGGCTTGATGCTGTATCCGGCGCCGGTCGCGGCCGCGCTATTTGCCGTGCTGCTCTTGGGCTGGCTGGTTTCATCCGTGCTGCTCGAGAGAAGCGGAATGCGTCAGGACACCTACCGTTCCGTGTACGGCAATCACCCGGAACATCCCTTCAACCGTGAACGCCGCGATTCGTGAGGCGGCGGCGCCGGTCAGCGCGCCGGTCAACGCGCCGTCCAGCCGCCGTCGACGCGCAGACTGTGGCCGGTGACCATCGCCGCGGCCGGCGACGCGAGGAACATGACCGCGCCGACCACGTCGTCGACCTGGCCGAGGCGGCCGAGCGGGATGCTTGCCAGTACGCCGCGGCGGAATGACTCGTCGTCGAACATGGGACGGGTCAACGGCGTCTCGATGAAGGTCGGCGCGACCGAATTGACGCGGATGTTACGCGGCGCAAGCTCCACGGCGAGCGCCTTCGTCAGTCCCTCGACGGCGTGCTTGGTCATGCAGTAGACGCTTCGACCGGCGGCGCCGACGTGGCCCATTTGTGAGGACATGTGAACGATGGATCCGCCGCGCTCGTTCCTCAGGAAAATGCGGGCCGCGGCTTGAGAGGTTCGGTACACCGCGCGCACGTTGAGGTTCAGCATGTTGTCCAGTGTCGCAAGATCGACGTCCTGGACGGGCAATGGCCGGTTCGTTCCGGCGTTGTTCACCAGGATGTCGAGCCGCTCGAGCCGATCCATGCGCGCGAAGAAGCCGTCGGTGGTGACGTCATCCAGCCAGGCCTCGATGCGCCCGTCGCCCTCGGCAACCAGACTCTCGAGATCGGAGGCGGTCCTGGCCACGGCGACCACCTGACTGCCGGCGCGCGCCAGCGCGAGCGCGCAGGCGCGCCCGATGCCGCGCCCCGCGCCGGTGACGAGACTATGGCGCCCCGCAATACCGGACGCCCAGGTAGGCATTGGATACGGCGCGTTGGACTCGCCCATGGCGTTCAGGCCTCACACCGGCTCGTGCAGGCTGGAGAGCACGCGGGCGGGCGCGGGGTGATCCCCGCCACGCACCACGTAGACGACGGCCTCCCGCACGCCGTCGTTACGGAACGATCGGACGAGTCCTTTGGGCACCGTGAATGTATCGCCCACACCGAGTGCGAGCGAGCCCCCGCTCCAATCGACGGTCAATTGGCCACTGTGCAGAAACAGCACCTCTTCTTCATGTCTAATGTGCGCGGGAGAGCGCGCACCCGATGCGAGCTTGAGAGCCCGCAATTGGAATCCGTGCGCCCAGGATAGCGGGCCGGCCGGCGAGCCTTCCGCCGAATTCTCCACTCCGACGATCGGACACTCGGCGAATCCGTCAAATGCGGACAGGCCTCCGCCCGGCGCGAAGGTTTGCGCACGAGCCGTACAGCGCGCGATCGCAGCGGAGTCGTAGTGGTCGTACTCGGCCACGTCGGCGTCGGTCGTGGGTCGCATCGGCACGGCGCCGGCCGGAATGGGCTGCTTGGTCGTATCGATGAGCCGCCCGTCCTCGAGCAGCACCATGCCGTAGATGGCCGCGGACTTGAAAACATAAGGCGCCCAGGTCACGTGCCCCGGATCGTCTCCGCCCAGGATCGCGAACAAGAAGCCGACGTCGCGGCCGATGTTCTCGAAACCGCGGAAGGCGCGCACCGGAATCGAGATCACGTCGCCCGGACCGAGATCAACGTAACCGTCGTCGCCGTTCGCACCGGTCTTGAAGCGCCAATGGCCCGTGTGCACCACGAAGACTTCGGCCGTGTTGTGGCTATGCTGGGAGTTGACGCACCCCGGCGGCTGGCGGGCGCCGCCGATGTTGAATCCGTGGGGCAGCGTGATATGCACGTACTGGTCCGGGTTCTCCGCAACGCCCGGCCCGATGATCGTGAAATTTTCCTTTTTCTCGCTGCCCGGCGTGCGCGTATCGATGAACGCGGTCGTACACGGCCGCAGGTCCTCGTATCGCACCACCCGCGCCTCCAGCGCAGCGCTGGTCATCTTGTTCGTCATGATCGGCAATTCTCCTCAACGAGGTGATGTGCGGCGGCGTTCATCGCATTGCGCGACCGGCCGTCCGCCGAAAAAGGGCTCCGTCAGGCATTTTCGAATGCTTTGGCAAGGCTTTGCGCTCCGTGCAATATCCATTGTTGGTCCGAGCCCAGCAGAAAGAACGAAGCGCCGGCACTACGCCACCGCAGCGCTTCGTCCGTCGTGGTCGTGAACATGCCGACGCAACGCGCCTGCCGCCGGGCGACCGCACAGATGTGCTCGACCGCGGCGAGAACCCGCGGATCGTCCGGCGAGGACGCGCCGAGGGAAACCGTGAGGTCCATGCGGCCGATGAACAGCGCGTCAACGCCGTTGACGCCCGCGATCTCCTCCATGTTGGCGAGAGCCGCCGCGTCCTCGATCTGCAGGACGACGGTCGTGGTCTCGTTCGCGTCCGCGATGATCTGCGCCATCTTCCGCGTGGAATATCCGGCGGCGCGCGTGGAGCCGGCGTAGCCCCGGCCGTCGACGCCGTACCGGCACGCGCTGACGATCGCGCGGGCCGTTTCGGCGCTCGTCACGTGGGGGACGATGACGCCGGTCGCACCCAGGTCGAGCGCATTGAGAATGCCGGACGCGCCGGCGGTGGGCACGCGCACCAGGGTCGGCAGGTCGTGCGCGCGCGCCGCGAGCAGCGCCATATCCATCGCGGCGCGGTCGAAGGGGGCGTGCTCGGCGTCGACGCAGACGCAATCGAGACCGCTCATCCCGAGCACTTCGGTGACCGCGGCGTTGGGTGTCTTTTGAAAGGTCCCGACGGTGAGCTCTCGCGCACCGAGGCGCCGGCGAAATCCCTGTATGCGTGAACCGGTCATTCGCGGCGTCTCCCCGGCAGGCTGACGATCGACCTCGAGATCCCTTGCGCCTTCATCACGACCGCTCCATCAGATCCCGGATGGCGTTCGTGACGCCACCGGGTCGTTCCAAGGGGGCGAGGTGACCGCACTCGCCGAGCACCACGAGATCCGCCCGTGGGATCTGCGCCGCCATCGCGGCATGCAGCGACTGGGGGCACAGGAGATCCTCACGCCCGCAGAGCACGAGTGTCGGACACGTGATCGACGGCAACATCGGCTCGCGGTCCGCGCGCCGTTCGAGCGCCCGCGATTGACGCTTGAAGGTTTCCGGACCGAGGTCGAGTCCCATTTGAACGACGGCGCCGGTCAAGCGCCCGTCCGATCGGTTGGTTGGCGCCAGGTAGCGCGGTGCCAAGGTTTCGCGCAGAAGGGTCTCACTCTCACCGCGGGCAACCGCGGCCAGGGCCGACAGCCGCGAGGAAGCCCTGTCTGCCGATTCCGCTTTCGGCGTCGTGTCGAGCAGCGCCAGATGAGTCACCCGTTCGGGTGCACAGCGATAGATCTCGAGCGCGACGATGCCGCCCATCGACAGACCGACGAGCGCGAAGCGCTCCGGCGCGCCCGCCAATACGTCCGCCGCCAGCGCCTCGATCGAATCCGAGCGCGTGATGTCGGCGATCAGCGGCGCAAATCGGCCGGATAGCGCCTCGGTCTGCGCGGCGAACAGGCGTCCGTCGAGCCACGTGCCCGGCACGAACAGGACCGGCGGTCTGTGGGGGGCGCTACTCACCCGTCAATGTCCGCCGGCCTGCCCGTCCTTTTCACCGAAGCGTCGCACGCGGATATCCGCCTGCTCCTTGTGGCCCATGAAGCCCTCGAGCGCGCACAGCCGCGAACAATACTCGCCGATCATTGCCGACGCCGCGGCGGTGGTCACGCGCTGATAGGTGCACGTCTTCAAGAACTTCCCGACCCACAAGCCACCGGTGTAGCGCGCGGCCTTTTTCGTCGGCAGCGTGTGATTCGTGCCGATCACCTTGTCGCCGTACGCGACGTTCGTGAGCGGCCCCAGAAACAGCGCGCCGTAGTTGGTCATGCGCTCGAGGAAGTATGATGGGTCCCGGGTCATCACCTGGACGTGCTCGGAGGCGATCTCGTCGGCAACCTGAACCATCTCCTCCGCGGTGTCGCACAAGATGACCTGCCCATAGTCGCGCCAGGCGGCGCCGGCGACCGCGGCGGTCGGCAGCACCTTCAGCTGCAGTTCGATCTGCGCCTGCGTGTCGGCGGCCAGAGCGGCCGAGGTCGTCAGCAGCACCGCCGGCGACGTCGGACCGTGTTCGGCTTGGCCCAGCAGATCCGCCGCGCAGAGTTCCCCGTCGACGCTGTCGTCGGCTATCACGAGCGTCTCCGTCGGACCGGCGAACAGGTCGATTCCGACCCGTCCGAACAGCTGACGCTTCGCTTCGGCAACGTAAGCGTTGCCGGGACCGACGATCATGTCCACGCCGGCGATCGTTTCGGTGCCGAGCGCCATCGCGCCGACCGCCTGAACCCCGCCCATGATGTAGATCTCGTCCGCGCCGGCCAGATCCATCGCGACGACGATCGCCGGGGAGGGTCGCCCGCCGAACGGCGGCGCCGCGGCAATCACGCGCGGCACGCCGGCGACCTTGGCCGTGACGATGCTCATGTGCGCGCTGGCGACCAGCGGATATTTCCCGCCCGGCACGTAACAGCCGACCGACGCGATCGGCACGTTCTTGTGGCCGAGGATCACCCCGGGCAGCGTTTCAACTTCCACGTCGCGCAGCGCGTCGCGTTGGATTTGCGCGAAATTTCTGATCTGGGTCTGCGCGAAACGTATGTCGGCGATCGCCTGGTCCGGTAGCTCCCGGTAACACGCCTCGATTTGCGCCTTACTCAGTCGAAATTGGCTGGGATTCCAGTGGTCGAGACGCTCGGAATATTCTCGAACCGCGGCGTCCCCGCGCCGCTCGATATCGGTGAGCATCCCCTCCACGAGCGAGCGTACTTTGGCGTCTTCCGAGGCCACGACATCCGCCGAGGCTCCGCGCTTGAGATAACGAATCAATGGCTGTTCCTCGGATGGCCTGATCGGCGGGTGGAAGCAGAGTAAGGAAAAATGACTTCGAATGCAAGAATGACGCGCACTCTTCGCGCTAGGGACCGGCGCGGCGGGCGGCGCGTCGCCGAGTCGATTCAGCCGAGGCGGGCGGACTTGCCCTCGATCAACTGGCCGGCGAGGATCCGCTTCTCCGGTGGAAGGCCCGGATTTGCGATGCGATCCATCAACAGCGTCAGGGTAGCCTCGGCCATCCGGCCGACCGGTTGCCGGATGGTGGTGACCCGGTGGCTCTCCCAGGTCGAAGGGCCGACGCCGTCGAAGCCCACCACCGACAAATCCTCCGGAACGCGCAGTTTCAGGTCATAGCGGGCCGCGTCGATACAACCGATCGCCATCACGTCGTTCGCACAGACGGCCACCTGCGGCAGGCGCTGCGCCAGTTTGCCCAGTTCGCGCAGACCCCTGCGCCCGGATTCATAGTCGAAGCCGCCTCGGACCACCTGCACCTGGCGCACTCCGTACTCATTCAGCCGGGCGATCGTCGCGTGCACCCGCTCCTCGCCGACCACGGAGTCCTTCGGACCGGCGATGACGCCGAAACGCCGATGACCGGCCGCGTAAAGACGGGAGACCAGGATCCGGGCGCCATCGACCTGGTCGCAACACACGGCATTGACCGGCACGTCCTGCAAATAGCGGTTGAAAAAGACCACCGGAATATTGCGCCGCTTGAAGGATTCGACCTGCTCGCGGCTCAAGCGCACGGCGGCGATCACTCCGTCGACCTGATACTGCATGACTTGGTCGATGGTTTGGTCGACGTCGCTTTCCTGGGGCAACGCGAACAGCAGGATCCGTTCACCGTGCGCCGACGCATGATTCGACAGTTCGGAAAGCACTTCCGGGTAATAAAGACTGGTCAGATTGGAGATCAATACCGCGATCAGATTCGATCGCCGGGTGATCAGGCTGCGGGCGATCGCATTCGGTGTGTACCCCATCTCCTCGGCAATGCGGCGCACGCGCTCACGCATCTTGGCGCTGGCGCTGCCGCCCGGCTTGAAACACCGCGAAACCGCCGACTGCGAAACCCCCGCCCGACGCGCGACGTCATGAGAGGTCACGGGGTGCCGTGCGCCGCTATCGGGGACTGCGATGGGCGCGACGGCGGGCGCATTGAACGTGTCGGGTACGCGACGATTCTTACGGCGTGGCATGGCTAATCCCTTGGCAATACTGCACTGCACCAAACAGGCACGAACGGCTCCTCCCTTGCACGGCGCTGCACAGCGCCGTGGAAGTGGCCTCGCGGCGAATTCATCGCGTTACAATGCATGCGAATGCAAACCAATCTTGGGGACCGATCCCGACCGCCCATGCACCGCACGCCCCACTCCGAATCCGGCTGCTCGCCATGATACGCCAAGTGTCCGCTCGAGCCGTGATCACCGCGACACTGGCGGAGCTCGCGACAGACATCGCCTCCGGCGCATTGACGGCCACGCTTCTGCTGGACGAGTGTCATGCCCGGATCGCGGCGCACGAAGCCAATGGCGCCAACCTGAGCGCATTGATCGCCTTGAACCCCGCGGCGGAGGCGACGGCACTCGCGCTCGACGAGGAGCGTCGCCGCGGACGCCTGCGCGGTCCGCTGCATGGCATCCCGATCGTCATCAAGGACAACATCGACATGGCCGGTATGGCGAGCAGTTCGGGGAACAAGGCCCTGGCCCAATCCTGCGCGCTGCGGGATGCGGAGGCCGTGCGCCGCTTGCGGGCGGCGGGCGCCGTCGTGGTCGCGAAGGCCAACCTGTCGGAGTTCTCGTTCGAGATACGATCCCGCAGTTCATTGCGCGGCGACGTGCGAAATCCCTTCGATCCGCGCGTGACCTCGGGCGGTTCGAGCGGGGGCACGGCCGCGGCGGTCGCCGCCGGGTTCGCGATCGGTGGAATTGGCACCGACACGGGAGGCTCGCTGCGGGTTCCAGCCTCCTATACCGGCTTGGTGGGCTTGCGGCCCAGCCATGGATTGATCGACCTGCGCGGCGTCGCGCCGCTCGCGCCGTCGACCGACACCTTGGGCCCGATCGCGCGCTCGGTCGAAGACGCGGCGATCTTGCTGAACGTTCTGGCGGGATCCGAAGCGGCACGGCGCGTCCGGCCCGGCGAGCCGTCGCTCGCGCGCGCGCGCGTCGGCGTGCTGCGGCAGGCGTTCGGCAAGGAGCCGGCGATCACGGAACTCATTGACGCCGCTCTGCAGCGCCTGCAGGCGGCCGGCGCGATACTGGTCGATCCGCTCGAGATTCCCGCGAGCGTGCTGCCTGCCGGTCGCGCCCAACACATCGTCGACTGGGAGTTCCGCGGCGCTTTCGATCGGTACTTGCTGGAGAATTTCAGGCCGGGCAGCGCACCGGCGTCCTTGCGCGAAATCTTCGAAAGCGGGGACTATCTGCCCGAGTACCGCGACGTGCTGGCCCGGCGATTGGCCGTCGCGACGACCGACGACCCCTTGTATCGCGAGATACTGGACTTCCACCGGGCGCTGAGCGAGCGCCTCACCGCGCTGTTCGATGATCAGCGGTTGAGCGCGTTGGTGTATCCGGCGTCGATGGTGCTGCCGAGCTCATTCGAGAATCCCGCCGGCGGATGGGCGCCGGAATTGGCGGCCTGCAGCGGCAGGCCGGCGATCACGCTGCCGATCGGCGTCTCGGCCGGAGGCTTGCCGGTCGGAATCGAGTTGCTCGGGACGCCGCACGGCGAGGGCGCCCTCCTCCGGCTCGCCCAGGAGATCGAATCACTCGGGAACGGCCGGCCGTTCCCGGCGCTCTAACGCACGAGCGGCCGCTCGGAGCCGCCTCGGGCGAGTCGGCTCAGGCGCGTGCGTTGCGCTGAAGGGTCTCTGGCTGACAAATCCAGATGATCGCCCCGACTCCGAAACTCGCGCTCCCGACCAGCATGGCGGTTGAGAGGCCGAAGCGATTGGCGATCGTGGCCGTGATCAGCGGCGCGAAGAAACTGATCACCCGGCCCCAGTTGAAAATCGACGCGGCGGTCGAACGCAGGTGCGGCGGATACAGCTCCGCCAACCAAGGACCCCAGATCACGCTAGAACATAAACAGGCACCGTAGATGAACCCGATCCCGCGCAGGAGCACCAATTGGGTCGGCACCAGCACGTAGGCCACGATCGCGAGCGAGGCAAGCACGAATCCGATGGCGTTGAAGCGGCGGCCGAAGCGGTCGGCGGTCCAACCCCAGACGAAGCCGCCGATGATATTGCCCGCGAACTGCCAGGCGACCAGGCGGCCGCCGGCCACGTACGACAGGTGGCGGACGCCCGTGAGATACGTCGTCAGCCAGCCGCTGTACGCTTCGTAGCCGAAGAAGTTGAGCCCTGTCATCGTCGCCAGCAGAAGCGTCTGGCGCCGCAGCCGCGGATGGAACAGTTCGCTGATTGGCAGGCGGCTTCGCGACGGGCCGACGGGCCGCTGATTGACCTGCGCCGGTATCAACCAGAGCATCAGCGGGGCGAGCAGCAGCGGCGGCACCCCACCGAGCCACAACAGCAGCCGCCAGTCGTGCTTGACCGTCAGACTGATCGCGAGCCCGAGCATCACGATCGAGAAACTGAAAAAGGCGTTCAGCGTGCCGGCGAGACGGCCGCGCACGCTGGCGTGAAACAAGGTCACGTAGATCCCGACGCCAACCGGGAAGCTCGCGCCCATGAAGAAGCCGAGCGCAAAGCGCTGCGCGACCAGTTCGGGATACGAGGACACGATCGTTCCGACCAACAACATCGAGCCGTATCCGACCACCAGCGCGACGAGCACGTTGCGCCTGCCCAGGCGATCGGCGAGCTGACCGAGGATGACCGCCCCAAGAAGAGCCCCCGCACCCTGTGCGGAATAAAGCGAACCCGCCTGCAACAGCGTGAGGTGAAAAGTCTTCTTCAAGAACGGCCGCAGGACGTCGACCGTGTTCCAAGCCCAGCCGTACAAGAACTCGCTGCACAAGAGGATCGCAAATATCAGCACCCGGCGCATCCGGGGCAGGTCGATGACGGAATCCTGCGGTTCGGATGGAACCTGATCCGCATCCTGGGTGAGTTCTACTGCGGCCATTGATACCTTCGCCTGGTAGGCAGCCCCGAAGTGAACGAGACCCGGGGCATCGCTGCCCCGGGTCTCCCGGCTGCCTCAATTCAATACTTGAAACCGACGCGCAACCCGTAGGTCGCCGGGGCGCCGTAGGATATCTGAACCCGCTCGGCGCGGCCCACCACGCCGCTGTAGATCACGGGCACATTGCCGACGTTGTCACCGTAAGCCTCAACATAGTACTTCTTGCTCGCCGCCGTCCATCGCAAGCTGAGGTCCACCAGGCTGTAGGCCTTTTGCGCGTCGAGCGCCGTATTGAAGTCGGTCGTGTAGTACTTCGTGGAATACAGCCAGCTGACGTAAGGAGCCACGACGCTGCCGTCGGCGAGGTGCACGTCGTAGTAAACCGCGACGGTCGTCTTCAGCTTCGGCGAATTGGGGATCGTCTTCCCCGCCAGATCCACCGATACCGGGTCCTGACCATTCGACAAGCCGTAGAAGTTGTTGCCGCTGATGTAGTGCGTGTACTTCGCGTTCAGGTAGGCCGCGGTTGCGTCGACATGGAAGTTCGGCATCGGCAGCGTCGAGACCGACATTTCCGCGCCGCGGCCGTAGGCCTTGCCCGCGCTCCCGAAGTAGGAGACCTGCGGCGTGTAGACGTTGATCTGCAGGTTGCTGTATTGATTGTCGAAGACGCTGAAGTCGGTCTGCACCCGGCCCTCGAGGAATCGATTCTTCGCACCGATCTCGTACGCGGTTACCGTTTGCGGCGCGTAGGAACTCGGGATGACCGTGCTGCCGCCGGTATCGTTGAACCCACCGGACTCAAACCCGGTCGATACCGTCGCGTAATACATGCTGTCGTGCGTCGGCGTGACCTGCACGCCGGCCCGCCAGGTCGTGCTTTGGAAACTGGGCGAACCGGAGGTCTGGCTGTAGGGCGCTCCGAACACGTACGTGCCGGGCTGACCATTGGCGTAATCCGAGAAAGCGAAGGTCTTCGATTCGGTCGAATCGCGGACGCCGGCGATCAGGCGCACGAGGTGCGGAACGACGAAGTAGCTGGCCTGGGCATATCCCGCATAGGCGACCGTGTTGAGGTCCGTCGTCTCCTTGAACCCCGGGACCGTCGCGCCGGGCGCGTTGATCAACTGCTGGTAGGTTTCATGCACGGTGTCGTTCAGGTAATACCCGCCCACGATCCACTCGAGCGGCGCGGAGGCCTTCGACAGCAATTGCACTTCCTGGCTGAACGCCTGGTCGCGATCGTCCGGCTGTTGTATGCCGGAGCCGAACCCAGAGGCCGGCGCGGCGAAAATCACGCTGCTCTGATCGTTGTCGGCGCTGCGGTGCGCCCGAAAACTCGTGTAGCCGGTGATCGACTTCAGCACGACGGCGCCCAGGTCGTAGCGGATGTCGCTCGACACGTAGTTTTCGAGGATGTGCTCGAAGGGCTGATAATCCCAGTTGTTCTGCCACGGACCGCCGGTGACGGGGATTCCGATATCGACGCCGTTGACGATGGCGCTGCCGTTGTGCACCGACGGATTCACCGCGTACGGCACGCCGTTCACGGACTGGTACCCGGTGGCCGGATTGATGAGCGTGCCGGCGATCTTGTATCCATACGAGCCTGCGCCGGCGTCGTTGCGAACCCACTCGCCGCCGTGCAACAGAACCTGCAGCTTGTCGTTCGGCGTCCACTTCACGCTGACGCGCGCCGCATCCTCATTGTTGTCATCCATCGAAACGCCGGGCGCCGAAATGGAATGCACGTAACCGCTGTGATAATCGTGCACGCCGGCGATCCTGACCTGGAGTTGGTCGGAGACCGGCAAATTGACGTAGCCGTCGACTTTGTTGTGGTTGAAGTTGCCGACCTCGAAATTCATCGCGGCGCCGAACTGGTCCGTCGGCTCGTTGGTCACCACGCTGATGTTGCCGCCGAACGTGTTGCGGCCGTAGAGCGTTCCCTGCGGACCGCGCTGAATCTCGACGCGCTGAATGTCGAACAATGGGATGCTCTGCTGC
>JAJXYR010000076.1 GCA_021780475.1 Pseudomonadota bacterium
CGGCGCCGCGGGGGCCGCGACGATGAGCTTGCAGACGCTCGACGGCTGGCCGGCGAGCGTGTTCAACTTCGCCGGCAACGGCACCACCAGTGCGCAGGACTCGAACGCCGCCGCGTACCGGGTCAATACCGGGGCGACCGACCTGTCCGGCACCGCCGCGGGCACGCCCTTGTGGATCGACGGCTACGTCAACGGCTTCGGCGCCGCGCCGCCGGACTTCAACGCGACCGCGGTGACCCAGGAGGCGGCGATGCCGGCCAGCCTGCGCGTGACCTGGAGCGGAACGGGCACCACCGCGCCGTTCACCGGCTTGTCGAGCGGCGGATTCGCGGTCGATCTCGCCAACACGAGCCTCGCGAGCGCCGTGATCCGGATCGGGCCCGAGTCCATCGACCTGCACAGCCTGCCGGCTTCGCCGCAGGTCGTGCCGACCGCCGCCGCGGCATCGACGACCTTCGCACCGGATTTCGCGTTCGGCAGCGCCGCCGCGGGAATCCAGACCTTCAACTCGTTCGCGAGTTTCGTCACGGCGCTCAACACCGGGCTCACCGCCACGACGGCGGCGGTTTCGCTCGAGGCGCGGGGCTCCTATGACCGGACGACCAACACGTTCACCGCCGACACGGTCAACGTAGTGCTCTAGAATCTCCCCCGCCATGGGGAAATTCGCGGCAAGCTTGCTTTGCGCCGCGGCGCTGCTGGCCGGCGCCGCGGGCACGGCCGTCGCGCGGCCGCGGATCTGTCTCGTGCTGTCGGGCGGCGGCGCCCGCGGACTCGCCCACGTCGGCGTGCTGAAGGTGCTCGAACAATTGCGGGTGCCGGTCGATTGCGTCGCCGGCACCAGCATGGGCGCGGTCGTCGGCGGCTTGTACGCGAGCGGCATGACACCCGGGGCGATCGAGCGGGCGATGCGCAGCGTCGATTGGCAGGAAGCGTTCCGCGACGCGCCCCCGCGCCGGGACCTCGCGTTCCGGCGCAAACAGGACGACCGCAATTTCCTCGTGCGCCTGCCGCTCGGCCTGAAGCACGGCGCGTTTCTGCTGCCGAAGGGACTGATCCAGGGCCAGAAGCTGCAGGAGACGCTGCGGCGGCTGACGCTGCCCTACGATCACATGGCGAGCTTCGATGCGCTGCCGACGCCGTTTCGGGCCGTCGCGACCGACCTCGAGACCGGCAAGGCGGTGATTTTGGACCAAGGCGACCTCGCGGTCGCGATGCGCGCGAGCATGTCCGCGCCGGGGGTGTTCGCGCCGGTCGACAGCGGCGGCCGCCTGCTCGTCGACGGCGGACTCGCCGAGAATCTGCCGATCGGCGTGGCGCGGGCGATGGGCGCGGACGTGCTGATCGTGGTCGACGTCCAGTTCCCGCTCCAGTCGCGCAGCCACCTGAAATCGGCGCTCGCGATCTCCGACCAGATGCTGGCGATCCTGGTGCGCCGCGACTCGGACCGCCAAAAGGCGACGCTCGGGCCGTCCGACGTGCTGATCCAGCCCGATCTTGGCGAAACCGGGTCGACGGATTTCTCCGTGGTCGCGCAGACCATCGGACTCGGCGCGCAGGCGGCGCTGGCGGTGCGCGCGAAGCTCTCCGGACTCGCGCTGAGTCCGGCCGCCTACCGGCGCTACGCGCAGCGGCGCGAGCGCGCGCCGGCCGCGGCGCCGGTGATCCGGTTCGTGCGTGTCGACGCGTCGTCGCGGCCGTACGCGCGCACGATCGAGGCGACGATGCATTCCTTGATCGGCCGGCCGCTGGACGCCGCGGCGGTCGGGGCGCGCATCACCGAACTGTACGGCCTCGGCCTGTTCGAGACCGTCGATTACCGCCTGGTCAGCGAAGGCACCGGCGCCGCGCGGCGCGAGGGGATCGAGGTGCGCGCGCGGCGCAAATCCTGGGGGCCGAATTACGTGCGCTTCGGCCTCAACCTACAGGACGATTTCCAGGGCAACAGCCAGTACAACGCCGCGGCGCGCTTCCTGGTCACGGAGATCAACGATCTCGGCGCCGAGTGGAGCACCGACCTGCAGATCGGCAGCAATCCGAAGGTGTTCTCCGAGTTCTACCAGCCGCTGTCGGCGCGGCGGCGCTGGTTCGTCGCGCCGAGCGGGCGGGTGGAGGTGCGCGACCTGCGGCTGTACTCGAAGGACGTGGCCATCGCCGATTTCCGCGAGCGCGAGGCCGAAGCGGACCTCGACCTCGGCCGCGAACTCGGCAACTGGGGCGAGGTGCGCGTCGGGGTTCACCGGATCAACGGCAACACGCGCGTGCGCTTCGGCGATCCGACTCTCGTGGACCAGAAATTCAACAACGGCCAGTTGTTCTTCAAATGGAGCTATGACCGCCTGGACAGCGTCGATTTCCCGCGCGCGGGGCAGACCTATTCGCTGCAGTGGACCGGTGATCGAACGGGACTCGGTTCCGCGCAGCCGATCGACCGCGTCGCCGCCGACTGGCTGATGGCGCGCTCGCGCGGGCGCGACACGCTGTTGTTGTGGTCCTCGGCCGGCGCCACGGTCCGCGGCAGCATCAAGCCGACGTCGATCCAGGACTTCTACACGCTCGGCGGCTTCCTGAACCTCTCGGGGCTCGCGGCCGGGTCGCTGGACGGCCCGAATTTCGCGATTGTACGCTCCGCCTATCTGCGCAAGATCGGCCACGGCGGGGCGGGCTTGCTCGAGTTCCCGGCGTATCTCGGCGTGTCCGTCGAGGCCGGCAATGTCTGGCAGCGGCGCGGGCAGATCAGCTACGGCGGTGCGCACAAGGACATTGCGCTGTTTCTCGGCCTCGACACGCTGCTCGGACCGCTCTACGTCGGCGGCGGCTACGATACGCGCGGCCTGAGCGCGTACTACCTGTTCCTCGGACGGACCTTCTAGATCCCGCGGCTCGCGACCAGGTTCTCGACCTTGTCGAAGATCAGCGCCGGCTCGTCGCCGATGCGCGAGTATTCATGCCGGCGCGCCATGTCCTCGAGCCTTTGATCGCGTTCGGCCGCGGTCAGGAACCAATGGGTCCGCTGCCAGTCGGCGCCCAGGAGCGTGCGGAACGGATCTCCCGGACGCAGGCGCACGACGATGCCGTACGGGCGCGGCAGCTGCGGGACGGCTTCGACCAGATTGTGCGCGTTGGCGATACCCATGGTGGCGCGGAAGATAGCGCAATCGCCGCCCGATCGCCAGCCGAGCCCGCGGCCGGGAACGCGTGCTAGACTCCGCGGCCGATCGGATAGGGGCACGCGATGGCATCGTCGTACACTGCGTCAGACATCGAAGTATTGAGCGGCCTCGACCCGGTGCGCCGGCGCCCGGGCATGTACACGGACACGACGCGGCCGAATCATCTCGCGCACGAAGTCATCGACAACAGCGTCGACGAGGCGCTCGCCGGGCATTGCAGCCACATCCGCGTCAATCTGTTCAAGGACGGCTCGGTCGAGGTGGAGGACGACGGCCGGGGAATGCCGGTCGACATCCATCCGAAGGAGAAGATCAGCGGCGTCGAACTGATCCTCACGCGCCTGCACGCGGGCGGCAAGTTCAACGACAAGAACTACCAGCACTCCGGCGGCCTGCACGGCGTCGGCGTGTCGGTGGTCAACGCGCTGTCGACGCGCCTCGACTGCCGGGTGCGCCGCGGCGGCAAGGAATACCACATCGGCTTCGCCGACGGGCGCCTGGCCTCGAAGCTCGAGGTGACGGGCGACGTGCCCAAATCGCGCACCGGCACGACGATCCGCTTCTGGCCGGATCCGAAGTATTTCGACACAGACAAGTTCGCGGTGGCGAAGCTCGCCCAGGTGCTGCGCGCCAAGGCCGTGCTGTGCCCGAATTTGCGGGTGACGCTGTTCAACGAGGCGAGCGGCGAGACCCTGGAGTGGTTCTACACCGGCGGGCTGCACGAGTATCTCGCCGAGCAGCTCGGCAAGGGCTCGTGGCTGCCGGCGGAGACGTTCTACGGCAAGCGCGCGATCGACGGCGGGACCCTCGAATGGGCGTTCGCCTGGGTGCTCGAGGCCGAGCGTCCGGTCGCCGAGAGCTACGTGAACCTGATTCCGACGATCGAGGGCGGCACCCACGTCAACGGCCTGCGCGCCGGGGCCTGCGACGCGGTCCGCGAGTTCTGCGAATTCCGCAACCTGGTGCCGAGGGGCCTGAAGCTCGCGCCGGAAGACGTCTGGGACGGGGTGAGCTTCGTGCTGTCGATGAAGATGCGCGAGCCGCAATTCGCCGGGCAGACGAAGGAGAAGCTGTCGTCGCGCGAATCCGCCGGCATCGTCCAGGGCGTGATCCAGGGGGCGTTCGCGCTGTGGCTCAACCAGCACCCCGACCAGGGCGGCGAGATCGCGCAGCTCGCGATCGCGAACGCGCAGCAGCGCCAGAAGGACAGCCAGAAGATCGCGCGCAAGCGCGTCGTCGCGGGGCCGGCGCTGCCCGGCAAGCTCGCCGATTGCGTCAGCCAGGATCCGAAGCGCGGCGAGCTGTTCCTGGTCGAAGGCGACTCGGCCGGCGGCTCGGCGAAGCAGGCGCGCGACCGCGTCACGCAGGCGATCATGCCGCTGCGCGGCAAGATCCTGAACACCTGGGAGGCCGACGCGCGCGAGGTGCTGCAATCCCAGGAGGTCCACGACATCAGCATCGCGATCGGCGTCGACCCGGGGGCCGCCGACCTGTCGGGCCTGCGCTACCACAAGGTCTGCATACTCGCCGACGCCGACAGCGACGGCCAGCACATCGCGACGCTGCTGTGCGCGCTGTTCCTGCGCCATTTCCGCCCGCTGGTGGCCGCCGGGCACGTGCATGTGTGCATGCCGCCGCTGTTCCGCATCGACGCCGGCAAGCAGGTGTTCTACGCGCTCGACGAGCCCGAGCGCGACCGGGTGCTCGCGCGCCTCACCGAGGAGAACGCGCGCGTCAAGACCGTGGTCACCCGTTTCAAGGGCCTCGGCGAGATGAGCCCGTCGCAGCTGCGCGAGACCACGATGGCGCCGCAGACCCGGCGGCTGGTGCAGCTGACCATCGACGCGAACGACAACCCGGATCAGATGCTCGACATGCTGCTCGCGAAGAAGCGCGCCGGGGACCGGCGCGAATGGCTGGAGAACAAGGGGAATCTCGCGCGGCTATGAAGGATCAGGAACTGAATTTCGAGGGGGTCGAGTCCGAGTCGTTGAAGTCGTTCGCGGAGCGGGCGTACCTCGATTACTCGATGTACGTGATCCTCGACCGCGCGCTGCCGCACGTCGGCGACGGACTGAAGCCGGTCCAGCGGCGGATCATCTACGCGATGAGCGAACTCGGCCTCGCGGCCGGCGCGAAGCACAAGAAGTCCGCCCGCACCGTGGGCGACGTCATCGGCAAGTTCCATCCGCACGGCGACTCGGCCTGTTACGAGGCGATGGTGCACATGGCGCAGGAATTCGCCTACCGCTATCCGATCGTCGACGGCCAGGGCAACTGGGGCTCGACCGACGATCCGAAGTCGTTCGCGGCGATGCGCTACACCGAGTCGCGCCTGACGCGCTACGCGGCGCTGCTTCTCTCGGAACTTGGGTCGGGCACGGCCGAATGGGTGCCGAACTTCGACGGCTCGCTGGACGAGCCGACGATACTGCCGGCGCGCGTGCCGAACCTGCTGTTGAACGGCGGCTCGGGAATAGCCGTCGGCATGGCGACGGACATTCCGCCGCACAATCTGCGCGAAGTCGTCGCCGCCTGCGTCGCGCTGCTCGACGATCCGGAGGTCTCGACCCGCAAGCTCCTCGGCCACATCAAGGGCCCGGACCTGCCGACCGGCGGCGAGATCGTCACGCCGCGCGCCGAGATGCTGCAGATGTACGAGACGGGCGCGGGCAGCTTCAAGGCGCGCGCGACCTACACCGTGGAGGAGGGCGAGATCGTCGTCGACGCGCTGCCCTTCCAGGTGTCCGGCAGCAAGGTGCTCGAACAGATCGCCAATCAGATGCGCCAGAAGAAGCTGCCGCTGGTCGAGGATCTGCGCGACGAATCGGACCACGAGAAGCCCACGCGGCTCGTGATAGTGCCGAAGTCCGGCCGCGTCGACGTCGATGCCCTGATGGCGCATCTGTTCGCCACGACCGATCTCGAGCGCAATTACCGGGTCAATCTGAACGTGATCGCGCGCGACGGCCGGCCGCGCGTCATGGGGCTGCGGGAAATCCTGCTCGAATGGCTGGCGTTCCGCAAGGCGACGGTGACGCGCCGGCTCGAGCACCGGCTCGCGAAGGTGCGGGCGCGGCTGCACATCCTCGACGGCCTGTTGATCGCCTACCTGAACCTCGACGAGGTGATCCGCATCGTCCGCACCGAGGACCAGCCGAAGCCGGTGCTGATGCGCCGCTTTTCGCTCGACGACACGCAGGCCGAGGCGATCCTCGAGACGAAGCTGCGCCACCTGGCGCGCCTCGAGGAGATGAAGATCACCGGCGAGCAGAACGAGCTCGCGTTGGAGCGCGACGACATCGAGAAGACGCTGAAGAGCGCCGCGCGGCTCGTGAAGCTGGTGCGCGAGGAACTGATCGAGGACGCCGCGGAATACGGCGACGCGCGCCGCACGCGCATCGTCGAGCGCGCGGCGGCGCAGGCGATCTCGGAGACGGACCTGATCCCGAGCGAGCCGGTGACCGTCGTGCTGTCGCGGCTCGGCTGGGTGCGCGCCGCGAAGGGGCATGACATCGACCCGCGCTCGCTCTCGTACAAGGACGGCGACGAATTCCAGGCGGCCGCGCGCGGCCGCAATCTGCAGCAGGCGGTGTTCATCGATTCCACGGGCCGGGCCTACAGCGTGGACGCGCATCAGCTGCCCGCGGCGCGCGGCTACGGCGAACCCTTGTCGGGCAGCGTCGATCCGCCGGATGGCGCGACGTTCGCGGCGGCGCTGATCGGCGACCCGGAGGATCGCTGGCTGGTGCTGAGCGACGCGGGCTACGGCTTCAAGGCGAAGCTCGCCGATCTGTACGCGCGCAACAAGAAGGGCAAGTCGGTGTTGAAGGTGCCGGAGAACGCGCGCGTGCTGCCGGCGCAGCCGGTGACGGGCGCCGAGGCGCTCGCGGTGCTCGTCAACAACGAGGGCGAGGTGCTGGTGCTGCCCTGCGCCGACATCGAAGAGATGAGCTCAGGCAAGGGCCAGAACCTCTACGGCATCCCCGGCCGGAAATCCGCCGATCGCGACGAATACCTGGTGGCCGCCGCCGTGGTCTCGTCCGGCGAGATGCTCACCGTCTGGAGCGGCAACAGCGCGCCGATGAAGCTGAAGTACGCCGAACTCGACGCGTTCAAGGAGCAGAAGGGCCGGCGCCGGCAGCGATTCTCGCGCGCCTACAAGCAGATCGACCGGCTGGAGGCGGGCCCCGGCTGAAGCGGCGGGCGGCCTAGCGGTCGCCCGACATCGTCACGTCCTCGGGGGCGTTGACGAAATAGCCCTGGATGAACTCGATCCCGAGCTGCCACAGCACGGCCATCGTGTTGGCGTCCTCGACGCGCTCGGCGATCGTCTCCACCCCTTTGCGCTTGGCCGCTTCGACCAGGCTCTTGACCCGCTGTTGTTGGAGCTGGTTCGTCGACAGGCCCTGCATCAGCGAGCCGTCGATCTTGATGAAGTGCATGTCGACGTCGGCGAGCAGCTTCATCGGGTCGCGGCCGGCGCCGAAGTGCTCCAGCGCGAAACGGAAGCCGAGCTTGCCGAGAACCTGGGCGATTTCCTTCGTCTGGCGCACGTGTTGCGTGGCCAGCTCCTCGGACACCTGGAAACACAGCCGCCGCGGTTCGACGCGGATCGCGCGCAGCTGGGTCTCCAGCCAGCCGACCAGCGTCTTGTCGAGCACGGTGTCCTTGGAGATGCGCAGAAAGATGCACTCCGCCTTGCGGTTCGCGCTGAAGGACATGGAGGCGCCGATGACCCAGCGGTCGATGTTCTTCATCAATTCATTGCGTTCCGCCGCGGCCATGAACTCCGCCGGCAGCACCTCGTTGCCCTGTTCGTCGAGCATGCGCACCAGCACGTCGAACATCCCCTTGTCCTCGCCGAGCAGGCTCGCGATCGGCTGTTGGACCAGGCGGAAGCGGTTTTCCATCAGCGCCGACTTGATGTGTTTGACCCAGATCTTGTCGTAGGCCTCGACGCGCGTGTCGGTGTCGGATTTGCGGATCGCGACCACCTGGTTGCCGTCCTGCCGGCGGCCCTGGCGCGCCGCGGCGACCGCGTCGGCGACCACCGCGCCCACGTCCGGGCTCGTCGACGGCACGATGCCGAGGCCGATCGTGACCGTCGCCGACAGGCTCTTGTCGCCGATCGTGAACAGGTGGCGATTGACCCGGCCGACGATGTTCTCGGCCCAGGTGTCGACGTCGCGCTGGGTGCCGCGCTCGAGCAGCACCAGGAAGCCGTTGCCGCCGAAGCGCCCGCACAAGTCGGTCGGCGTCAGCTGGCTGCGCAGGAGGTCGGCGAGCTGGATCATGAAGTCCTCGCTCGCGAGGACGCCGATCGCGTTCTGGATCTCGAGGAAGCGGTCGGGCTTGATGCAGGCGATTTCCCGCACGCCGCCCTTGGCTGCTTGCGCGCAGCGTTCGCGCAGCGCAAGCGTCAGGAAGCGCTGTTGAAGGAACCCGGTGGCGGCGTCGTTCTTGACCGCCTCGGCCAGCTGGGCCTGGATGTTGCGGTCCTTCTTCTGGCGCGCCGGAATGCACAGCCGGATCGCCGGTTCGTTCTCGTGGTCGGCCTTGGTCAGGGTGATCTCGAGAGGCAGCGCCGACCCGTCGGACAACAGCGCCTGGACCTTCAGCGCGTGATCGGTCCACTTGCCCTGGAGGCAGGCGACCAAGGCCCCCTTCAGCGCGACGTGCGTTTCGTGCTCGAACAGATCCATCAGCGGCATGCCGGTCAGCGCATCCTCGCCGGAATAGCCGAACAGCTCGAGCCAGGCCTTGTTGGCGTCGACGATGATGCCCTCCTGGACGTGGGTGATCGCGTCCGCGGAGCCGTCCAGGAAGTGTTGCAGCTGTTCGCGGTATTCGCGCGCCGAGGACAGCGTGGTGCTGAGCGCCCGCTCGAGCCGGTAGGCGTGCAGCTCGCGCGTGGCCACCGACTGGAGCCGCCCGCGGTTCGCGAGCGTGACCACGTCGCGGGCGCCGAGGTTCATCGCCGCGGCGATCGTCTCCTCGTCGACCCGGTCCTGCACGACGAGCACCGGCAGTTCCGGGGCGCTCTGGGCCTTGACCTTCATGATCGACGCCAGGTCGATGCCCAGTTCGTCGATGAAGACGACCAGCATCTCCGGGTTTATCTGGGTCAGCGCGTCGCCCAGGTCGCGGGCGTCCGGCAGCCAGGTGCAGTGCACCGGGTGGCCGGCGTTGCGCAGCGAGCTGTTGATGGCCTCGACGTGATCCTGGGATCGCGCCATCACGATCAGCGGTACGGCTCCCTGGTCGCTCACGAAGGGAATTCCTGTCTATTCATGGGGGAAGTCTATCACCCGTCGCGGCGGCAAATCTGGGACCGGCGTCTTGGGCCGGATGCCCCCGCCCGGTGGCCCCGAAGGCCGGATGCGGCTATCATACGCGGCCTTTGACACGCCCGGCGATTCGGGCCCGCAACCGCAAGGGATCCGATGGCGAACTACAGCACGAACGAATTCAAATCCGGCCTCAAGATCCTGATCGACGGCGATCCGTATACGATCGTCGAGAACGAGATGGTCAAGCCGGGCAAGGGCCAGGCTTTCAACCGGGTCCGCGTCCGGAACCTGAAGACCGGCCGCACCATCGAACGCACCTGGAAGTCCGGCGACACCGTCGAGGCGGCCGACGTCGTCGACACCGAGATGCAGTTTCTGTACAGCGACAGCGACTTCTTCCACTTCATGGTGCCGGACACGTTCGAACAGATGACCGCCTCGAAGACGGCGGTCGGCGAGGGCGCCCAGTGGCTGAAGGACGGCACCGTGTGCATCGTCACGCTGTGGAACGGCGTGCCGCTGCAGGTCACGCCGCCCGCGCACATGGAGCTGAAGATCGTCGAGACCGATCCGGGCGTGCGCGGCGACACCGCGACCGGGGGCTCGAAGCCGGCGAAGCTCGAGACCGGCGCGACGGTGCGCGTGCCGCTGTTCATCAACGAGGGCGAGGTCATCCGCATCGACACTCGCACCGGCGAGTATCTGTCGCGCGGCAAGGGCTGAGCGGCCCCTCAGGCGCGATCGATCGGGAAGGCCATCGCGCCGGCGAGCCCGCCGGCGCCGACGGCGATCGCCGCCAGCCGGTCGAAGCCGAGCGCGACGCCCGCGCAGTCCGGCAGACCGGCGGCGAGCGCCGCGATCAGGCGTTCATCCAGCGCCGGCAGTTCCCGGCCGCGGGCGCGCCGGGTCGCCAGGTCCGCCTCGAAGCGCGCGCGCTGTTCCGCGGCATTGCTCAATTCGTGGAACCCGTTGGCGAGTTCGATGCCGTCGAGATAGAACTCGAAGCGGGCCGCGACCGGGGGATTGCCGGGCTTGAGCCGCGCGAGGGACGCCTGTGAGGCCGGGTAGTCGCAGATGAACGTCGGCCGGTCCCGGCCGAGCCGCGGGCCGACGACGAGGCCCATCAACAGGTCGAGCGCGCCGTCGCGGTCCAGCTCGGCGTCGCAGTGGACGCCGTTCGCGGCCGCCGCGCCGCGCAGCGCCTCAAGATCGGCGCGGTCGGCGTCTACGCCCGCGTGGCGGTGGATCGCCGCGGCGTAGCCGAGGCGCTCGGCGGCGGCCAGGCGGCGGTGCGGCGCCAGCATCCGCGCGACGATTTCCTCCACCTCGCCCATCAGCGCGGCGTCGTCGTAGCCCAGCCGATACCACTCGATCATCGTGAATTCCGGATTGTGCCAGCGGCCGTGTTCGTCGTCGCGGAACACCTTGCAGATCTGGTAGATGTCGCCGCTGCCGGCGGCGATGAGCCGCTTCATCGCGAATTCCGGCGACGTGCCGAGATAGAACGGTGCGGCGAATCCGCGAACCCGGGTCGACAGCGAGTCGATCTGCGGATCGGTCGTGCCGCCGGCGCCGAGGATCGGCGTGTCCACCTCGAGCACGCCGCGCTCGCCGAAGAATTCGCGCGCCCTGGCGAGCATCGCGGCGCGCGCGCGCAGCGCCGCGGCGCAGGCCGTGGGGCGCCAGTCGCCGCTCACGCCGCGGGTCCCGCGAGCAGGCCGCCGATCGCCCGGCCCATGTAGAGCCGCGTCCCGACCGCGAAGTCCGGCGCGAAACGCAGGCGGCCGGGCTCGAACAGCAGGATCACCGTCGAGCCCATGTTGAAGCGCCCGAGTTCGGCGCCCTTCGCGAGGCAGAGCCGGGGCGACGGCAGGCGCCGCACCACGCGGGGTCCCGCGGGCGCGATGTCGCCGGTCCACACCGTCGCGATGCTCGAGACGTTCAGCGCGCCGACGAGCACCAGCGCGAACGCGCCGCGGCCGCCGTCGAACAGCGTCAGCACGCGCTCGTTGCGCGCGAACAGGCGCGGCACGCTGCGGGCGGTGGCGGCGTTGACGCTGAACAGCCGTCCGGGCACGAACACGGTCTCGGCGAGCCGGCCGTCGCAGGGCATGTGGATGCGGTGGTAGTCGTGCGGCGCCAGGTAGATGGTCGCGAACGCGCCGCCTTGGAAACGCCGCGCCCAGTCGCAGCCGGCGAGCAGTTCGCCGAGCGTGTACGAGCGGCCCTTGGCCTGGATCAAGCGGTCGCCGTCGATCGCGCCGAATTCGCTGACCGTGCCGTCGACCGGGCTCGTTACCGTATCGGCTCCGGCGGCGATCGGCCGCGCCGCCGGGGCGAGCGCGCGCGTGAAGAATTCGTTGAAACTGCCGTAGGCGAAGGGGTCCGCAACGGCCGCCTCGCCGAGGTCGACGCGGTAGAGCCGCAGAAAGCCGCGGGTCAGCGCGTTCTTGAACCAGCGGGTGCGCACGCGCGTCGCGGCGCGCACCAGACGCGACAGCGTGTGCTGAGGCAGCGCGTATTGCAGGGCGACGAACAGCCGCGATCGAATGGACGGCGCGGCGGACGCGGCCGACGCCGCCGGCCCGGCCCCCGGCTGGGCGCTCATGGGCCCGGGGCCGCGGGCGTAAAAGTCCGGCCGGGCGCGTCGATCAGGCTAAAATCGGGCGACATGAATTCATTATCGCATGGAACAGCGGCGCGCCGTCCCGGTGAGAGCGTCGGCGAGGCGATCGAGCGGTGCGCCGCGGCGCTCGCGGCGGCACGCGTGCATTTCGGCCATGGCACCGACAATGCCCGCGACGAGGCGGCCGAGCTCGTGTTCTTCGCCGCCGGCATCGCG
>JAJXYR010000096.1 GCA_021780475.1 Pseudomonadota bacterium
CTCGATCGGCTTGCCGGCCGCGAGCGTCGGCGCGCCGGCCGCGTACGCGGCCTGGTCGAATGAGGCAACCGCCCCGCCGAGCAGCGCGTTATAGGCGGCGAGCTTCGAATTCAACCGGGTGGTGAGCTCGGTTTCGAGTTCCACCATCGGTGCCGTCGGCGCCTGCGTGCCTAGCCCCCCCAGATTCTGCGCCATGGATTCGACCGCACCCTGCAGGTCGGTAAGTTGATGCAGATCATCCTCGAACACACGGTGCTGCACCTTCGGGCTGTAGACGGAATCCTTGAAGCGCCCGAGTTCGCCGTCGAGATCCTTCGCCTGCGCCGCCAGCGCGGACTGCGCCGCCGCGTGCGCCTGTTGCGCCGGATCGATGCTGATCGCCTCAGCGGCCACCGACTTGCGGTATTGCGTGAGCTGAGCCTGCATCGCGCTCAACCGGTTCAGCATGCGATTGACCGCATCGACCTGGGAGCGCGCGAGCAGCGCGAGCGCGAGCGCCTGGCGCTGCCCGTCGGTCGCCGGTGCCTGGTTCGGATCGGCGATCACCTGGACCTCGGCCGTGTCCGTGTGACCAGCGGCAGTCACGCTGACCGAATATGTCCCCGGCATCACCTCGGGGCCCTGCACTTTCTGTGCGGCATCGTTCTTCGCGTCGATGATGGCCGGCGGCTCGAAATCGACGTCGCCCGGGCCGTCGTAGCGCAGATCCCAGACGAACCGGTTGACTCCGAATTTGGACGGGCCGTAGCGCCTGGCGATCAGGCGCCCGTGGGCGTCGCGAATTTCGATCTTGACCGGAGTCTGATGCAGCGCCTTCTGCTGCTCGTCGGCTTTGAGCTTCTTCGGCAGGCTGTAGTCCAAGGCGACGCCGTCGGGCGCATTCGGCGTGACGTACGACGGCTCGGCGCCTTCGCCGCGGTTCCACCGCTGGTACTCGACTCCGGTGCCCGGGGTGAACAGTTTGATCGCCGCCGGTAGCGCGTGCGGATCGAGCTCGGCGATCGCCGCGAAGTGATCCATGACCCACAAGCCGCGGCCGTGGCTCGCGAGCACGAGATCGCCCCGCACGAATTTCAGATCGAAGACCGGCATGGTCGGCAGATTCGCCTCGAGCCGGGTCCAGCTGTGGCCGTCGTCGCGTGAAATCCACAAGCCGTGCATCGTGCCGGCGGCAAGCACCCGTTGATCGTCCGGATCGGCGCGCACGACCAGAACCGACGCATCGTCAGGCAAGTTGCCGCTGATGCGCCGCCAGCTGTGGCCGTAGTCGGCGGTGGCGTAGGCGTAGGCCTTGTCGTCATTCAGTTCGTGCGCATCGAATACGACGCGCGCGACGCCGGGATCGGTCGGCGAGACGTCGATCTGATAGACGCGGGCCCAGGCCGGAGCCCCCGCCGGCGTGACCTTGCGCCAGGTCGCGCCGTCATCGGCCGTCACCGACACCACGCCGTCGTCGCTGCCGGTCCAGATCACGCGCGGATTGCTCGCGGCGACTTGAATCGACAGGATGGTGTCGTAGGTCTCGGCGCCCGACAGATCATAGTTTATCGGTCCACCCGACAGCGCCTGTTTCGACTTGTCGTTGCGCGTCAGGTCCGGACTGATGGTGCTCCAGTTCAAGCCGCCGTCCTTGGACCTCAGCAGCACATTGCCGCCGATATAGACGGTATCCGCATGGTGCGGGTCGACCGCGATCGGCGGGGTCCAATTGAAGCGGATTTTCTGCGCCGATGTCGGCAGGTCGTCGACGAACGCAGGACCGTGCAGGTAGGGCATGATGAACAGCGACTGCTTGGTCTTGACGTCGAAGCGCGCGATCGCCCCGTCTTCCGCGTCCGCGTAGATCACGTCGGGATTCGACGGCGCGGGCACCACGTATTCGCCGTCGCCGCCGATCACGGTGTACCAATCGTTGCCGGAGACGACGTTGTCGGCGAGCGAGGACGAAGTGCCGCACCAGCCGCTGTTGTCCTGCAGTCCGGTGCACAGGTCATAGGGAGTGCGGCTGTCGGCGGCGACCATGTAGGCCTGCTCGATCGGCATGCCGTCGAGAAAGCGCCATGTCTTGCCGGCGTCGAACGACAGGTAGGCGCCGCCGTCGTTGCCTTGAATCATGCGCGAGGGATTCGTCGGGTCGATCCACATGGCGTGATGGTCGACGTGCACGTCGTGGTCGATCACCCGCACGGTCTTGCCGCCATCGTCCGATTCGGCGAGCTGGAAGCCGAGGAAGTAAACCCGGTCCGGGTCGTCCGGCGCGACGGTGAGCGTCGTGAAATAGAACCCACGCACGTTGAGTGCGTGATTATCCGTCACCTTGTGCCAGTGGTCGCCGAGATCATCGGACACGAACAGCGAGCCCTTGCCGATCGGCGCTTCGAGCAAGGCGTAGATCCGCTCGGGATCGCTCGGCGCAATCGCGAGTCCGATGCGCCCGATCGGCGACTCGGGCAGGCCCTTGGCGAGGCGCTTCCAGGTCGCGCCGCCGTCGGTCGATCGCCAAACGCCGGAGCCGGGGCCGCCGTCGTTCAGGATCCAGGGCTTGCGGCCGGCCTGCCACGTCGCCGCGAACACCACCTGGCCGTTGCCCGGCTGCATCGCGACGTCGATCGCGCCGGTGTGATCATCGACGAACAGCGACTTGCGCCAGGTTTTGCCGCCGTCGGTGGTGACGAACACCCCGCGGTCGGCGCCGGGGGCCCATGCGCGACCGAAGGCGGCGACCACCACGTGCCGGGGGTCGTGCGGATCGACCGCGATGCGTCCGATCTGGCCGACGTCCTTAAGTCCCATCGACGACCAGGTCTTGCCGGCGTCCGTCGACAAGTAGACTCCGCTTCCGCCGACGACGTCGTTGCGGATATTCGCCTCGCCGGTGCCGACCCAGACGAGGTTTGGATTCGTGGGGGCGAGTGCGATCGCGCCGATCGAACTCGTCGCTTCGTGCTTGAACACCGCCCGCCAGTGCAGGCCGCCGTCGGTCGTTTTGAACACGCCGCCCGCGGCCGCGCCGACGTAATAGACCCGTGCATCGCCCGGAATGCCGGCGACCGCGGTTACCCGGCCGCCGGCGATGGCCGGACCCAGGTTGCGGAACTTCAGATGCTTGAAAACGTCCTTCGGCTTGTCCACCGGGGTCCCGGCGGCGGGTGGTTTGGATGCCGCGATTTTGGAGGCCGCGACGGCCGCGGTTGCGCACAGGCCGCACGCCATCAGCGCGGCCAGCGCGCCCTTGGTCAAAGATAATTTGGACATCAACGACTCCTGAAGAATGCGGCCGCATAGGCTGCGCGATGCGCACGATCTTATAGGGCCGGCAGCCAGGAACCAACCGCCGGGTTGCGGATCTCGCGCCGGCTCAGAAGCGGGTGAACACGCTGCGACCTCCATCCCAAATCATACGAAGGGCCACATACAGCACGATCAAGAGGCCGATCCATGCGAGCCAGGGCCTTTTGTCCAGCAATCCGGCGATCCAGCTCGCCGCCACGCCCATGAGCACGACCGACAGTGCGAGTCCGGCGACGAGCACCCAGGTGTGCCCCTGGGCGGCACCTGCGACCGCGATGACGTTGTCGAAGCTCATCGAGAGGTCGGCGACGACGATTTGGAACATCGCCTGGCGCAGCGTCTTCGCCGCCGCGCTTGCGCCGACCGCGGTGTCGCGGGCGCGCGACCGCCGTAATTCCCTGTACATCTTCCAGGCAACCCACAGCAGCAGTATTCCGCCGGCGAGCACGAGGCCCACGATCGCGAGCAGTTGCAGCGTGACCGCGCTCAGCGCGATCCGCAGAACGGTCGCGCCGATGATTCCGAGGATGATCGCGGGACGCTGCTGCCGCGCCGGCAGTCCGGACACCGCCATGCCGACGACGACGGCATTGTCGGCGGCGAGCGTCAGGTCGACGAGCACCACCTGGAGCAGGGCCGCGAGCGCGGGGATCAGCGTGTCATCATGCATCATGTGCCGCATTGTAGGCGTTTCCGGCGCCGGCACGGTATGGCGGCGCTCCGCGGAGGCTGCGCCGAGCGCTGCGCTGGCTTATGCTTCGCCGCGATTCGATCCGAGTTTTCATGGGAGGCGCAATGGCCCTTGTCGTTCACGGATTACCCAACTGCGACACTTGTCGGAAGGCGCGAGCCTGGCTCGACCGCTTCGGCGTCGCCCATCAGTTCATCGACTATCGCGCCGTCCCGACGCCGGCCGCCACGCTTCAGGATTGGGCGCGGCGGCTCGGCGGTTGGGAGAAACTCGTCAACAAGTCCGGGCCGACGTGGCGCAACCTGCTGCCGCAACGAAAGCATCCCGCCAGCGACCCTGAGTGGCTGCTGCTGCTGCGCGAATATCCGGCGCTGATCCGCCGGCCCCTCGTGGTGCGCGACGACGGCGGCGTGAGCACGGGCTTCAGCGCCGCCGAGTTCAAACGCTGGTTCGGCCAGGGGGGCGCTATTTCGGCGCCGGACCCTTGACCGCCGTCACGAAGCCCTCGGGCCGCACGTGGTGCGCATAGGCGTCCTCGACCTGTGCCGCCGTCAGGCGCAGGTAATGCCGGCCGGCGATGGTCAGTTCATCGAGTGGTTTGTCCTCGGCCGCGAGTTCTAGCAGCTGACCGCCGATCGCATCGAAGCTCGATTCTCCCAGCGGGATCTGGCGCAGCAAAATGCCCTTGGCGCGCGCGAGGTCGGCCGCCGAGACCGGTTCATGCTGCATCTGGGCGAGATCCCTGGCGATGATCGCGCGCGCGGCTGCGATCTTGTCGGGGTCGGCCCCGAACGACACGGTGTAGGTGCTGCGGTGCTTGCCGAGGCTGAATGCGGTGCCCACCGTGTAGACGAGGCCCGTTTTGTCGCGCAGGTCATGATAAAGGCGCGAGGCATAGAAGCCGCCGCCGAGCACCTGATTGCCGACATTCAACGCGAAGCGCACGGGATCGTCGCGCGTGACGTCGATCGTCTGGGTCATCTGCACGCTGTCCTGGGTGGCGCTATGGTCGGGCACGTACAGCCTGCCGACGCCATTCGGCGGCACCGCGCCGTAATCGACCCGCGGCCGGGGACCGTCGCTGCGCCACGCACCGAAGGTCTGTTCGACGACCTGCTTCGCCGCGGCCGGGGAGACCTTGCCGACGATCACGATCGTCGTCATGTCGGGGCGGAACGTCCGCGCGTAATAGCCCTGAACCTTGGCGAGCGTCAGGCTCATGACGCCTTGAGGCTTGGCGTAACGCAGTTGTGGATCGCCGGCGGGAAGCAGGGCTTTGTCGAGGCCCAACTGCCACAAAAAGTCCGGCGATTGAATCTGTCCGGCGACCAGACCGACCTGCTGTCTCTGCACGATGGAGAACGCCCGCGAGGGAAGGGCCGGGTGCAGTTCGTTGTCGGCCAGCAGCTTCATGCCGGCGGCGAAGCTCGTCGACGGCACCGCGAGCGAAAAGCTCGACCCGGCGCTTTCACGCGCGCTGATCGCATCCAGCGCCCGCTGAAATTGCAGGCGGTCGAGGCTCGTCGTGCCGAACGGGAACAGGCTGTCGAGCACGTTCGCGACGCCTTCCTCGCCCGGCGGCGCTTGCATGTCCTCGTTGGTCTTGATCCGGCCGAACACCTGCACGGTGTTGCTGATCGACTCGGGCTGCACGATCACCTTCAATCCGTTCGGCAACACGTACGAGACCGGTGCGAGCGTCGAGGGCGGCACGTTGAGCCGTGCGAAGGCCGTGGCGGCCCAGGAGGGCAGGGATACCGCCTTGTCGGGGCTCGAGGCGAAGCTCTCCGCGCCGCCGAAGCCCTTGCCTGCGACGGGCTTGCCGGAGCTTTCGGGCGTGAGGATCGCGGTCACGGCGCGGGAGGGATCGAAGGTCGCCCGGGCGAGGGCGTTTACCTCCTGCGGCGTCACCGCTTCGATCGAGTGTTTGATTTCATCGGGCGAGTGCAAACCTTGAAACGCAAGTGCCTGCGACCAGGCATTGGCGAGGCCGTCGACGGAGTTCTTTTGAAACTCCAGCGCGGCGATGGCGTTGCGCTTTGCGGCATCGACGAGGGCCGGATCGATTCCCTTGGTCGCGGCTTCCTGCAAAATCGCCTGCATCCGCGCGAGAACCGGCTGCGGATTGCCGCCCCGGGGGAAGATGCCGACCGCCATGCCGGCGCCGGCTTTCGGCATCGGCTCATCGAAGAATCCGCCGAAGAGCGCGGTGCCGTCCATGCCCATTCCGTAGAGCGCCGCCCGCTGCGATCCGAGCGCCTGGCTCAACACCAGCGAGGTCGCATATTGGGGCGATTGCAGTCCGGGCATGCGCCATGCGACGTACACCGAGCCGTAGGGACTGTCGGTGGGCAGCCTGACCGTTTTGGCGCTGACCGGCTGGAAGTGAAAGGCCGGTCGCGCGGGAATCGGCCTCGGCGCGATGCCGCCGAACTCGGCCTTCACTTGGTCGAGCGCCGCCGCGGGATCCACGTCGCCGGCGATCACGAGAATCGCATTGTTCGGCGCATACCAGGTGTCGTAGAAGCCCTTCAGCAACTTCGCCGTCGTCTTGTCGAACGACGGGCGGGTTCCGAGCGGCGTGTGAGCGTACGGGGTGCCGGTGAACAGCTGCGCCTGCAATTGTTCATAGAACTTGTACGAGGGATTCGACAGGTCGCGCGAGACTTCCTGTTCAATCGCTCCGCGTTCCTTGGCCCACTCCGCGGGCGCCACGTCCAAGCCCCGCATGCGCAGGCTCTCCAGGTGCAGCGCGACGCTCAAGTCCTGGGTCGGCGCGACAAAATAATATTGGGTCACGCTCTGTGTCGTGTCGGCGTTGAAGGCGCCGCCCATGTTCGCCGCGACCGCCGCGAGCTGGTCCTTCGACAATCCGGGGCTGCCGCGAAACATCATGTGCTCGACCGCGTGCGCGGTGCCGGGGAATGCGTCCGGGACTTCGTCCGAGCCGGCGAGGTAATTGATTTCCGTGGTGACGACGGGCGCCAGGCGGTCGCGCACTATGACGACGCGAAGTCCGTTCTGGAGGGTCGCGCGGGTTACGTCGGCGGATCCGACGTCCGCGGGCGCGACGACCGCCAAGGCGGCACCGCCGATCAAGAGGGCCGCGATCGCCACGGTCATCCGAATTGCCAGCTTGTTCATCAAATGCATCCTCGCGAGTGTGAGTGACATCGAGGCCGGAAAGCGTGCCCCGCGCGGCTCAATGCCGTGACTTGCGCCAAGTGAGCCGCGGCCGCCAAACGGCGAGCACGACGTTGACCGCGGAGAGCGCAAGCAGCAACCATAGGCCGCCCCATTGCATGCGCAATACCGCGGCCAGCCGCTCCGGTTCGCCGCCACCGCTTGCGGCCAGCGTGGCGAGCGCGGACGCCCGGCGAGCGCCGGCGACGACGGTCAGCAGGGAACCCTCGAACATACTAATGCCGAGCAAGGCTTTCAGCCATGCCCAGGCGGCATTCTTATACGGCTCGTTGGCGGCGATCGCCAGCAGTCCGGTGATCAGCACCAGCGCGAGCGACGGCAAGAACAAGTATCGTGTGATCGCCGCGACGGTCTGCCAGGTCGCTGCAACCGCCGCGAGCGGCTGCCGCGGCGCGGTCGCCGCAATGACGATGCAGGTGCCGAGCGAGCCCATGACGCCGGCGGCGCCGAACTCGTGCATCAGTTTCAACGCCTTCTTGAGCATCCGGGTCGGTCGCGAGCGAGGATGTCCTCCAGTTTACACGCCCGCGACGGCGGACCGGCGACGGGCCCCTCGGACGCGGGTTCGTGTACGCTATGTACCATCGTTGGAATGGCATGAGCGAGGCCCATGAAGCTGTTTTATTCGGCGACCTCCCCCTTCGTGCGCAAATGCCTGGTCGTCGCGCAGGAACTCGGTTTGCGGGATCGACTGGAATGCGTTCCGGCCGCCGCCCATCCGATCAACCGCAGCGCCGCGATCGTCGCGCACAACCCGCTTGGCCAGGTGCCGACCTTGATCTGCGCCGATGGCACGGTACTTTACGACAGCCGCGTGATCTGCGAGTACCTGGATGCGCTGGCCGGCGGCCGGCTGATCCCCGCCGCGGGGCCCGGGCGCTGGACCGTGCTGGTGCAGCAGTCGCTCGCGGACGGCGTCCTGGACGCCGCCGTACTCGCCCGCTACGAGAGCGCCCTGCGGCCGGAGAGTCTGCGCTGGAAGGAGTGGATGGCGGGCCAAATCGACAAGGTCCAGTGCGGACTCGCTGAGATCGAGCGCGCGGCTGGCGGATTCGCCGGGCGCATCGATCTCGGCACGATCTCGATCGCCTGCGCGCTCGCTTATCTCGATTTTCGCTTCGACCACCTCGGATGGCGCGGGCAGTGTCCGGCCGCGGCCCGCTGGTTCGTGGACTTCAATGCACGGGAATCGATGGCCTCGACCCGCCCTGACGCGGGGTAGGCGCAGCGCGGGTCACAGGCCGTGCGCGGCGGCGTACCGTGACTGGATCTGCGCGAGCGCGTCCAGCAGGGCGGGCGCAGGCGCCTGCGGCATGTGGTCCGCCGCCATCTTGCGGACATCCGCGTCGATACGCCCGAACAAGTCGATGTCCGCGCGCTGGTTCGTGCTCGTCGGCATCAGGGCGCCGAAATAACGGGCCTGCCAGGATTGGTCGCGGCAATGGGCGGCCGTGTGGGTCTGCGCCAGGTAGTTGCCGCGCGGACCGACCGCGCGCATCAAGTCGAGCGCGATCGAATCGGCGTCGATGTCGACGCCGCGCCACAGGCTGCGCAACATGCCCGCGAATTCGTCGCATAGGCACAGTGCGTGCGTCGAAAACGTGATGCCTTCGTCGAGCGAGCCAAGATAGTCGAGCGTCGCCGGCCGGCTGAAGAACGTCTGCATCATGCCCGCGCTGATCTCGGCGACCGCATCCTGGTTGAAGCGCGGCGCCGCCGATTGACCGGCGAATCCGGTGAACGAAGGGAAGCCGAGGCGCCGCCGGATCTGGTGCATCGCCATGTCCGCAAGCGAGGCGTGCGTGAAGTTGCCGATGCCCCCGGTCGCCGGTTCCATGAAACTCACGTCGGAACTGCCGATCACGAAAGCGCCGCGCCGCGACAACTGGCCGAGGACCATGCCGGCGAAATCCGTCGCCAGGCTGTTGACGATCGAGCCCGCGATCGTGATCGGCGTCGATGCGCCGCCGATCGGCAGTGTGCCGACGCTGATCGGTATGCCGGCGCGCGCGCCGGCGATGATCTGATCGGTGTGCGTGCGGAAAAAGGCGAGCGGCAGCGGCGTGACGATCTGCAGAAAATAGGGCTTTTCGGCAAGCGCGCGCGGCGATCCGCGCACCGCCGCCGCCATGTCGATCGCCGCGAGGAAGGATTCGGCGTTCTCGCACAGATATTCCAGCGGCTTGCCGGTGTTCTGAATCAAGACCGCAAACTCGTTGATCTCGCCGGCACGGTCCGAGTGCGCCACGTCCTTGCAGGCGACGCACGCACCGTCGATATTGGGAAGCGCGTCGGCGAGCCGCGTGATCGCCGCGAGATCCGCGGCGGTGCTGTCGCGCCGCTCGCCGCCGACCGGGTCGTATACCTTGATGCAGGTCATGCCCGGCATGAACCAGGTATGCCGGCGGTCCAGTTCGATGAAGTGCTCGCCCGCGCGGTCCCACAGCCGGGCGCTGGTCGCGGTAGTCTCGATGCACCGGCGCACCAGCGTGGCATCGACGCGCGCGATGCCGTCGACGCTTACGTCGCAGCCGGCGGCGCGCAGGATCTCGATGGCCTCGGTGCCGGTTTCGAAGGCGCAGCCGGAGTCCGCGAGCAGCGTGCAGGCGGAATCGATCAACAAATCGACCTGTGCCGGCGTGAGCGGTCCGTACGGATTCGTCGGGCCCTCGTGCAGGGCGCGATCGATCGCCGGCGCCGCCTGCGGCGGCGGCGTGGGCCGTCGATTCTTTCTGGATGCTCCGCTCATGGGTCACCTGCGCGCTTGCCGGTCGCAGTTTACTATATGAATGTATAATCTTAATATATGAACATATAAGTCGCTGCGGCGCCGCAGTTCGCGGCGGGAGGCTCGCCCGGATGGATGCTCGTTTTGCGCCGCTGTTCGAGCCCTTGCGTGTCGGCCCGGTCACCGCGCCGAATCGCTTTTACCAGGTGCCCCATTGCAGCGGCATGGGGTACGCTCTGCCTCAGACGCTCGCGGCGATGCGCGCCGTCAAGGCCGAGGGCGGTTGGGGCGTGGTGTGCACCGAATACTGCTCAATCCACCCAAGCTCGGACGATCATCCCTATCCATTCGCCTCCAACTGGGACGATGGCGATCTCGCGAATCTCGCGGCGATCGCGGATGCCGTTCACCGGCATGGCGCGCTCGCGGGCATCGAACTGTGGCACGGCGGCAGCTACGTGGCGAACCTCGGGACGCGGCTGCCGACGCTAGGGGTCCGGTCGATGCCCGCACACAGCGATCCCTCGCAGTCGCAACGCATGGATCGTGCGGACATCAGGCGCTTGAAGCGCTGGCATCGGGCGGCGGCGCTGCGCGCACGCGCCGCCGGCTTCGACATCGTCTATGTCTATCCGAGCCACGGATACCTCTTGTCGGAGTTCCTGTCGCGGGCGCTCAACGATCGCGGCGACGAGTACGGCGGCACGCTGGAGAACCGCGCCCGCCTGTTTCGCGAGCTGCTCGAGGACACCCGGGACGCGGTCGGGGACCGCTGCGCCGTGGCGACGCGCTTCGCCGTGAACGGACATGGCGCGGAGCACCTGGATGCCACCGAGGCGCGGGATTTGCTCGGTGCCCTCGGGCCGATCCCGGATCTGTGGGATCTCGTGATCGATGACTATGAGGAGGAGATGGGATCCTCCCGGTTCGTCAAGGAGGCCGCGCTCGAAGCGCGCGTGCGAGGAGCCCGCGCTCTGACCGGCCGTCCGGTGGTCAGCGTCGGGCGATTCACCTCACCCGAGACCATGCTGCGCCAGGTCAGGAGCGGCGTCGTCGATCTGATCGGTGCGGCGCGTCCCTCGATCGCCGACCCTTACCTTCCCGCCAAAGTGCGCGAGGGCCGCATCGAGGACATCCGCGAGTGCATCGGCTGTAATGTTTGTTATGCGCACAATTCCCGCGGCGCGCCGATCCGCTGTACGCAGAACCCGACGATCGGCGAGGAATGGCGCCGCGGCTGGCATCCAGAACGCGTGCCCGACGGCCGCGGCCGGGTGCTTATCGTCGGGGCCGGGCCGGCTGGTCTCGAGGCGGCGCAGGTGCTCGGCAAACGTGGCTTCGATGTCGCACTCGCCGATGGTGAACGGGCGGCGGGCGGACGGGTGAGCCGGGAATCGCGTCTGCCGGGGCTTGCGGAGTGGGCTCGCGTCCGCGATTACCGCACGGGGCAGATCGCGCGCATGGCCAACGTTGCGCTGTATCTGGGCAACCGACTGGAGGCCGCCGAGGTGCGCGACTACGGCGCCGATCATGTGCTGATCGCGACCGGCGCCCGCTGGCGGCGCGATGGTCTCGGCCGCTCGCACCCGGTGCCGATCGCGCCGCTACGCGGGCAGGTGTACACGCCGGACGACGTCATGGACGGCGTGTCGCCTCCGGGCTCGGTCGTCGTGTACGACGACGACCATTACTACCTGGGTCCGGTGATCGCGCTCGCGCTCGCCCGGGCGGGCGCCCAAGTCCGATATGTAACGTCCGCCGGACGGGCCGGGGAGTGGAGCGAGTACACGGCTGAGCAGGCGCGGACGCAGCGCGCGCTGTGCGAGGCGGGCGTGGAGATTACGGTCAACGAGTCCGTTGCCGGATTCGACGGCGGCGTGGTTACCACGGCCTGCGTATTCAGCGGGCGCGAACGCGTCATCCCGGCCGACAGTCTCGTGCTGGTCACGTCCCGGGAGCCGCAGGACGCCTTGAGCGAGGCCTTGGTCGGCCCGGAGGGCGAGGAGGAGGGTGCCACGGTGATCCGCATAGGGGACTGCCGCCAGCCGTCGATCATCGCCGCCGCAGTCTACTCCGGCCACAAGGCGGCGCGGGAACTCGGCACCGGGGAGGGCGCGGCGCCGGGCCGGGACCGCGTCGTCATCGGCGCGCCGGCACGGCGCTGATGCCTTGAGTTGAGCGCGCCTGGTCGGCGATTGCGAACGCGGGCGTTGCCGGCGCCGCAAGCAGGCGTTATGGCGGAGGCCGAGGAGCGCGGCAAGCTCGAGCGGCTGTCGCTGAGCGGGACTCGCTACTCGTCCGTCTGGCTTGTCGCCGCCGCCCGATCGAGCGGACTGCGCACGCCTCGGGCGCCCTTGTTCA
>JAJXYR010000019.1 GCA_021780475.1 Pseudomonadota bacterium
CCGCCGCGGGATTCGGCGAGCAGCGTGCGCCGACGGCGCAGCGCGCGCCCATAGGCTGCGTCGAAAAGCGTCGACAGTTCCTCCTCGTAGTCCTCGAGCGCATCCTCGCGGCCGGCGATGACCTGTGCGGCCGCGGTCCCCGCAAGCGCCCCGGAGCGCGCCGCCGCTTCGATGCCGGCGCCGGTCACCGGGTTCGTCAGGCCCGCCGCGTCGCCGGCGAGCAGCACGCTCGTCTGCCGGAGCGTGCCGATCGCGCGCAGCCGGCCGCCGACCGGTATCAGCCCGCCTGTCAGATGCGTGCATTCGCCGGACGCAATGCGGCCGGCCGCGGCGAGTTCCGCGTGCAATTCGCGGACGAGGGGCTTCAGACGGCCGCGACAGGCGTGATCGACGCCGATCCCGAGATGGGCGAAGCGGCCCGTGGGAAACAGCCAGCCGTAGCCGCCGCGATAGGATGCGCGCAAAAAAATGTCGGTCGCGTCGTGGGGACGCGTCATCGGCACCGTCACCTGCCGGGTGGCGACGAACTCGCCGTTCACGCTGCCGATCGCCGCGCCGACGTGCGAACGCGGTCCGTCGGCGCCGATGAGCACGCGCGGCCGGCATTCGAGGCCATTCGACAAGCGGACGCCGCCGTCGGGCAGGATGCCCGTGATGGTCACCCCCGTCAGGCAACGCGCGCCCAGCGCGAGCGCGCGCCCCGCGAGCGCCTGATCGAACCGCAGGCGCGAAATCATGCGGCCGCGAAAGTCGCCGCGTTCTTCCGGCGCCTCGGTCTCGACCATCGTCAGCATGCGGGTGATCGATTGCGTGGACACGGCATCCCAGGAAACCGCGGGGATGCTGAGGACCGCGGAGACGAACTCGGCGCATTGCACCGGCGCGCCGATCACGCGGCGCTTCTCCACGGCGAGCACGTCGCAGCCGGCCGCGGCGGCGGCCGCGGCGGCGCTCGCCCCGGCGGGCCCGAATCCGACAATGAGTATATCGGGGCGCAACATCGCGCCCGGCGTCAGCGGCGCCGCCCGCAGAACTGGTCGTGCAGCGTCTTGATGATCGCGGCGGTCTCGCCGCTCGCGAGCGCATAGTGCACGGACTGGCCGCGGCGGCGCGTCGACACGAGTTTGTGCTCGCGCAGCAGCGCGAGGTGCTGCGAGACCGCGGATTGACTCAGGCCGACATGCGCCTGAAGCTGGCCGACGGATTGCTCGCCTTCCGAGAGCTTGCAGACGAGCATCAGGCGCGCTTCGTTCGCGATCGCCTTCAACACGTCGCAGACGCGCGCGGCGCGCGAGTGCAGCGCCGCGAGTTCGCTCGGTTTCAGGGTGGTCGTGACCGGTGCGAGGCGCGCCTCGCCCGCGGCGCCCTTGCTCATGCAGCGCAACCGGCGAAGCCGTCGGCGGCCATTTTCGCCTCATAGGGCGCGGCAACCTGGGTGCCCGGAACGAGCGTGGGCTTCACCGACGCCCAGTCCTCCATTTTCATGACCATGAGCCAACCCCGGCCATAGGGATCGTCGTTCGCGAGGCTCGGGGTCGCGACGAGTGCTTCGTTGATCTCGACGACGGTGCCGGCGGCGGCGACCTTCGCCGGGCCGACCCACTTGCCCGACTCCACGGTTGCGCAGGACTTGCCGGCCTTGACCTCTTTTCCGACGCCCTTCGGCGTGAACGAGACCAGGCGCCCCGCCATCGCGGTCGCGACCGCGGTCATGCCGACCTTGACGTTGCCGTCGCTCTGTTCCTGAAACCAAATATGGCTCTGGACGTCGTACAGTAATTCATCCGGCAGATTGCAGCCGCGCACTGTGGCCATGGATCAATCCTCTCGTTTCGATAAACCGTCACCCGGCATCGGCCCGCAGCGGGCGCGAGGCGCAGCAAAACTCGCCGAGTTGCTCCGCCTGGAGCTTGCCCGTCACGAACAGGCACAAATGATTGGCGAGCAAGGCCATCATGCGCACCCGCGCTGCCGTTTCCGGGTGTTCCGGCTCCAATGTTATCAGGTTGTGATGATAGGCGAGTTCGCGGCAGGTCTCCCGACAGGCATTGAAGCTGGGCAGCTGGCGCGCGCCCTGGCGGTGCAGCGCGAGCAGCCGGAATTCCTCGTACCGATCCATCGTCGGCACCTCGCCGCGCGCACGCACCCAATGCTCCAGCACCTCCTCGGCCGCCCGCAGGATCCCGGGCGCGTCGGCCGCCCGGGGCGCACCGGCTATGAGCGCCGCGAGGCGTTCCTCCACCTCGAGGATTGAATTCACGCGAGTCCCTTGGCCTTGAGCATGCCGAGCGAATCCGAGACGTTTTCGTGCAGACCGACCTGGCGCGCCGACAACCCCAGCGCGACGCCGAGCAGCTGCGTGAAATACATGATCTTCACGTGCGTCTTGCGACCGAAGCGCTTTTCCGCGCGAATCTGGTGCATCTCCAGCCCCGAATGACAGGTCGGACATTCGGTCGCGATCACTTCCGCACCCGACGCCTCCGCCGCGTTCAGGATGTTGAGCACGAGCTTCGTCGACAGGTCGCTGTCGGACAGCGTGTGCGCCCCGCCGCAGCAGGCGGTCTTCAGCGGGAATTCGACGTTGACCGCGCCCGCGGCCGCGAGCAGATCGTCCATGAAATGCGGCTTCGACGTCGACTCGCTGCCGGGGCCGGCGTCCTTTTCCGGAAAGATGTTGCGCGGGCGCGTGTACATGCAGCCGTAATAATTGGCGACGCGCAGGCCCTTCAGGCCGTTCTTGACGCGCGCGCGCAGGCCCTCCTCGCCGATCGAGGCCTTGATCCAGTCGAGCGCATGAATCGTCTCGACCTGGCCGGCCTTGTAGGCTTCGTGGCCCGCCTTCGCCGACAGCCGGTCGACGACTTCCCCGCTCTTCCGGTCGTGCGCCAGGTCGTGCTCGGCCTTCTTCAGGTTGTGGTAACAGCCGTTGCACGGCGCCATGACGACGTCCATGCCCATCTGGTTCGCCGCGATCGACATCACTCGCGACGACAGGT
>JAJXYR010000160.1 GCA_021780475.1 Pseudomonadota bacterium
CAAGCTTGCCGAGCACGCCCTGGCCGAACTGCTGCCCGCGCTCGGCGAGCGGGCTTCGCCGTGGACGCGCGCGGCCACGCTGCCGGGCGGCGATTTCGCGGGCGCCGATTTCGAGGCCTTCAGCCGAGACCAACTGGCGAGGCGGGCCGGCATGCCGCCGGCGCTGGTGCGCCGGCTCTGCCGCGGTTATGGGACCGCGATCGAGCGGATCCTCGGCGCGGCGCAAGATACGCGCGCGCTGGGCGACGAGATCGCGCCGCAGCTGTTCGAGGCGGAGCTTGAACATCTGAAGGATCGGGAATGGGCGCGTGGCGGCGAGGATGTACTTTGGCGCCGGACCAAGCTCGGCTTGCGGTACGATGCGGCGCAGGCGGCACGCGTACACGCCTGGTTCGGCGTTTGAGCGGGTCGGTCCACCCGCCGGCGCAGGAGGATATATATCCGTGATCATCGGCGCACCGATCACCAAGCATCGCGCCGCCCCGGAAATCGGCACCGAGCGGCTGCTGCTGAGGCCCCATCAATTGAGCGATGTGGCCGAGTGCGTGGCGATGTGGGCCGATCCGGAGATTGCGCGATTCACGATCGGTGAACCGTCGCCCGCGCCCCGCACCTGGCAGAGGCTGCTTGGCTACTGCGGGCACTGGGCCTTGCTCGGATTCGGGTACTGGGCCGTCGTCGAGAAATCGTCAGGCCGATACGTCGGCGATCTCGGCTTTGCGGATTTCCGCCGCGGTGCGCGTCCGGAAATCGACGGGTTGCCGGAGATCGGCTGGGCGCTGGCGGTGCACGCGCAGGGCAAGGGGTACGCAACCGAGGCGCTGCGCGCGGTGGTGCGCTGGGGTGACGGGCATTTCGGAACCCGGAGTACCGCGTGCATCGTTCAGCGCGGCAATCAGCCGTCCTTCCGGGTTGCGGACAAGCTGGGCTATAGCCGGTTGGAGGCGGCCACGGCCGGCGACGAACCGGTCGTAATCCTGGTCCGTTCGCCGCCCGCGGCGCGGGGCGCGGACTAGCCCTCGGGGCTGATGCCGGCGCCGCGCAGCCGCAGAGCGACCGGCGACAACTGCGCCTCGTAATGGCGCCATTGGTCGATGCTGGCCCGGTGGATCGGACGGCGAACCTGCGATGCGCTCGCGGTCGTCGACGGTGACTGGTTGCCGAGAATGTCGATGCACGCGGGCTCCCAGGCCAGGCCCAGCGCGTCCAGCAGGCGGCGTGTCTCCGAGGCAGGATCGACGATCAGGGCTTCGTAGGTGATTTCGATCAGGCGGCCGGGCAACACGGCGTGCCAGTGGTGCATCAGCCGCCGGTAGGCAATGTAATAGTCGGCCAGCTCTCCAAGGTCGTAGGAGAAGGGGTATCCCCGGTCGAACAGCACCTTGAACACGGCATAGCAGGTCGCCATCGGATTGCGCACCACATGCACGATGCGCGCATTCGGCAGGGCCTGCGCGATCAGGCCGATGTATAGATAATTGAGCGGCAGTTTGTCGGTGAATCGTCCCCGATCCGCGGTTCGCGGTCGCGTGCGCCGCAGGTAGTCGCCGCCCAGCTTCGCGTGGTCAATCAACGACGAGGCAAAAACCATTTCCCGGCGCCCTGCTTCGCGCCCCAGATGCGCCCGCACAGCCTCGACCACCGCGAGCCCGAAATCCTGCAACTCGCCGCCGGCGTGCACGTCGCTGTGGTTGCCGAGAATCCGTTCCACCAGCGTCGAACCGGTGCGCGGCATGCCGAGTATGAATATCGGCCGATCCGTGTCCAGACCGCCGGAAGGATCGGGCGCGGGGAAGGCCTCGCGGATCCACGTCATCGTGGACAAATCCGCGCGTACGTCGTAGCGCATATTGCGCCGTCGCATCTGCGCGCCCGCGGCCAGGTGGGCCCACGATGCGCGATGGTCGCCGAGGTCTTCGTATTCCTTCGCGAGCGCATAATGCAGCGGCACCTGGTGGCGCCACTCCGGGGGGGCGGCGCGCAGTGCGCGCTCCAGTTCGTCGACGTGGTTGCGGTCGATCGTCTGCGTGCGCAGCTCCGAGCGGTTCAACCACGCCTGGGCATCGTGCGGCGCGAGGCGGATCGCCTCATCGTAGTCTTGTTCCGCCGCACCGAGATCGCCTACGAACCGGCGAACGGCGGCTCGATTGAACAGGTAGCGGGGGCGGGCGGGCTCGAGTTCGACGGCCTTCATGTACGCCGCGAGCGCGCGCGGATAGTCGCCGAGAACGGACCACAGGTCGCCGACTTCGGCATGGGCGGCCGCGGCGACATCCGGGGCCGCGGATGTGCCCGCCTGCAGATTCTCGAGTTGGATCACCGCCACGGCCGCCGCGGCGAGGTCATGTCGCGCCAACGCGCCGGCGACGGCGGCGCGCGCCCGGTCCCGTGTCTGCGTGTGCTCGGACTGTGGTGGTTGCGAAGGCATCGTGGCGGCTGCGGGCTCTACGCTTTGCAGAAGCGCAATGGCCCTGACGTAGTGTATCGGATGACGCGGCCGACCCGCGAGCGGTCGGCCCAAGTTTGTCGAACGCCATCAAGCCCTAGGCCGCCCAGTCGTTCACTTGGATCGCATCGCGCTCCAGAGCGGAAAGCCGCGCGAGTCGCGCAGTTCGAGCGTCTCGCCGCCTTTCTTTACCTGGGCGGCGATGATGGCGGGCTTGCCCTCGTAGGTGATGCGCGAACCGGTGACATCGACGACGTCGTTTGCCGCGATTTTCATGGTCTGCCGGTCGATGAACCAGCCGGGGCCGAGGTGCACGGAAATTTCTCCGTCCGCCGTCTTCAGCATCAGATGGATGCCGTAGAGCCGGCCGCGGCGGGGCGCGACTTTGTCGACCGACAGCACCTGGCCGCTGACGGTTTCGACCGTTTGTTGGTTGTACAGGCGCGTATAGGCGCCGCCCATGCCTCCACCCATGCCTCGCTGAGCAAACGACTCACCGGGCAGGGCGAGCGCCGCCGCGGCGCCCAGAAGCCCCAACGTAAT
>JAJXYR010000145.1 GCA_021780475.1 Pseudomonadota bacterium
GGACGCCATTCATGGGGCCGCGAGCTTAACCAAATCAAATGGTTGAAGCCACCACGGGATTCCACGGATGCGCGTTCGGTGCCGACCCCGCTAGGATGGCGGCCGCGGGGGCCGGTACACTGCGTCAACCAGTGCCCCGGTGGCGAAATTGGTAGACGCAACGGACTTAAAATCCGTTGGCCGCAAGGCTGTGCCGGTTCGAGTCCGGCCCGGGGCACCAACGGCGCGCCGCGGTCAACCGCAATCCCCGGCGTCGGGCGGCCGCGAACCAGACCGCTTCGTAGCCGACGAATGTCAGGAACGTATACATTGAGAGCCCACACCGATCGTTGTCACCTGCGGTGACCGTGTGGCTCTATAACGAAGCCGACGGGCGTTCGGATGCACGCGAGGGCGCCCGGTGAATCTCGCGTGCTTGCCACCGCCTATCGCGAGGCAAGCCCCGTGCCTGGAATTCTCAGATGGCGGTCCGCCCGCGACGCCTGCGGCTCATGAGTCCGACGAGACCCGTGCCCACGATGAAAAGCAGCCAATTCGGCGGCTCTGGAACCGGCGCGACATTCGAGAGCGTCACGGAATTCAGCAGGAAGTTGTTGCTCGCACTGGTCGACCCTGTGCCGGTCAGCGTCGTGCATGCAGATTGATTCGAGCACGGGACGAAGAACACGTACGACGCATACGCCTGCGCCGGATTGAGGTTCAGGGTCAGAATCCCGTTGGTGCCGCTACTGACCCCGGAATCCAGCGTGGTGCAGCTCGCGAACGCGCTGGAACAGCCGTCGATGGCCCAGGATTCAACCCGGCCGTTCGAGTTGGTACTCATGGAACCGAACGTCACGCTGCTCAGGAACTCCGAACCCGCGCTCGCCTTAATCCCGATTCCGTATGGCGTGCCGTTATAGTTATAGATCTCGAAATCATTACCACCAGTACCCACGGGATCCGGCGTGAGACCGAGTCCGACTTCATCGGATGTAGTGCCCGATTTGTCGAATAGGCACGGTCTCGACTGAACCGTGCAGGGCCCAGTTCCGTTGCCCGTTCCAGAGCTGACCGCCCACGAAGTGGAATTCCAGCCGACCGCCGTGGCGGTCAAGGTATCGCTTCCCTGGGTAAACGTCTGGCTGTCGACCGACGTTGACCAGTCCGGCGTAATCGCTTGATTGGGCTGCCAGGCCGCCAGCGTGGCGAAGTTCCAAGTCTCCGCCCCCGTGCCGGCCGCAGCCGTTCCGGCGACCCCGACGGTCCACGCGAGCATGGCGATCAGCGAGCGAACTATTCGCGGCTTCATGGTGCTCCTTGCGGGCAAATTCTCCCTATACGCCGATACAAGCAAGTCATGTGCCATTTTTATTGACTATACATAAATTCAATTATTTGCAATGGATTGTGCGTTGCGAGTCGATGTGATTTTGGCACTATTGTCAAATATTCCGACACTCCTTCGAGCCCTGCGGGCCAGCAAGGTGACCGTGAGACCTTACACGCGGCCCATGCGTTTTCGGATCCACGCGCGGACGGCCGGTCGACGCCATCGAGCTACCGGACCGGGAGCTCACCCACGCGCCGATCCGTTCCGCCCCCGCAGATCGCGACGCCGGAACGCTCGCCAGATCCTCGCGGAGCGCGGGGTTGGTGCGCAAGGTCGCGCGGCTCATGCCGCTCGTCTGCATCAAGGGTTAGCCCGTCGTCGAGCCGACCTGCGCCGGCTATGCATAACCGCGTATTTACGGCACTTCGGCCACGCGCGCATAGTCGCGGCTGGTTGGATGTCCGCACTGATGGATTCGAAGCGTCCGCCCGCGACGACGTTTCAACAGGAGGTCGGATCATGATGCGCGTCGACGATTTGATGTCGAGACAGGTCAAGACCTGCGTGGCGGAAGCCACGCTCGACAAGGCCGCCCAGCTGATGTGGAGCAACGATTGCGGAGCCCTGCCGGTGTGCGCGGGCGCGGATGGCGCAATGCGCGTGGTCGGCATGATCACCGACCGCGACATCTGCATGCACGCGTTGTTCCAGCGCAAACCGCTGTCGGATCTGCAGGTCGCGGATGCGATGGCGAAGAAACTACTGTCCTGCCGGCCCGGCGACCCCATCGACCACGCCGAGGAGCTGATGCGCTCCGGCCAGGTCCGCCGCCTTCCGGTCATCGACGAACAGGGTGCGCTGGCCGGCTTGATCACGCTCGGTGACATCGCGCGCGAAGCCGCCCGTGAACGGGCACGCCCGTCGAAGGACGTGACCGCGACCGAGGTCGGCGATACGCTCGCGGCGATCTGCGCGT
Organism: Pseudomonadota bacterium; assembly: GCA_021780475.1. GTDB lineage: Bacteria > Pseudomonadota > Gammaproteobacteria > Steroidobacterales > Steroidobacteraceae > Bog-1198. The sequence continues at coordinate 2,289 of JAJXYR010000145.1, forward strand.
CACCGCCGCGGCCGCTTGCCGCCTGAGAGCGGGCGGACCGGGCCGCGGGCGCGCGTCCCGGCGCGCGAGATCGCGATACCGGTCGGCGCCGCGACGCTGCGCGGTGTGCTCGACGTCCCCGCCGGCGCGCGCGGACTCGTGATCTTCGCCCACGGCAGCGGCAGCGGGCGGACGAGTCCGCGCAATGTCTGGGTCGCGGGCAAGCTCGGCGAGGCCGGGTTCGCGGGTCTCCCGACCGGCTGCTTCGGCGCGAGTACGGGCGCCGCCGCCGCGCTGCTCGCGGCCGCGCGCCGGCCCGAGATCGCCGCGGTCGTCTCACGCGGAGGCCGCCCGGATCTCGCCGGTGCGGCGCTCGCGGCGGTGTGCGAGCTGGCGCGGGTGCGGCCGGTCGAGGACGTCGCGATACGCTGCGAGGCGTCCGACCTCGAGGTGCGGCAGGAGAAAGGCGGGACCCGGACCGCTCGGTGCGTGATCGACGTCTAGCGCCGTGTCGCTCCCATGCACCGCCCGTGATCACGCGCAGTGCGACGTTTGGATGCACCTCGTTGATCTTACGGGGGTTCGAACGTGGCGAATGGAGGCTAGGGTCGGAATCGAACCGGCGTACGCGGCTTTGCAGGCCGCTGCATGACCATTCTGCCACCTAGCCCTGGGGCTGAAGACCGCCGGACCTGGCGGTGGCGGCGGGCGGCCATTCTCG
>JAJXYR010000216.1 GCA_021780475.1 Pseudomonadota bacterium
CAAACACGCCGCGTGGGTCGCTGACGCCGAAGCCGGGTTCGCCGCCGACAAGATAGGAAATGAATTGCATGGTGGGCGGATTATAGCCCCCCTCAGCGATAGCGCATCCGGGTCCCGAGCCGCACCGACAGGTCGATCTCGTCGGGAGCGAGTTCGACCGGGAAATAAGCGCCCGATATGTGCGCCGCATGCAGGCTCGCGCCTTGGAGCCGGCAGGTGCGCAGATCCAGGCCGCGCAGGTCGGCCTGGCGGAAATAGCTGTCGGAGAAGTCCATTCCGGCCACGTCGAAGCCGCGCAGGTCGATGCCGCGGAAATCGCACCCGTGGAAATCGCTGGTCTGGCCGGCCTTGCGCAGCCGATTGAAGTCCTCGATGCGGCTCGCGCGCAGCATCAAGTACATCGGCTCGGCCGGCTGGCGCGGCTTTCCGTCGGGCATCGAACCTGCGCTCCTCGTCATTCCTCGTCGATCCTGGAAGGCAAGGGAGGCGCGGCTGCCCGCACGACTCCTCTAAGGGGAAACCATCGGCGGATTGCGCCAACTCTTTAGGGGCGGCGTTGCGGGTCCGCCCGCCGGCGCCGCGGCAAAGCCGCAAAATTAATGTTTCGGAGGCGGCAGATTCGCTAACCTGACGGTCACGCCGGATGACGTGGCTCTGGGCGGCATGGGGCGGTTCGAATTTCCGTGCGTCGGGTCGTAGAGCGGAGATTCCATTGATCGTGGGTCGGCGTTATTGGCGGCACCATGTGCTGCAGGTTTGCATGGTCGTCCTGACCGCAGCCAGCCTCGTGGCGACGGTGCTCGTCGTGCGTGCGGACACCCGTTCGCGGGTTTCAGCGCTGCAAAATACCCAGACGGTGGTTTTGGCGACCGCTGATTCGCTGATCACATCGAAGAAACGCAGCGTCGCGCATGCGTTACGCTACCTTTCCCAAAGGCGTGACATCCGCGCCCTGGCGGGCGGGTCGAGCGGCGCGCTCGATCGCGTCGAGCGCGACCTCGCCGCTTTTCTTATGGAACAAAGCGATTGGCGCTCCATCGACCTGATCGATGCCGACCGCCCGCTGGCCGTGCACGTCGCGCGCACCCATTCCGAGGCTGCGAGCGTGATCGTGCCTTTCAACCGCGCACTGCTCGAGCCGCCTTACATGGTGGCGGCGATGGCCAGTCGCGCAGGTCACGTGTACATAACCCGAGTGCGCGGCGAGCACGGGCCCGACCCAACGGCGCGGGCGGAATACACGGCACGCTTTGCGACGCCGTTGGTCGATGACGAGGGCCTCGTGCATGGCGTCATCGCGGTGGACTTCGATCCGAAGAATCTGTTTGGCGACATCGACCGGCTGAACGCGGTGGCCTCGGGTCGCTTGTTCGTCGTGTCCCGTTCCGGTGAATTCGTGCACGTCGGCGGGATCGGCCAGGACGCGGCGGGGGCTCGGGGCGGCGACGCACGGTTCGACCAACTGGCCCTACTGTGGGCCCGCCAGCACCGTACGCCGAGGACGATCAACTCCGGAATGCTGATGAGCCAGCGCGAGGCTTGCGTGGATTTGGCGATTTGCAGGACGAGTGATGGCGCGGGGGAATCCTGGCTGCACGATACTGATCCCTGGGATTTGTTGCACGTGTTCCTGCCGGGTCAGGGGGGCGCCACGACCGGCTTTTCGCTGTCGGATCGACCCTACCTGATGATCTTTGGTGCGCTGGCGGCCTTGCTGACGTTGGGCCTTTATGCCAACAGCCAGTTGCTGACCACCGTAAACGATCTTGATGCCAACCGGCGCCAGCTGCGCCGGCACAAGACGCTGATAGAAAGTCTCGTGGTGCACAATCCGGTGTCGACTTTCATCAAGGAACGGTCCGGGCGGTTCCTCTTCGCGAATCAAACCGCCGCCTCGCGATTCGGCGTCACGGCGGAGAGCCTGGTCGGCCGCCAGGACAGCGATTTCCTGCCGGCAGACCAGGTTGAACGGCTGCGGGCCGAGCACACCGCGGTGCTGACGAGCGGCGCGCCCAAGGAGTTCACGGTGCAACTGCGCGTTGCCGGCGGCGACAGATTTTACTCCGCCGTTTATTTCCCGGTCGCGGATTCCGAGAGCGGCCAGGTGAACGTGGGCGGATTCGAGTCCGACATCACGGCGCGGGTCGAGACGGAACTTCTTCTGCAGCGTCAGACCGCGATTCTCCGCGCGACTTACGACGCGGCGCCGGACGGCATCATGACGATCGGCGCCGATGGGTTGGTCGAATCGGCGAACGCGAAGTTGCTGGAGATGTACGGTCGCGTCGAGGGCGAACTCGTGGGCTGCCCCGCGGTGGATTTGATGGCGGTGGAGCGGCGAGCGGAGTTCTCGGATCAGATCCGTTCGTTGTTCGCCGTGGACGATTCAAGGGTTCCGGTCGACGTCACGCACGCCTATTTCGAGGGAGTGCGCGGTGACGGCTCCCGATTCCCGGTGGAGCTTGCGTGCGGGCTCGCCGTCATGTCGAGCCGGCGCCTTGCGATTTGTCATGTGCGCGACGTCACGCAGCGGCGTCAGTTGGAGGCGCAGCTGCTGCGCAGTCAAAAGATGGATGCGATCGGCCGGCTCGCGAGCGGCCTGGCGCATGATTACAACAACCTTCTCACCGTCATCCTCGGCAATCTGGATTTCCTGCGGACCGCGCTCGCCGAGGATGCGCCGGCTTCGGCGTACATACAAAACGCGAGGACCGCGGCCAAGCGCGGCGCCACGATCACGACGCGACTTCTGGCGTTCTCGCGCAAGCAAGCGCTGCATCCGCGGCCTCACGATGTCAACGCCGTAATGAGCGAGGTGGTCTCGTTCCTGCCCGGGACCCTCGGGCCCACGGTGCAGATCGTCCGCGAGTTCGGCGCAAATCTGCCGCCGGTCGCGATCGATGCCGCGGGGTTCGAGAGTGTGCTGTTGAACCTCGCGATCAACGCGCGCGATGCGATGACGGGCGGCGGGACGCTC
>JAJXYR010000020.1 GCA_021780475.1 Pseudomonadota bacterium
GCGCTTGTGAAGGCCCGGATCGCTCGTCCTCGCGCGCAAGCCGATCAGAATGAACACCGGGAACAGAATTCCGCTTCTCAATTGCAGCAACAGGATGAGGTCCAGAATGAAAATCGTCTGGTGCATCTTCGGACGCAACTGCGGCGGGGCGCCCTGCATGGCGCTCCAGGCTTGATGGTAGATGGTCGGAACGAGTATGAATCCGACGACCACGAGGGCGGGGACGAGCACCATCGCCACACGTCCGAGGCGCCGATGAAGATCCGGCCTGTCGGTCGCCACCAGTACCGTCTGCGTCAGCAGCAACATCAGGAACAGTCCCATCAAGACCGCGTGAAAATGCAAGACCAGCGGGAATGGCGGTCGCTGTCCCGTCCCGATCAACTGGACTTTATGCAGCGAATCCGGGATGAATCCTGTCAGCGCGATGACAATGAAGCTGACCGCGGTGAAGACGAAGATCCATCGGTCTATTGCCCGCGCATCAAACCCTGCGGGCTGTTCGCGCAGCCCGAACGCATCAGTCCGGTTAGAAGTTGCATTCGCATGTGTCGTCATGATTTTCCCTTCGGCGCTCGACCGCTCCAGCAATGCGAGGGCGTGCTCCGGTTTCTTGTAGGCGCGACTATACGCTCCAGGGAACGCGATGGGTAGGCGCACCGTGGCGCCGACAGCGCGCGAGCTGCAGGGACTGGTCGAGCAGATCGGCAGGCGCTTGGGTCGACAGCTGGAGCGGCGCGGCATCCTGGTGCGCGACAAGGACAGCGGCCACCTTGAGTTCGAACCGCAGTCCGTGGCGGACGAGCTGACAGGGTTGCAGGGTGTGGGGTTCGAATTCCAAATCAAGCGGCGACCAGCGTCTGGAAGAGACCTCGACAGCTTCCGCTCGAGGTCGATCGAATTCCAGAAGAACATCTGGTCCAGATATTCGCGCCGGATCGTCCCGATCAATCGCTCGATGAACCGGTGCGATGCCGGGGCGTACGGCACAGATTGGATCTCCTCAACCTCGAGGATCCGTAGATTGGCGAGCCATCGGTGGAAGCGGAATAGCGGATCGTGATCCGCACTGATCCGAGCGGGCGGCGCATGGCCGGCAATGGCCCGATTGAACATGCGGCACACAGTCGGACCGTCGATGGCTTCGCCGCCGATTCCGAATCCGACGATGCGGCGGGTAAAAAGGTCGATGACCACCAAGACCCAATGGCTGCGGAGCAATATCGACTCGCAACGGGACAGATCCACGCTCCCACCCGACCCACGACGTCCTTTTCGACCCGCACGGCGAATGAATGTGAGATCTGCTCGGCAATACGCTGATTGCCGAATCTGGGGTTACGGAGCTTCATCTCGAGGATGGCGACGACGATACCCTCAGTCGGTCCCTTCGGGCCTGGCATGCGTCGAGTTGCCACGGAGGAGAGCAGGCGGCGATATTTTCGATCAACCAGCGCTTTGTGGAATCGCAACAGCGTCGCCGGCTTGAGAATCGCGGCGAGCTTCGCGACTCGTCGGGGACGAACGAACAGCGTGATCAATTCGAGCACGAATCGATCCATTGTGGTCAGAGGCTGGGGGGCGTCGACGGGAGCGGCGGCTGATAATCAGCTGGTGCTTGAGCAGCAGAGACTCGGCGACGACGGAGCGGACCCCACCGGCAGCACAAGACTGCCAGTATCCGGTGTCCCACGCTATGCTCGGCGAATTCGCACCCCACAGGCCGCCGTAGACGCGGCGATTCCCTCAAGCAGCAATGGGCGCGAGCGCTAGCGTAATGTTTCGCGAGTCGAAAGAGCGCCGCCGAGAATAGGCGTCGATACGTTCGATCGACCAGCGCCTGGTGGAATCGTAACAACGTCGCCGGCACCCGCCGCTGATGATCAGTTGGTGCGTCAACAACAGACACTCGGCGACGACGGAGCGGGCCCCATCGGGACGCGCGAGCTTGGCCAAGGCGACAATCAATTGCACCGCGAGGAGTAACAAGTCACGCATCGTCGAAGCGGTCGTCCAGGGATACGGGTCAGTACAAGAATGCCCCTATGCGGGTCCTCACGCTATGATCAAAAAATCGCACCCATCAGGTTCGGAGTCACGCATGCCCGCCTATCTCATCGTCGATACCTTGCTGGATGACGCCGAGCTGTACGAGGAATACAAATCGAAGGCAAAACCCCTGATCGAGAAATTCGGCGGCGAATACCTGGCCCGGGGTGGGCGCATGACTCTGAGGGAAACGGATCTCTGGTCGCCCACCCGGCTGGTGCTCATCCGCTTTGCGGACGTGAAAGCCGCGAACCGATGCTTGGACTCATTCGAATATCAGCAAATTCTGCCGCTCAGCAAGCGCTCAGCGCGCCGAACGGCGATCGTGCTCGAGGGCCTGTGAGCCACTCCATGCCTGTCAGTGCGGTCAGGCGGGCCGCGAGTTGGACTCGCGCCCGGTCCGGCGGGCGCTCGGGCCAAAGGGCATAGAGGAAATTTCGGAAATAAGCAGCCCGTGCATTTTCGGGTCAGTCGCGAGCCCGAGGCATGGGGACTCGCAGTGCCGCCGGCAGTCGCCATGCAGTCCAAGCTGTTCAGCGATGTTTGCGCGAGCGCCGCGGGCGTCATGCGATCACAGATTCCGACGTCCCCGGTGTGGTACGCAAGGTCGAGGTAGCACGCGTCACGCGAGGGCGCCGATGGGCGTCGACGGGGCGATGCCGCCGGCGATCCGACCGCGCGATGCCGGACTACGCTCCGGTGCCGCGGGCGTTGCCGTGCGAGGGCTCCCTGGGTCTGGCCACGAGAAGTTCGGTCTCGGAAATCCGAGCCGAACGCAGCATCGACACCGCCGCGTAGATGATCACGGCGATCACGAGCCATCGCATCAACGTCAGGTGCTCGGCGATCCGGGTGACGAGTGGGAAGGCGAACAGTGTGCCAATCACTCCGCCCGCCGTGAGGCCAAGCGCGCAGCCGTGCGAGAAT
>JAJXYR010000016.1 GCA_021780475.1 Pseudomonadota bacterium
CGGGCAGGCGCCCGGCGGCGAGTCATCGCGGTGGCCATGTTCGAAAAGTACAAGTTTTCCGCGGTCGCGTCCATGCTCCCGGCATCGGTGCGGGCTAGGCTGGGAAATGACCAGAACACAAGTCGCGATCATCGGCGCCGGGCCCTCGGGCCTGCTGCTGGCCCGGCTTCTCGGCCGCCACGGCATCGACTCGACCATCGTCGAACAGCGCTCGCGTGCCTACGTCGAATCGCGGATCAGGGCGGGGTTGTTGGAGCGCAGCACGGTCGAGCTGCTCGACGAATGCGGCGTCGGCGCGCGCTTGCACGCCGAGGGTCTGGTCCACGACGGAGTCCGACTCGCCTTCGCCGGGCAGGTGCACCGCCTCGACCTACGCGAGCTCGCGGGACATCCGATGACGGTCTATGGTCAAACCGAACTCACCAAGGATCTCGGCGAGGCGCTGGCGCGCGCCGGCGCGCGGCTGGTCTACGAGGCGGAACGGGTCGCCGTGCACGAACCGGACGGGCCCAGGCCGAGAGTCAGCTATGAACTCGCTGGCGTCGAACACGAGCTGGAGTGCGATTTCATCGCCGGCTGCGACGGTTTTCACGGCGTGTGCCGCGCGAGCGTGCCGGCGGCGGCGATCAAGCTTTACGAGCGCGTCTATCCGTTCGGCTGGCTGGGCGTGCTCGCGGAGGTCCCGCCCGTGGACGACGAACTCATCTATGCCAATCACGCGCGCGGCTTCGCGTTGTGCAGCATGCGCTCCCGGGAACGCAGCCGCTATTACGTGCAGTGCCCGCTCGACGACCGGGTAGAGTCCTGGCCCGACGCGCGCTTCTGGGACGAACTGCGGGCGCGCCAGCCCTCGCACGAGGCCGGACGGCTGATCACGGGACCGTCGATCGAGAAGAGCATCGCGCCGCTGCGCAGTTTCGTCGCCGAACCGATGCGCTTCGGCCGCCTGTTTCTGGTTGGCGACGCGGCGCACATCGTTCCGCCCACCGGAGCCAAAGGCTTGAACCTCGCGGCCGCGGACGTGCGGGTTCTGTACCAGGGACTGGTCGAACACTACCGCGGCGGGGCGACGAGGCTGTTGGACGAATATTCGGCTAGAGCCCTGTCCCGCGTGTGGAAGGCCACCCGCTTTTCCTGGTGGTTCACGAGCGTGATGCACCGCTTTTCGGACGACAGCTTTGCCTATAAGCTGCAGCTTGCGGAACTCGAATACTTGATCGATTCGCCCGCGGCATCGCGAGCGTTCGCGGAAAACTACGTGGGCCTCGACTTCCCCGCCTGACCACAACGAAAGAGGTGCGTGTGAGCGTCGTCATTCGCAATATACCCCGGGCGGACGCCCGGATCGTCGAGGGCTACGCGGCATTCGGCGTAGCCACGGTGCACGAGGCCCAGGGGCGCAAGGGGCTGCTGGCGCCGTATATGCGTCCGATCTACGCCGGCGCCCGCATCAGCGGCTCGGCGGTCACCGTGAGTGTCGCGCCTTGTGACAACTGGATGGTCCACGTCGCCGTGGAACAATGCCATCCGGGCGACATCCTGGTCGTCGCGCCGACCTCGGCGTCCGATGCCGGCTATTTCGGCGATCTACTGGCAAGTTCCCTGCTGGCCCGCGGCGTGCGCGGCCTCATCATCGACGCCGGGGTGCGCGACACGCGGGATTTGACGGAGCTCGGCTTTCCCGTCTGGTCGAAGTGCGTCTCCGCGCAGGGCACGGTCAAGGAGACCCTGGGCTCGGTGAACGTCCCGGTCATCTGCGCCGGCGCGCTGGTGAACCCGGGCGACGTGATCGTCGCCGATGACGACGGCGTGTGCGTGGTGCCGCGCGCCGAGGCCGAGGGCACGCTCGCGCTGTGCGCGGCGCGCGAGGCGAAGGAAGGAAAGGTGCGTGCCCGGCTCAAGGCCGGTGAATTGGGGCTCGACATCTACGGCATGCGCGAGAAACTCGCCCAACGCGGACTCGTTTACCTCGACCACGCGCCGGACTCGCCGCCCTCCCCGGAGGCCGCCCGCTGATGCTGATCATCGACTGTCACGGCCACTACACCACCGCGCCGTCCGCGCTGCAGGGTTTTCGCGACGCGCAGCTCGCGCGCATCAAGAACCCCAGCCTGCCGGCACCCGCGGAGCCGGTCATCGGCGACGACCAGATCCGCGAGAGCATCGACCAGAATCAACTGAAGCTGCAACGCCTGCGCGGCGCCGACGTCACGATCTTCTCGCCGCGCGCCTCGGCGATGGCCCACCACGTCGGCGACGAGGAGGTTTCGATCGCGTGGACGCGGGTCTGCAATGATCTGATCAAACGCGTCGTCGATCTGTACCCGGAGAATTTCGTCGGCGTCTGCCAGCTGCCCCAGTCGCCGGGCAGGCCGCTCGCCCATTCGGTCGCGGAGCTCGAGCGCTGCGTGCGCGACCTCGGCTTCGTGGGTCTGAATCTCAATCCGGATCCGTCCGGCGGCCATTGGACGAGCCCTCCGCTCACGGACCGCCATTGGTACCCGATCTACGAGAAGATGGTGGAGCTCGACGTCCCGGCGATGATTCACGTGTCCTCGTCCTGCAACGCGAACTTCCATGCGACCGGGGCTCATTACCTCAACGCCGACACGACCGCGTTCATGCAATTCATCGAGGGCGACCTGTTCCGGGATTTTCCGAATCTGCGCTTCGTGATCCCGCACGGCGGCGGCGCGGTTCCCTATCATTGGGGCCGCTACCGCGGACTCGCCGACATGTTGAAGCGTCCGCCGCTCGCGCGGCATGTGATGCAGAACGTCTATTTCGACACCTGCGTCTACCACCAGCCTGGAATCGACCTGTTGGCGAAGGTCATCGACGTGCGGAACATCCTGTTCGGCTCCGAAATGGTCGGCGCGGTGCGCGGCATCGACCCGGAGACGGGGCATTATTTCGACGACACCAAGCGCTACATCGATGCCTTGGCGATGCCGGCGGAAAACAAGCGCCAAATCTTCGAATTGAACGCACGGCGGGTGTTTCCGCGGCTCGACCGGATACTGAAGGCGCAAAACCGGTGAGCGCATTCGTCATGGACGAGAACTGGCTGGTCTTCGACCCGCACCCGTCCAAGCCGGCCTTTCGCGTACCGCCGGGCGCGGTCGACGCCCACTGCCACGTGTTCGGTCCGGGCGAGCGCTTCCCGTATGCGCCGGAGCGCAAATACACGCCCTGCGACGCCTCCGCCGCCCAACTGTTCGCGCTGCGCGATCACCTCGGCTTCGCGCGCAACGTCATCGTACAGGCGACCTGCCACGGCGCGGACAATCGCGCGCTCATCGACGCGCTCGTCCGTGCGGACGGCCGCGCGCGCGGCGTCGCCACGGTGCGCGCCGACGTGACCGACGCCGAACTGCGGGCCTTGGACGCGGCCGGGGTGCGCGGCGTGCGCTTCAATTTCGTCAAGCGCCTGGTGGACACGACGCCGCCCGCGCAGCTGCGCGAGATCGCCGCGCGGATCGCCGCGCTCGGCTGGCACGTGGTCATCTACTTCGAGGCGGCCGATCTGCCGGAGCTCTACGACTTCTTCGCGACGCTGCCGACCGTGCTGGTGGTCGACCACATGGGCCGCCCCGACGTGAGCAAGCCGGTCGACGGTCCGGAGTTCGGGCTGTTCCTGCGCCTGATGCGCGAGCGCCCGACGATCTGGTCGAAGGTCACCTGCCCGGAGCGCCTCTCGGTCACGGGTCCGCCGGCGTACGATGACGTGGTGCCGTTCGCCCGGCGACTGGTCGAGGAATTTCCCGACCGCGTGCTGTGGGGCACGGACTGGCCCCATCCGAATCTGAAGTCGCACATGCCGGATGACGGCCGGCTCGTCGATTTCATCCCGCGCATCGCGGTGACCGCCGAACTGCAGCGCAAGCTGCTGGTCGACAATCCGATGCGGCTGTATTGGACCCCCCTGGAGCCATCGCCGTGACCGCCGACAAACCCTACGCGGACGTGCCGGGCACGACCATCTTCGACACCGATCAGGCGAGGTTGGGTTATCACTTGAACATGTTCTGCATGTCGCTGCTGAAGGCGGCGAATCGCGAGCGCTTCCGGGCGGGCGAACGCGCCTATCTCGACGAGTGGCCGATGACGGAGGACCAGAAGCGCGCGGTGCTGGCGCGCGACTACAACCGGATGATCGCGCTGGGCGGCAACATCTACTACCTCGCCAAGCTCTTCGCGACCGACGGCAAGAGCTTCCAGTATGCCGCCGCGCTGATGACCGGCATGAGCCAGGAGGATTACGCGCGCATGATGAAGGAGGGCGGCCGCCCGATCGAAGGCAACCGCCGTGTCGGGGAGAAGGCCCGTGGCTAGAATCACCGCCGGCGTCGCGACCTCGCATGTGCCCGCGATCGGCGCCGCCCTCGATCTCGGCAAGAGCGCCGACGCCTATTGGGCGCCCGTCTTCAAAGGATACGAATTCTCGAAGCGCTGGATCGCGGCGGCGAAACCCGATGTCGTGATCCTGGTCTACAACGACCACGCGACCGCATTCAGCCTGGATCTCGTCCCGACGTTCGCGATCGGCTGCGCGGCGAGCTTCACACCGGCCGACGAAGGTTGGGGCGCGCGGCCCGTGCCGGTGGTCGAGGGGCATCCCGAACTCGCGGACCATATCGCGCAATCGGTTATCCAGCAGGACTTCGATCTGACGATCGTCAATCGGCTCGACGTCGATCACGGCCTGACTGTGCCGCTGTCGCTGATGTTCGGACAGCCGCAGGCCTGGCCGTGCCGCGTGATCCCGATCGCGGTCAACGTCGTGCTCTACCCGCCCCCGTCGGGACAACGCTGTTACAACCTCGGCAAGGCGATTCGCCGTGCCGTCGACAGCTTCGACGGCGACTTGAACGTCCAGATCTGGGGCACGGGCGGCATGAGCCATCAGCTGCAGGGACCGCGCGCCGGCCTGATCAACCGGGAATTCGACAACGCATTTCTCGACCGCCTGATCCACGATCCGCAGGCCCAGGCGCGCGTGCCGCACATCGAGTACGTGCGCGAGGCCGGCTCCGAGGGCATCGAACTCGTCATGTGGCTGCTGATGCGCGGCGCGCTCGACGCCCGGGTCCGGGAAGTCCATCGCTTCTACCACGTCCCCGCGTCCAATACGGCGCTCGGGCATCTGATACTCGAGAATCCGGCCGAGCCGGACGGTCGCGGAGACCCACAGGCATGAAAATCGTACTCGCCGGCGCCGGCGCCTTCGGACAAAAGCACCTCGACGCGATCCGCCAGATCGGCGGCATCGAGGTCGTCTCGCTGGTCGGACGGGAGCTGGAGAAGACACGCTCCGTCGCGCAGAAGTACGGCATCCCGCACGTCACCAACGACCTGGCCGAGGCGCTCGCCCGGCCGGACGTCGGCGCGGCGATCCTGTGCACGCCGACCCAGATGCACAGCACCCAGGCGATCCAGTGCATGCGGGCCGGGAAGCATGTCCAGGTCGAGATTCCGCTCGCCGACAGCTGGGCCGACGCCGAGGCGGTGGCGCGGGTGCAGAAGAGCACCGGGCTCGTGTGCATGGTCGGCCACACCCGCCGATTTAACCCGTCGCACCAGTGGATCCATCAACGCGTCCGCCGGGGCGAGCTCGAGATCCAGCAAATGGACGTGCAGACTTATTTCTTCCGGCGCAGCAACCTGAACGCGCTCGGGGAGGCGCGTTCGTGGACGGACCACCTCCTGTGGCACCACGCGGCGCACACGGTCGACCTGTTCCGCCATCAAACCGGCGGCGAGATCACGGTCTGCAACGCGATCGAAGGGCCGCACCATCCACAGTTGGAAATCGCGATGGACATGTCGGTGCAGCTGGGCGCGAGCACCGGCGCAATCTGCACGCTGTCGCTGTCGTTCAACAACGACGGCCCGCTGGGTACGTTCTTCCGCTACATCTGCGACAACGGCACCTACATCGCCCGCTACGATGACCTGTACGACGGCAAGGACGAGAAGATCGACGTGTCGGGCGTCGCCGTCTCCATGAACGGCATCGAGCTGCAGGATCGGGAGTTCTTCGCGGCGATCCACGAGGGCCGCGAGCCGAATTCCAGCGTGCAGCAGGTCCTGCCCTGCTACCGGACGCTCGGCGATCTCGATCGGCAGCTGGCCGCGCGGCGCTGAGCCGGCGCGGAGGGACGCACGACGTGGAACCACGGATGATCGCCGGCCGCGAGGTGGGTGCGATCGGCCTCGGCTGCATGAACCTGAGCCACGCCTACGGTGTGCCGCCCGGCCGGCAGGAGGCCATCGCCGTGATCCGGCGCGCGCTCGAACTCGGCGTCACCCATTTCGACACGGCCGCGCTGTACGGCTTCGGCCGCAATGAGTCGCTGGTCGGCGAGGCGCTCGGCGCGGACCGCGGCCGCGTGTTTCTCGCGAGCAAGTGCGGAATCACCGGCGTCGACGGGCGGCGCGTGATCGACGCGCGCCCCGAGACCATCAAACGCACCTGCGTCGAGTCGCTCGCGCGGCTGCGAACCGAAGTCATCGACCTCTATTACCTGCACCGCTGGGACAAACAAGTGCCGATCGAAGACAGTGTCGGCGCGCTCGCCGATCTCGTGCGGGCCGGATATATCCGCGCGATCGGCCTGTCCGAGGTTTCCGCGGCGACGCTGCGCCGCGCCCACGCGGTGCATCCGATCGCCGCGGTGCAGAGCGAATACTCATTGTGGAGCCGCAACCCCGAGGTCGCGGTGCTCGAGACCTGCGGGCGGCTGAACGTCGCCTTCGTCGCCTTCTCCCCGCTCGGGCGAGGCTTCCTCGCCGCGGATCCGCCCGCGCCCGCCGCGCTCGCGGAGAACGACCTGCGGCGCCAGATGCCGCGATTCACCGAATACTTCGACCGCAATGCGGCGCTGCTGCCGCCGTTGCGCGCGCTCGCCGCCGAGGCCGGCTGCACCCCCGCACAGCTCAGTCTGGCCTGGCTGCTGCGCCGCGTGCCCCACGTGATCCCGATCCCGGGCACGACGTCGATCGCACACCTGGAAGAGAATCTGGGCGCCGCGCGCGTCCAGCCTTCCGACTCCCTGCTCGGCCGGCTCGATCGATTGATCAATGATGACACCGTGTCGGGTCCGCGCTATAACACCAAGACACAGGCGGAAATCGACACCGAGGAGATGAGCGGCTGACATGGGTACCACGATTGTGTTCGATCGCCCGGACGGCAAGACCGTATCGGGCTACCTCGCCGAACCGGCGCAGGCGACCGGCGCCCCGGCCCTCGTCGTCATCCAGGAATGGTGGGGGCTGAACGACCAGATCCGCGGCGTCGCCGATCGGCTGGCGAATGCCGGCTATCGCGCGCTGGTGCCCGATCTGTATCGCGGCAAGTCCACCGTCGAGGCCGAGGAAGCCCATCACCTGATGACGGGATTGAATTTCGGCGACGCCGCCTCGCAGGATATTCGTGGAGCCGTGCAATTCTTGAAAGCACGCAGCGCCAAAGTGGGCGTGACCGGATTTTGCATGGGCGGCGCGCTCACCCTGCTCGCCTCCTGCATGGCCCCGGAGATCGATGCGGCGGTCGTCTGGTACGGCTGCCCGCCGCTCGAATATATCGACGCGTCGAAGATCAAGGCGCCGCTGCTCGCGCACTGGGCGACCCAGGACGAGTTCTTTCCGCCGGCGCTCGTCGAGCAGCTACAGGAAAAGCTCGGCGGCGCCGGCGTCGACTTCGAGTTTCACCGCTACCTCGCGCACCACGCGTTCGCGAACGAGACGGCCGTGGGGCCCGGCCGAATCCCCGCGACACAGTACGATGCCGTTTGGTCGGAGCGCGCCTGGGACCGCACGTTCAGGTTCTTCGGCCGCCGGCTCGGCTGAGGTCTCAGCGTTTGCCGAACTCGTAGGCCCACAGGGGCACGCTGCCGTACCAGACTCCCTGAAAGCCGGCGCGCGAGTCGCCCCAGACCAGATGTGCGGTGTCCTTGTCGAGCACGAGGTCCTGGATATCGTCGCCGAACAACCCGTCATTCCGGTACCGGTTGGCGACCGGCGAGACGCCGTGGCTCACCCGCAATGAATCGCTGAACACGTGGCCGAAGTCCTTGGAAATCGAGGACCAGATGTCGTAGTTTCGATCGGGATAGATCGCCCGCCACATCAAACCGAGCACGCCCGCGGGCGAGTAGCTGATCCAGGGTTTCGTCAGGTTGGCCGCGCGGGGCGTGCGCCCCGCGGGCACGAAGCCGGACCACGTCCGGCCGTAATCGTCGCTGACGGCCACTTGATATTCGGGCGAGGGCTTCGCCACGTAGCGCAGCAGCGCGAAACGTCCCGCGCTCGTCGGATCCGCGGCGAGGCCGACCACCGGGTCCGCCACCGGCGCACCCGCGAGCACGTGGCGCGCGAACGTCACGCCCTGATCCCGGCTGAGGCCGAACACGGTGCACGGACAAGCCGCCCCCGCGGAGGCCGGTGCGCTCGAAGCCACATAGACGACGGCAACGGCACCGTGCGCCGCCGCGACACCGGCGCCGCGGCTGAGCTCGGGGAAGTCCTTGGAATCCCAGGCGTGGATCATTCCGAAACGCCGGCCGCCGTCCGTGGAAGCGGTGATGAACGACTCCCAGCGCGATTTCTCCGGACGGACGCTCACCAGCGTCTCGCCCCCCTCCGCGACTCCGTAGATGACGCCGGTGGAATCGTCGACGGCGAGGAACGGGCGGTCCCATGGCGAGTTGCCGCCGATCCGCGGCGCAAGACCCGGCGCGAAGCGCGCCGCGCCATAGGAACTGATGATGTCGGTCGGGCTGGACCAGCTATCACCGTGGTCGTGCGACACGACGACCGCCGATTTTCCGAAGAACTGACCGCCGGTTTCGCGCGGCTCGCAACCCGCGAGGAAGGTGCCATCGGGCAGCACCGCGGCGAAGGGGTCCGGGCAGCGCGTGAAGGTCCCGCCTAGAATCGGCAATTCGCCGATCTTCCAATGGTCGCCGCCGTCGTGCGTGACCGCGAGCTGCGTGATCGTCGAACGCGGCACGCCATGGTACGCATCGGTCAGGCCGTCGAAATGTTGTCTGGGGTCGGCGTTGAAGATCGCCGCGTAGCCCCGAGCCTCCAACAGCGTCGAATCCGCGGTGCCGAGGTGCTGCACACTCGCCATCGATACCGCGATCATGTCATTCGGATTGGTCGGGTCGACCGCGATCATCGGTTCGCCGGCGCCGCGGGTCGCGCTCCCCATCAACAAATACTCGTCGGAGCCAGCATCCTCCGGCAACGTCCGGTACGCGAGCCGGCCCGACTGATAGGAGCCGAGCCAGATTTCCCCGCCGGCGATCGCCGCAATCGTCACGCCGTTGTACGCCGGGTTCGGCGGACCGAACGCCAGGATCGTGAACTTCATCGTGTGCGGATCGAGTTGCGCTGCGACGTAGCCGCGGTGGCAGCGCATCGGGTCGGCGACGCCGCCGATCACCTTGCGGACTCCGCCGCAGGCCGGCTCGTCGTAGACCATGCCCGCGGTGAGCAGCCGTCCGTCGTCCCAATGAATGTTGTCCGGCATGAATCCGGGTGCGACGACGCGGCGCAACGGCGTCCGGGTGTCACGGCGCGCGTACACGTAGATCGAATGCGTTCCGTAGGCGACGACATAGAACTCCCGGCCGTCGCGCGACGTCTCCAAGCCGTTGTCGCCGGGAAGTTCGGTGCCCGGCAACAGATGAAAGCCGCGATCCTGCGGCCTGCGCTCGTACACGCCGCCGGTATTCCGGCCGTTCACGAAATCCGCGTACGTGAAACCCGGCCGGGTCAGCACCGTCGCGAGAATGGTGCCGTCCGCAAAACTCGCCACGCTGTTGGCGGCGAGGCTCGACGGCATCAAGACGCACCCCTTCCATGCGAGCGTCGGCACGGCGCCGCGCGCATCGACATCGAACACCTCGATGCTCTCGCGGCCGCCGTGGTTGACGACGTAGAGCCGGTATCGGCCATCGCCCTCGGCGCGCAATGAGATGCCGTGCGCATTGAAGAGCTTGACGTCGGGCGAGGCGGCGCAGTCTGGAAATGAACGCGGGTCCGGACGGATCTGCGACGGCAGGCCGCGGTACCAAAACCGCATGGCGTCCGCCCGGGTGTCGACCAGCTTCAAGCCGGCTCCATTCTCGAAGCCGCTCGCGATCAACCAGCGCGTACCCGGAATGCGCGCGAGATCCTCCGGATGCGCGACACCGCAGACGAAGTGCAAACCGTCGACCGGCGCGCAGCCCGCCCGCGCACCGGCCGACCCGAGCATGCAGAGCGCGATGGTCAGCAGCAGCGAATTCATTGGTCGACCGATCATCCCCCCCCCTCCGCGCCGCGCGGCGCCGATTTTCCGTCACTCAAGTCAGTTGAATGCGCTCGATGTCACCGAGCAGAACCAGATACGACAGCGCGCCGACGACGGTCACCGACGCCATGAATGCGAGCGCGTAGGCGAACGATCCGGTGCGCTGGACGATCAGGCCGATCGCGAGCGGCGTGACGATGCCGGCGACGTTGGCCATGAAGTTGAACAGCCCTCCGACCAGACCGGCGTAGTTCTTCGGCGCGATGTCGGACACCACGGTCCAGCCGAGCCCGACCAGGCCCTGGCCGAAGAAGGCGACCGACATGATCGCGATCACCGCCGCGTTGCTCGCGACATAGTTGGCGCCGACGATTCCGGTCGCGAGCAGCAGGCCGCCGACGATCGGCAATTTGCGGCCGATGTTCAGGGAGCCCGTGCGCCGCACCAGGTAGTCGGAAAACGCCCCGCCGGACAGCACGCCGGCGGCGGCCGCCATGAACGGCAGCACGGCGAACAAGCCGACCTTGATCCAGCCCATGCCGCGCGCCGTCGCGAGATAGGTCGGAAACCACGTGAGGAAGAACACGAGCGTCGAGTTGCCCGCGAATTGGCCGATGCCGGCGCCCCAGATCTGCCGGTGGGCCAGCACGCGGCGGACGCGCGACCAGCTGAAATCCGTCTGCCCCGCGGTCTGCACCCCCAGGCCGTCGCCCGCCGCGATGTAATCGAGCTCCGCCCGGTTTACGCGACGATCCTCCCCGGGTTCGCGATAGCGGATCCACCACACGGCGGCGAAGATCAGCGCGAGCGTACCGGAGACGAAAAACGGCGCCCGCCAGCCATAGGTCGCGATCAACCAGAACAGCGGCGGACTCAGGAACGCAAGGCCCACGTACTCACCCACCGTATAGACGCTGGTGGCGCGTGCCCGCTCCTGTCGGGGAAACCAGGTCGCGACGACGCGGCTGTTGGTCGGGAAGCACGGCGATTCGGCGATGCCGAGGAATATCCGATAGGCGAACAGGGACTTCAGCCCGACCGAGAGGCCCTGCAGCAGCGTGAACAGCGCCCATGAAAACACCGACAGGAAATAGGTCAGTCGCGAGCCGAACCGGTCCAGGAACATCCCGCCCGGCAGTTGAAATCCGGTGTAGGACCACGCGAACGCGGAAAAAATTAGGCCCATGTAACCCGGCCCCAGGTGCAGTTCGCGGGCGATACCGGGCGCGGCGATGCTGAGCACCGTCCGGTCCAGGTAATTGATCATCGTCCCGGCGGACAGCAGGGCAAGCACCGTCAGCCGCACGCGGGTCGGTTTCACGGAGCGCGCGCGGCGGGCGTGGATTTGAAGCGTGCCTGGGATGCGAGCCGGATCGGCAGATTGGCAGCCGCATAACCCGCATAGTTCCGCCGCTGTACGACTTCGAAAAAGAACCTCTTCTCGAACGCGCGCGAGAAAAACTGGAACATCTCGCCGTCGGCATCGCGATCGTAGAGTATGTTCGCGTGCATCATGCGCTCGATCAGCGCGGGTTCGAGCCCGAACCGGGCCTCCAGATCCTCGTAATAATTTCGCGGAATCGCCAGCAGCTCGATGCCGCGGCGGCGCATCTCGGCGGCCGACGCGAAGATGTCCGCGGTCGCGAGCGCGACGTGCTGCACGCCCGCGCCTTCATAAGCGCTGAGGAAGCGCGACG
>JAJXYR010000232.1 GCA_021780475.1 Pseudomonadota bacterium
GCCATGCGGGCGTCGCGGTCGGCGCGACGAGCAGATCGAGATGCTGTTCGCGCAGGAGCCGGTCGATGCCATCGCGGCGGGCCAGGTGACGCGCCTTCGCGAGGGAATCCGCATAGTCCTTCGAGTTCGTGCCCTGGGTCTCGTCGGATTGAAGGAACAATTCCTGTCCGAAAAAGCGCAATTCGGCCGGCGACGCGCGGTTGAATCGGATCAGGTCCGAGAGGCTGCGGGCCTTCAACGTCGCCGGCGCAGCCGACAGGTAGGCGTTGAGCTGCGATTTGAATTCCTCCAGCAGCGTTCGCTGCTCGGCCGTCTGAATGGGGTCCATGTCCGGCGTCGCGACCTCGATCAGCGTCGCGCCGGCGGCGCGCAGGCGCGCGAGGGCGGCCGTGTACACCCGATCCATTTCCGGTTGCGTGCCCGCCTTGAATCGCAGCACGCCGATCCGCTTGCCGGCGAGCGCGGCGCGGTCGAGGCCGGCGCGGTAATCGCGCCCGGTCAGGGCGCCGAGGAGGAGCGCGACGTCCGTCACCGATCGCCCCATCGGGCCCGCGGTGTCCTGGGTATGTGCGATCGGTACGATCCCGGCCTGCGGCAACAGGCCCAATGTCGGCTTCAGCCCGACGAGGCCATTCATCGACGCCGGGCAGGTGATCGAGCCGTCGGTCTCGGTGCCGAGACTGCCCGCCGCAAAGTCCGCCGCGACGCCGGCGGCGCTTCCCGAACTCGAGCCGCACGCGGTCCGATCGAGTACGTACGGATTGCGCGTCAGGCCGCCGACCGCGCTCCATCCGCTGATCGCATGCGTACTGCGGAAATTCGCCCACTCGCTCAAGTTGGTCTTGCCGAGGATGATCGCACCGGCCTCGCGCAGCCGGGCGACGACCGGCGCATCGCGATGCGTCACATTGCCGGTCATCGCGAGCGAGCCCGCGGTCGTCGGCAGCGGATCCTCGGTCTCAATGTTGTCCTTGATCAGCACCGGGATGCCTTCGAGCGGGCCGCGTGGACCGCGAGCGCGCCGTGAGCGGTCGCTCGCGCGCGCCTCGGCGAGCGCGTCGGGATTGACGGCGATCACCGCATGCAAGTCCGGGCCGCTGCGATTCATCGTCGAGATTTGCCGGAGATAGAACTCGGTCAGCGCGACCGCCGTGGTGTGGCCGTTGGATAGCGATTGTTGCAGCGCTTCGATCGATTGATCCCGAAGCGTCGTTGCGGCGTTCGCGCCAGCCACGCAGCCAAGTGCGACCGCGATCAATATCCATCGTCTGCCAGAGGTCATCGGTGAATCACTCCTGTGTCAATCAAACCCTCGATCGCCGCGTACGGAGCACAGAAAAAGCGGCGTTCGTTCGTGGCGAACATACAACAAATCGCAGGCGACTGGCGTTTTCTGAATAACGCCATATAATTGGCAGCCACTGGGCTAGGCCCGCGGCATTTCTACAACAACTGTTGCTTCGTTGTCTAATTCAGACGAGGTGCCTGTTGTCGGCGGGTGAGCCCTAAAATAACTGGTTAGAATAATTTGGGAGATCATGATGGAAAATCCTCGATTTGCCATTCATCCCGATCCGTTGGAGCCGAACAGCGGCACGACTCGATATACGGGATTCTACACGTGCTTCGGTGCAGCAATTGCGTTGTGCATTTCCGCCGTCGCCATGGGACAGCAGGGCCCGACGTCCCCGCCGGCCGACAAGGCGGCCAATGAGCTGCAGGAAATCGTCGTCACGGGATCGATGATCGCGAGGCCTAATGCAGAAACGGCCGAGGCCGTCACGATTCTCAAGACCGACTACCTCAAAGACCAAGGTGTCGTCAATGTGGAGCAGGCGCTCAACACGCTGACGTCCAACGTCCCGTCGATAAACATTGCGCAATCCGTAGGAACGTTTTCCGGAGGCGGCAGCTACGCCAACCTGCGCGGCCTCGGCTCGGGCCGCACGCTGGTGCTGCTCGACGGCCAGCGACTGGCCAATAATGCCTTCGACGGTAACGCGGTCGACCTGAGCGGTATTCCGTTTTCGGCGATCGACAGCGTCGAGGTCCTCCGGGAGGGCGCTTCGGCCCTGTATGGTTCGGACGCGATCGCGGGCGTGATCAATTTCAAGACCAAGAAGAATTACCAGGGCGCCGAGATCCAGGCGAACTACGACCGCCCGCAGAAGGCCGGTGGCAGTTCCCAGGAAGTTGACTTCACGTTGGGGCACGGCGATCTTGCGGCCGACGGCTATAACTTCATGGTCACGGGCAGTTTCAGCCACCAGCTCGAGCTGCAGGCGACGCAGCGGCCGTTCTCCGCCTACGGTTACAACCCCGCCGGGGGCTTGCTCAATACGAACGATCCGGGAACTTGGCCCGGGAGTTTCCTCGATAACGCGAGTGGCAACATCTGGCAGTCGGGATATCCGGCCTGCGCGGGCAATCCGTTCCTGGTCATAGACCCGGCGAATCTCGGCCCCAGCTGCGCCTACCGCTATTCCGCCGCGACGGACCTTATGCCGGACTCCAAGGAGGAATCCGGCTTGGTGTCCTTCACGAAGGCGCTGCCGGCCAACAACACCTTGAAGCTGCAGTACCTGTACACGCGCTCCGAGGTGACCGACTGGTCCGGTCCGATGTTTTATTTCTTCCAGATGGATCCGGCGAGCCCCTACTATCCGACGGCGGCGCAGCTCACGTGCATCACCTGCGCGGGCCCAACGACGCTGGACC
This sequence comes from Pseudomonadota bacterium, assembly GCA_021780475.1. Lineage (GTDB taxonomy): Bacteria > Pseudomonadota > Gammaproteobacteria > Steroidobacterales > Steroidobacteraceae > Bog-1198. Next base: position 2,719 of record JAJXYR010000232.1, read on the forward strand.
TGTCCCAGGGAGGCTTCGCGATCTGGAGCGACCCCAACAACAATCGTTACAACGGCAACGTGAATACGGAACAGCGGGCTCTGGTGTCGTTCGCAGGCAACAACGCCGGTTGGGATTACGAGGCGGACTTGAATTACAGCCAGAATAAGAACGACGATCGCAACGTCGCTGGCTATCCCAACGAGGCCGTGCTGGCTCCCGGCGGCGT
>JAJXYR010000240.1 GCA_021780475.1 Pseudomonadota bacterium
GATCAATCTGTACACCCAGTCCGCACAGAATCTGGGCTATATCGGCGAGCTCAATTTCGGCGACCCGCGGGTCGACCGGCCCGGGTTGTGGCGTGTGAAGCTCGGCTACCGCTATGTGCAGAGCGATGCCGTCATCGACGCCTGGACCGATGCCGATTTCCATGGCGGGGGCACCAACGCGCGCGGCTATTACATCTGGGGCGAAGCCGGGATCGCGGATCGCGTCTGGTTTCGCGCGCGCTACCTGAGCGGCAATGAGATCGTCGGACCGAAATACGGACTCGATATCCTGCAGCTCGACCTCTTGAGCGAATTCTGATGGAGCGCAAGACCTTGGCTGCCGCCGTGTTCGCGCTCTGTGGCGTCGCGGGAGGCGCGTCGGCGCAGATCGCGCGCAGCGGCGGCGCGGGCGCGGAATTCGCCGCGCAACTGCAGGCCGTCATGGCCGAGCGCACGCAGCTGCAGGCCGACAACAGCCGCTTGAAGGCGAAGCTGGCCGACGCGTTGCAACGCCTCGCCGCCGCGCAGCACCAGCTTGACGCCACCAAGTCCACCGCGACCCGGTCGCGCGGCGAACTGGCGCAGCTTCGCGCGGCGAATCAGTCGGCGCAGAAAGGCCTCGACGCGGAAAAGAGCCGCATGCAGGAGCTGATCGGCCATTATCGCGACACGGTCACGACCCTGCGCGGCGTGGAGAGCGCGCGCGCGGAGCTGCAGAAAGAGGCTGGCGCGCGCAACGTGGCGTTCGATCAGTGCGCCGCCGACAACCGCAAGCTCTACGCGATCGCGACCGAGGTTCTCGACCACTACGAACACCAAGGTCTGTGGAGCTATCTTGAACGGTCCGAGCCGTTCACCCAGATCAAACGCACGCAGATTCAGAATTTCGCCGACGAATACGGGGCCCGCGCCAAAGACCTGCGGACGGCCGAGCCGGCCGTCCCCAAGCCCTGAAGGCGGCCCCCGGCCGCCTCAGCGGCGCGTCACGGGCGTGGTACCGCGCGCGAGCTCGTCGTTGACGATCGCGGTCAGCTCCGCATAGGTCACGGCGCCGTTCAGGAAGCGTCCGTCGATGAACGTGCTCGGCGTTCCCGACAAGCCGAGCTTCTCGGCCGCGTCCTCGTCCTTCTTGATCGCCGGCAGCGCCGCGCCGGAGTCCAGGCATTTGTCGAAGCGCTTGACGTCGAGTCCGATGCGTTGCGCCTTCTGTTTCAACGCCGGTATGCCGAGCGCATTCTGTTCGGCGAACATGAGATCGTGCATCGGCCAGAATTTTCCCTGCCGATCCGCGCAGACGCCGGCTTCGGCGGCATGCAGGGCGTCCGGATGAAGTGACGTCAGCGGAAAGTTGCGGTAAATCAGCCGTACCTGCGTCGGGTAGGCCTTGGACAGCCTCTGCAGCTCCGGCTCGAAGCGGCCGCAGAACGGGCATTCGAAATCCGAGAACTCGACGATCGTCACCGGCGCGTTCGCCGGCCCGCGCGCGGGCCCCACGGGGTCGACACGCTCCCGCATCGGCGGCAGCAGCACCTTCACCGCAAATTTCCTGCGCAGGCCATCGTAATAGGTCTGTTGCGCCTTCGCCGTCGCCTGCTGTTCCAGATAAGCACGCAGCTGTTTTTCGATCTTGTCGTACGGGGCGTCGATCTCGTTCTTTTGCGCCGCGTAGAACGCGCGCATCTGCGCATCGGTGACCGCGGGCGCTTTGACCGCCGCGAGCAGCGCTGCGGGGGTGGACTTCTTCGCGGCCGCCTCGAGCGCGAGGACCCGTGCGTCGATCAGCGCATTCAGCTGCTGCTCTTCATAGGCCGCCCGATCGCGCGCGGATTGCAGCGTGATTTCGCGGATTTGGGCGTCGCGCTGTGCCTGCATCACGGCGATCTTGCCGGCGATCTTCGACTGAAGTGCGGCGTAGGGCAGCGGCTTGCCGGCGATCGTGGCGACCGGGGCGGTCGGCAGCGCCGTTGCGGCCGGCGGCGCGGAAATGGCGGCCGCATCGGCGCACCCGCCGCTCGCCAGCAGCGCGACGCAGGCAAGGGGCAGGGCGAGGCCTGGTTTCGTCCAAAAATTCATTCCGGTGGCTCCAGTCGGTGGTTTGTACGGGCAGGTGCCACGATAGGGGATCCGGGTGACGAATGGGTTGCAATCCATCCACAAATGCATGAATTGAAAGGACCAGGCGAATTCAAGTGTTTTACATAACGCAGGGAGTGCGACGCACGAATAGTGTGAATTTCGTCACAAAAGCTCCATTCGCACGACACACTAAGGACCTACGCTCTCATCCGTCAGGTCGGACAAACGGCTACAACGGGGAGACGCAGTGGTTGAGCAACGAAAACAAGCGGTATCGATCCGGCTCGGCGAGAGCGATATCCGCAACATCAAGCGCATCGCCAAGCGTCTCGGCGTGCGCGACTCCGACATCATCCGGTTCGCGATCAAGTCGACGCTGAACCGGGTTGCGCCGCTGTGCGATCCGGCCATCCGCGGCCGCAATCTGGTGCCGGTGTTGGTCGAGGCCGGCGACGAACTGATCCGCTATTTCGAACTGGACGCGTTCAGGCTCGAGAAGATCATCAACGAACAGGTCGACCATGGCCGCCAGGTCGACCGCGACGACATCGCGTTGTTGGCGATGAGCGGGCTGCGCGAGGAGTATCTCGCGATGCGGCTCAAGGACGGCGCCGGCGCCGGCCCGATCGCCGTGCCCGTGACCGGCACGCTGCGCCATTACCTCTACGACAAGTACGTCTATCGCGGCACCGAACGGAATCCGAGCGCCGACGTTTAAAGACCCGATCCCAACCAAGGAGAGAGAATCGTGAAATCTCGGACAAGCCTGATTCCGGCGGCGCTCCTCGCCGCCGCATGGTTTGCGCCGGTGCGCGCGGCG
>JAJXYR010000141.1 GCA_021780475.1 Pseudomonadota bacterium
ACGGCGACCGGCTCGAGCTGACCGCCCCGCATCCGGCCGCGGCGCGCGCGCGGCTGCGAGCCTGGCTGAAGGACGCGGCCGTCGCGCGCCTCGCCCCGCGACTGCTGCGCCTCGCCGCGGACTTGGATTTCGACGTCGCCCGCGTCGCGATCCGCAGCCAGCGGACGCGCTGGGGAAGCTGTTCGAGCCGCCGCACCATCAGCCTGAATTGCTCCCTGTTGTTCCTGGACCCGGCGGTCGTGCGCTACCTGTTCGTGCATGAACTTTCGCATCTGGCACACATGAATCATTCGCGTCGTTTCTGGCGGCTCGTCGAATCGCTGGAGCCGGACTATCGGCGGTTGGACCGGGAATTACTGGCCGGCTGGCGCGTGGTTCCCGGCTGGGTCCTCGAAGCCTGAGCCCTGCCGTGAGCGACCAAAACCCGCCGGTAAAGCCCTTCGTCGATCTGAGCGACGAGGAGGTGTTCTGGGATTTGACGGAATCCCTGAGCTATGGACAGTACCTGAATCTGGACAAGCTCCTGGATGCGCAGCATCCCCTGTCCTATCAGCACGACGAAATGCTGTTCATCGTGATCCACCAGGTGTCCGAGTTGTGGATGAAGCTCGTGTTGCACGAGCTGTCGGCCATCATCGACTGCGTGCGGCGCGACGATCTCGGGCCGACGTTCAAGATGCTGGCGCGGGTCTCGACGATACAGCAGCAGTTGCTGCAGTCCTGGGACGTTCTGGCGACGATCACGCCGTCCGACTATTCGGCGTTCCGCAACACGCTCGGCAAGTCCTCGGGCTTCCAGTCGCGCCAGTACCGTCTGATCGAATTCCTGATCGGCAACAAGAACGCGGACATGATCAAGGTGTTCCGCAACGACCCCGAGAGCCATGAGCAGCTGGAGCGCGCGCTGCGAAGCCCAAGCCTCTACGACGAGGTGCTGCGCCTGCTCACCCGGCGCGGATTCGATCTGCCTTCCGAATCCGTCGACCGCGATTTCACGCAGCCGTATCGGTCGAGCAAGCAGGTCGCCGCGGCCTGGCTCAGCGTGTATCACAACGCCGAAAAGGAGTGGGATCTTTATCAGCTGGCCGAGCGGTTGACGGATCTCGATTACAAATTTCAGCTGTGGCGGTTCGCGCACGTGAAGACGGTCGAGCGGATCATCGGCTACAAACGCGGCACCGGCGGTACCGGCGGCGTTTCCTACCTGACGAAGGCCCTGGAGCTGAAATTCTTCCCGGAACTTTGGACCATCAGAACCTCGATGTAGGCGCAAAAGTGAACATTCAAGATCAATTGCAGAACGTCAATGTGCTCTCGAGCGAACTGCTCGCGACCCCGGAGGAAGTCAAGCGGCGCCTGCCGATGACTGAACGGGCCGCGGCCGCGGTATTCAAGTCGCGCCAGGTCGTACGGTCGATACTCGATCGCGGCGATCCGCGGCTGTTCATCGTGGTCGGTCCTTGCTCGATCCACGACGTCGCGGCGGCCCGGGAGTACGCGGGGCGGCTGAAGGAATTGTCGGCGCGGGTGGAATCGACGCTGTTTCCGATCATGCGGGTGTATTTCGAGAAGCCGCGGACGACCGTCGGCTGGAAGGGCTTGATCAACGATCCGGACATGGACGATTCGTTCCAGATCGAAAAGGGAATTCACCTCGCTCGCGAGTTGTTGTTGTACATCGGCGAACTGGGTCTGCCCGCCGGGACGGAGGCGCTCGATCCGATCATGCCGCAGTACCTGTCGGAGCTCGTGACCTGGACCGCGATCGGCGCGCGCACCACGGAGTCGCAGACCCATCGCGAAATGGCGAGCGGACTGTCCACACCCGTGGGATTCAAGAACGGCACGGACGGCAGTCTCGCCGCGTCGATCAACGCGCTGCAGTCGGTGCGCCGGCCGCATCATTTCCTCGGCATCACGCAGCAGGGCCAATCGGCCGTCTTTCACACCCGCGGCAATGCGCACGCGCACGTCGTGCTGCGGGGCGGCGGCGGGCGGGTCAACTACGATGCCGTCAGCATCGCGCTCGCCGAGCGCGAGCTGGCGCAGGCCCAGCTGCCGGCGAACATCGTCGTCGACTGCAGCCATGGAAATTCGAACAAGGACCCGGCGCTGCAGCCGCTGGTCGCGGAGAACTGCGTGACCCAGATCGTCGACGGCAACCGATCGATCGTGGGCCTGATGCTCGAAGGCCATTTGAAGGCCGGCAGTCAGCCGATTCCGAAGGACCTGTCGACCCTGGAGTATGGCGTGTCGATCACGGATCCGTGCATCGACTGGCCAACGACGGAACGATTGTTGCTGCAGTTGGATCGCGCGCTGCGGGACGTGCGGCGCTGACGCGCGCCGTCTGGCGGCGGCGCTTCAGCATGCGGTAGCCGAGCAGGACCGCGAGGCCGGCCGCGTAGAGCACCGGCTCGCGGATGTCGCGCTTGACCTGCCACCAAAAATGCCAGACGCCGAGAATCGCGATGACGTAGATCAGGCGGTGCAGCGCGGTCCAGCGCCGGCCCATCCGCCGCATCGCGCGCGCGGTCGATGTCGCCGCGAGCGGCACCATCAAGAGCAGCGCCAGCATGCCGATCGTTATGTACGGCCGTTTGACGATGTCCTGCCAGACGGCGCCGAGCCGTCCGCTCTGATCCAGCAGGATGTAGACGGCGAGGTGCAGCACCAGGTAGAAGAAAGCGAACAGGCCGAGCATGCGCCGGAAGCGCAGCGGCCACAACGAGCCCGACAGATCCTTGAGCGGCGTCACGCACAGCGTGAACATCAGGAAATTGAGGCCCCAGCGGCCGCAACCGTGCAGCAGGGCCGCGACCGGATCGGCGCCGAGGGACATCCCGCCCAAGCCCGCGGCGCCCGCCGCGAGGCGCAGCGCCGGCACGAGGCAGACGAGGAACACCACGGTCTTCAGCGCCCGGCGCAGCCAAAGCATCAGAAGTACTTCCGCAGGTCCATGCCCCGATACAGGGCGGCCACCTGGGGTCCGTAGCCGTTGAACGGCAGCGTCGGGATGCGCGGCGCGAACAAGCCGCCGCCGAGACGTCGCTCGGTCGCCTGGCTCCAGCGCGGGTGATCGACGGCGGGATTTACGTTCGCGTAGAAGCCGTACTCATTCGGCGCCGCCCCGGCCCAGGTCGTGGCCGGCTGGGTTTCGGTGAAGCGGATGCCGACGATCGCCTTGATGCTCTTGAAGCCGTATTTCCAGGGCACGATCAGGCGCAGCGGCGCACCGTTCTGGTTGGGCAGCACCTTGCCGTACAGTCCCACGACCAACAGCGTGAGCGGATGCATCGCCTCGTCCATGCGCAGTCCTTCCACGTAGGGCCAGGACAGCACCGGCACTTTTTGTCCGGGCATCTGTGCAGGGTCGTAGAGCGTCTTGAACTCGACGTATTTCGCGTTCGCGGTCGGCTTGAAGCGGCGCAGCAGATCCCCGAGCGGGAACCCGACCCAGGGAACCACCATCGACCAGGCCTCGACGCAGCGAAATCGATAGATGCGCTCCTGCAGCGGATGCGGCTTCAGAATGTCCTCGAGAGGCACGGTTCCGGTGATTTCGGCGGCCCCGCCGATCGTCACGTTCCAAGGTCGCGTGCGCAGTCCGCCGGCATACTTCGCCGGGTCCGATTTGTCGGTGCCGAACTCGTAGTAGTTGTTGTAGGTCGAGATGTCCTCGAACGTGTTCGGCGCCTCGGCCACGCTGTCGCGGCGGTCGAACGTGAACGGCAGGAGTCCGGATGCGGGCGGGGTGGCGGATGCGGGCCGCAGCCCGCCCGCCTGCGCGGCGGCGAGTCCGAGCGCGCCGGCCATCAGCGCGCGCCGCGAAAAGTAGACCTCCGCAGGGGTGATCTCCGAAGGGTGGATGTCGGTCTGTCCGGTGTCTGTTTTGCGCATGGAAGAGTAGACCGTGCCGACGGCCGATTTGTTTCAAGCGCGGAGCATCGACCTGCGGTCGCCGCCCTCAGCGCCACTCCTCGACGTCGAGTCCGAGGGACCCGGCCGCCCGCCGAGCGGAGCGGCCCGCGTTGACGAGCACCCCGTGGTCGGCCGCGCGCAAATGGTCGAAGTCGGAGGCGCTGTTGCCGTACGCGGTGATGGTCGCGCCGGGATGCAGCTGCCGCAACCGCTCGAGGCAGCGCCGCTTCTCCTCGCCGCGGCGGTTGGGCGTTATGAGACGGCCGTCGAGCCGGTCGCCCTGCCACCGCACCTCGGTGCACAGGGTCGCGGCGAATCCCAGAGCGGCGCCGATCCGGGGAACGTAAAGGTCCGGACTCGCCGACAACAGGATCAGCAGGTCGCCGGACGCGCGGTGTCGTTCCACGCGCCGCAGCGCGTCCGCGCGGTACGCGCCGCGCGGGCCGAGGGCGCGCGCGTAGGCGTCGGCCCAGGCATCCACCGCGGCGCGCGGTTCGCCCGCCATCGCGATTTGAATGAGACGCGATTTCAAGGCGCCCCGGTCCCGCGATCCGCCGACATAGGCGCCGACGGCGGCGGGCACGCGCCAGAGCCGCGGCAGCCGCCGTGGATGACGCCGCAGATAGCCCGCCAGGAACGGCGCCAGGCTGTCCCGCCACGTCAGCGTGCCGTCCAGGTCGAACACGGCGAGGCGCAGGGACGCCTGCCCGTCGCCGCCGCCGATCACGCCGCGGAGCCGCCCTTTCCGGACTGAGCCAGATTGCGCAGCACGTACTGCAAAATCCCGCCGTGACGGTAGTACTCCAACTCCTTCGGCGTGTCGATGCGCAGCCGCACCTCGAAACTCGAGGACTTGCCGCCGTCGCCGGTCGCCGTCACGGTGACGAGCTTCGCCGCGCCTTGTTTCAAGCCGGTGATGTCGAAGGTCTCACGGCCGGTGAGTCCGAGCGACTGTGCGCTCTGACCGCTCGCGTATTGAAGCGGCAACACGCCCATGCCGATGAGGTTCGAGCGATGAATGCGCTCGAAGCTTTCGGCGATCACCGCCTTCACCCCGAGCAGCATCGTGCCCTTGGCCGCCCAGTCGCGCGAACTGCCCGTGCCGTACTCCTTGCCCGCGAGTATTACGAGGGGCGTGCCGGCGGCCTTGTATTTCATCGCCGCGTCGAATATCGACATTTCCTCGCCGTCCGGCAGGTGCGCCGTGACGCCGCCTTCGGTGCCCGGACGCAGCAGATTGCGCAGGCGGATGTTCGCGAACGTGCCGCGCATCATCACCTCGTGGTTGCCGCGCCGCGCCCCGTAGGAATTGAAGTCGGCCGCGGCCACGCCCTGCGAGACCAGGTATTTCGCGGCAGGGCTCGTGCGCGCGATGTTGCCCGCGGGCGAGATGTGATCGGTCGTCACCGAATCTCCCAGAACCGCGAGGGCGCGCGCTCCGTGGATGTCGCCGACCGGGGCGGGCGTCATCGTCATGCCGTCGAAGTACGGTGGGTTCTTCACGTAGGTCGATTTGGCGTCCCAGGCGTAGATCTTGCCGGTCGGCGTCTTGATCGCGTTCCAGTTCGCATCGCCAACGAAGACGTTGGCGTAGCCCTGTTTGAACATGGACGAATCGACGCAGGAGGCGATCGTCTTCGCGACGTCCGCCGCGCTCGGCCAGATGTCCTTCAGGTGAACCGGCCTGCCGTCGGTGCCCGTCCCCAGGGATTCGGTCGCGACATCGACGTCCATGCTGCCCGCGAGGGCGTAGGCCACCACGAGCGGCGGGGACGCGAGGAAATTCATCTTGATCTCAGGGTGCACGCGCCCCTCGAAATTGCGGTTGCCGGAGAGCACCGACGCGGCGATCACGTCGCCCTTTTTGACCGCCTCCGAAATCTCCGGCTTCAGCGGGCCGGAATTTCCGATGCACGTCGTGCAGCCGTAGCCCACCGTATAGAACCCGAGCTTCTCGAGATCCGCCTGCAATCCGGCCTTCTTCAAATACTCGGTGACGACGCGCGAGCCGGGTGCGAGCGAGGTCTTGACCCAAGGCTTCGTGCGCAGGCCGCGGGCGGCCGCATTGCGCGCGAGCAGGCCCGCGGCGACCAACACGGCGGGATTCGAGGTGTTGGTGCAGCTGGTGATCGCCGCGATCAGCACCGCGCCGTCTTTGATGTCGACCGCGTCGCCGCCGAGATTCGCCGGCGCCTTGCCGGCGGCGGCATTCTTGGACGCGCGCTCATCCGCCATTTTCGCGACACCCGTCCGGTAGATGCTCTTCGCCGAACGCAGCGGCACCCGGTCCTGCGGGCGTTTCGGGCCGGCCAGGGACGGTTCGACGGTGGCGAGGTCGAGTTCGACGACGTCGGTGTAGTCGGCCGCCGCCGCGCCGTCCACGCGCCACAGGCCCTGGGCGCGCGCATAGGCCTCGACCAGCGCGACTTGTTCGGCCGGCCGCCCGGTGAGGCTCAGGTACCGGATCGTCTCTTCGTCGATCGGAAAAATCGCGCACGTGGACCCGAATTCCGGCGACATGTTCGCGATCGTCGCGCGATCCGCAAGCGGCAGTCCCTTCAAGCCGTCGCCGAAGAACTCGACGAATTTGTCGACGACGCCTTTTTTGCGCAGGATCTCGGTCACGGTGAGCACGAGATCCGTCGCGGTCGTGCCCGCCGGCAGCGCGCCGCTCAGCTTGAAGCCGATGACCTGCGGTATCAGCATCGTCACCGGCTGGCCGAGCATCGCCGCTTCGGCCTCGATGCCGCCGACGCCCCAGCCGAGCACGCCCAGGCCGTTGACCATCGTGGTGTGCGAATCAGTGCCGACGAGAGTGTCCGGAAACGCGCGGCGGGATCCGCCCGCATCCTCGCTGAACACCACGCGCGCGAGCCGCTCGATGTTGACCTGATGGACGATGCCCGTGTTCGGCGGCACGACCTGAAAATTGCTGAACGCCGTCTGGCCCCAGCGCAGGAACATGTAACGCTCGCCGTTGCGCGAGAACTCGATCTCGTTGTTGTGACGGAGCGAGTCCGCGGCGCCGTACTCATCGACCTGGACCGAGTGATCGATCACCAATTCGGCGGGGGCGAGCGGATTGACGCGTTCCGCGTCGCCGCCCAGGCGCACGATCGCCTCGCGCATCGCGGCCAGGTCGACGACGCAGGGAACTCCGGTGAAATCCTGCATGATCACGCGCGCCGGCGTGAAGGCGATCTCATCGTCCGGCTGGGCCTTCGGGTTCCAATCCAGCAGGGCGTCGATGTCCCGCTTCGTGACGTTCACCCCGTCCTCGAAGCGCAGCAGATTTTCCAGCAAAATCTTCAGCGCGAACGGCAGGCGGCCGACCTTGCGGGCGTCGAGCGCGGCCAGGCTGTGGATTTCGTACCGATTCGACCCGACCGCAAGCGTGGTGCGCGATTTGAAGCTGTCCGTCATGATCCCTCCGCCACAAACGTTTGATTATACGCGATCGCCTGGCTCGCCGGGGCGCGCGCCATGACGCCGAGGCGCCAGATCACGGCGCCGCCTAGACAGACGTCGCCATCATAAAAGACCGCATATTGTCCAGGCGTCACCGCGCGGGCCGGCTCCTCGAGCCGGACCCGCAAGCGTCCATCGGACTGCACCGCGACGCGACATTTCAAGTCGCGCTGCCGGTAGCGCGTCTTCACGTTGCAATCGAACTCGCCGCCTGCCCGAGCCGGCACGAGCCAGTGCGCGTCCGTCGCTTCGAACTCGCTGCTCAACAACAGCGGATGATCCGGAGACTGCACGACGATAAGCGCCCGCCGCGCGGCGTCTTTCGCGGCGACGTACCAGGGCGCAGGTTGCGAGTCGGCGCGACCGCCTAAGCCCAGGCCGCCGCGCTGTCCGAGCGTGTAGAACGCGAGGCCCCGGTGGCGGCCGATGACGAGGCCTTCCGCGGTCTCGATCGGTCCCGGCGCATCGTCGACGTAGGCGCTCAGGAAATCCGCGAACGGGCGCTCGCCGATGAAGCAAATCCCCGTGCTGTCGGGTTTGTCGTGGACGGGCAGGCCGGCGGCGTGCGCGCGCCGTCTCACCTCGGTCTTCGGCAGGTCGCCGAGCGGGAACAGCGTGCGGGCGAGCGCTGCGGGTGCGATCGCATGCAGGAAGTAGCTCTGATCCTTCGAACCGTCGACGGCCTTCAGCAGGCGCGGACCGCCGGCTTCGTGCGCGACGCGGGCGTAATGCCCGGTCGCGACCCATTCGGCGCCGAGCCGGTGCATGTAGTCGAGGGCGACGCCGAATTTGATTTCTCGGTTGCAGAGTACGTCGGGATTCGGGGTGCGTCCCGCGGCGAGCTCGCGCAGAAAATGATCGAACACCCGCTGCCGGTACTCGGCCGCGAAATTCACGCGGTGCAGCGCGATGCCGAGCAGTTCGCAGACCCGGCGGGCATCTTGGTAATCGGCGGCGGCGGTGCAATACGCCTCGTCGTCGTCCCAGTTGGCCATGAACAAGCCCTGGACGTCGCAGCCGGCCTCACGCAGTCGCAGCGCGGCGACGGCGGAATCGACGCCGCCCGACATGCCGACGATGACGGTGCCGCGCGGCTTTGAGTCTTTCAGGAAGTCTGGCATGCCCGGATTATACGGGCGCGCCGCCGGCCGATCACATCAGCATTTGGCGCATCTGCGACTCTTGCATGCTCATGTTCCAGACTTCGTCGAAGAAGTTGAGGTAGCGCCGGACGACCGCGGGATCGTTCATGTCCGAGATGCCGTCCCAGCGGTCGGCCTGCAGCCGGTACACGAGCGCCTTGTCGTCGGCGATGATGAAGGCGCCGGCGCTCGCCGCATATTCCTGGCCCATGGTCCGCAAATCGATGCAGCTGGTCAGGCGGCGGGCGAGCGCGAGGAAGCGATTGTTGTCGACCATCGCCCGCGACGGATCCGCAAGCAAGACGCGCACCTTCGCGTACGAGCGCGCGAGCACGAGGCGTTTGATCGCCTCGAGGAACGGCTCTTCGCCGTAGATCATCGGTTCGAGGTCCTGGGTGAAAATCGACAGCAGCCGCTGCGCGGATTTGGCGACTTTGAGGCTCGCATCGCGCACTTCCGGCATCGTCCCGAGAATCATGCGGGTGCTCGCCGCGGCGGCCGGCTTCACCGGTGCCGATCCAGGATCGAGGGAGCCTGGCTTCCCGTTCGCGCGTTCCGACATGTCGAGAGCCTCATTAGCGTTGCACGGGCGGCCGGCCCTTGAGTTTGCAAGCGATTGGGCGCAATCCTACAGATTGCGGTGCAGCGGACGTGCCAACTCCATCACGTTTCGGGCGTTTTGTCCCTGGCTCGGCGCGCAAGGCGCGGCGCCAGGCCAAGATAGCCGGCCGGTTCGAGCGCGAGCAGCCGGACCTTTTCCGAATCCGGCAATTCCAGCGCGGCGATGAACTCGCGGATCGACGTCCGGTCCACCGGCCGGCCGCGGGTGAAGGCCTTGAGCCGGTCGTATGCGTCCGGTATCCCGTGGGCGCGCATCACGGTTTGGATCGCCTCCGCGAGCACCTCCCATGCCGCATCGAGGTCCGCGCCGAGGCGCGCCTCGTCCAATTGGACTTTGCGCAGCCCGGCGCGCAGCGAGTCGTAGGCGAGCGCGGCATGGCCCACGGCCACGCCGAAGTTCCTGAGCACCGTCGAATCGGTCAGGTCGCGCTGCCAGCGCGAGATCGGCAGCTTCTCGGCGAAGTGCGCGAACAAGGCGTTGGCGATGCCGAGATTGCCCTCGGCATTCTCGAAATCGATGGGATTGACCTTGTGAGGCATGGTCGACGAGCCGACCTCGCCTTCGACGAGCCGCTGTTTGAAGTAACCGAGCGAGATGTAGCTCCACATGTCGCGGGCCAGATCCAGCAGCACGGTGTCGGCGCGGATCAGCGCGTGGGCGTATTCCGCGATCCAGTCGTGCGGCTCTATCTGGGTCGTGTACGCGTTCGGCAGGAGGTCGAGCGACTCGATGAACGCGGCGCTCACCGCTGGCCAGTCGACGCCGGGCAGCGCGGCCAGCTGGGCGTTGAAGTTGCCGACGGCCCCGTTCCATTTGCCGAGCACGGCCACCCGCTCCAAGCCGTCGCGCTGGGACTGCAGCCGCGCGGCGAAATTGGCCATTTCCTTGCCCATCGTCGTCGGCGTCGCGGTCTGTCCATGCGTGCGCCCGATCATTCCGGCGGCGGCGTGGCGGTCGGCGAGGGCATCGAGCATCGCCTCGATCTCGCCCAGCATCGGCGACAGGATGCGCGCCCTCGCGGCCTTCAGCATCAGCGCGTAGGCGAGGTTGTTGATGTCCTCGGACGTGCAGCCGAAGTGAACCCACTCCAATTCCGCGGGGGCCGCGCCGCGCGCCGTAAGTTCGTTGCGCAGCCAGATCTCGACCGCCTTGACGTCGTGGTTGGTGCGCGCCTCGATGCGCTTGATCGCGGGGACGTCGGTGGCGGCCGGATCGACGGCGAGCGACTGCAGCCAATCGCGGCAGGCCGCCGGCATTCGCGCGAGCGCCGCGTGCGCGGGCCCCGCGGCGAGCGCGAGCAGCCAGGCGCATTCGACGCGGGTCCGTTCCCGCATCAACCCGGCCTCGCTGAACAGCGACCTCACCGCCGCGAGCTTTGCGGCATAGCGTCCGTCCAATGGCGATAGGGCGTCGATGGGCGGTGTAGACATCGGTGTGTGCGGCCGTCGGATGTTAGAATGCCGACATCTTACCGCAATCGTTCCCTGGCCGCGGAGGCGAGCTTGCACGCAAAAGACCAGCGCATCGAGCGCGCCTGGGATCGGGCCATGATCCGCCGGGCTCTGTACGCGCGGCCGTCGCGCGACGACGAGGACATGGAATGGCTCGGCGCCTCGACGCAGGAAATGCGCGCCCGGGTTCGCAGTGCACTGCCGGCGGAGCGCGTCGCGGCCGCGGTGCTGGTGCCCCTGGTCGAGCGCGACGGAGAATTCTCCGTGCTCCTGACCCAGCGCGCCGCGACTTTGCGCGACCACGCCGGGCAGATCTCGTTTCCGGGAGGCCGCATCGAGCCAGAAGACGCCGATCCTTGGAGCGCGGCGCTGCGCGAGGCCCGCGAGGAGATCGGTCTCGATCCGGGCCGCGTCGAATTCGCGGGATACCTTCCGGACCACTTGGTGGTGACGGGATACCGCGTGACGCCGGTCGTGGGATTCATCGACGCCGGCTACGCCCTGCGGATCGAATCAGCCGAGGTCGACGAGGCGTTCGAGGTGCCGCTCGCCTTCGTATTCGACACCGCGAACCATCGCTCGCGCGTGCGCAAGCTCGGCGACGTCGAGCTGACCGTTTACGACATTCCCTACGGCGGGCGCCATATCTGGGGCGCGACGGCGGGCATGCTGCTCAGCTTGTCGCGCCTGGTGCGTACGCGCGGCGGGCGCTCCGCGTGAGCCGGGCGCTCGCGGACCTGCTCGAGGTCATGGCGACACTGCGGGGCCCCGGCGGGTGCCCCTGGGACCGTGCGCAAACCTTCGAGTCGCTGGCGCCGTATACGATCGAGGAAGCCTATGAGGTGGCCGATGCGATCGAGCGCGGCGACATCGCGCATCTGCGTTCGGAACTCGGCGACTTGTTGTTCCAGATCGTGTTCCACGCCCGCATCGCGAGCGAGGGCGGCGGATTCGATTTCGACGCGGTGGCTGCGACAATCCGGGACAAGCTGATCAGCCGCCACCCGCACGTGTTCGGCGCCCCCGGCGGCCCGGGCGGCGGCGCACCGCCGGCGGCCGATTGGGAGGCGCTCAAGGCCGCGGAGCGCCAGGCCGCGGCCGTCGCGGCCGGC
>JAJXYR010000040.1 GCA_021780475.1 Pseudomonadota bacterium
TTGAAGGCCGACGACCCGCCGTTTCACGAGGCGACGCCGTATGCGCCGAACTCGCCGTACTCCGCGACCAAGGCCGGCTCCGATCACCTGGTGCGCGCCTATCACGAGACCTACGGCCTCGAGACGACGATCACCAACTGTTCGAACAACTACGGCCCCTACCAGTTCCCCGAGAAGCTCATCCCGCTGATCCTCATCAACATCCTCGCCGGCAAGCCGCTGCCGGTGTATGGGGATGGGCTGCAGATCCGCGACTGGCTGCACGTCGAGGATCATTGCCGCGCGATCGCGCTCGCACTCACGCGCGGCGAACCGGGCGCCGTCTACAACGTCGGCGGCAACGCGGAGACGACCAACATCACCATCGTGCGCACGCTGTGCGCGCTCGTCGATCAGCGCTTTGCCGCGGACGCGGCGCTCGCCGCGCGGTATCCCGCGTCGCCGGCCGCGCACGGCGGCCGCTCGGTGGACTTGATCACGCATGTGCGCGACCGGCCGGGCCATGACCGCCGCTACGCGATCGACTTCGCCAAGGCGGCGCGCGAGCTCGGCTACGCACCGTCGCGGGATCTCGCCGCCGGGCTCGCCGGAACGCTCGACTGGTTCCTCGCCCACCGGCCGTGGTGGCAGGCGCTGCTCGGGCGGGATTACGCGGACTGGGTGGAGAAGAACTACCGGCGCTGACGGGGCGGTGCCCGCCGCGCGCGCTCCGGGGTTGCCGGGGCCTTGGCCGCCCTCTACAATCCGTCGTCAGCCGAACCGAAGGCTCTCGGCGATCGGCGCCCAACTCGGCGCCAATGCGGATAAGGAAACCCCCAGTGCAGCATGTTCCCGCGGCCGCCGATGTCCGCTAAAGTTTTCCGAGTCGCGCGCGGCATCGCCGCCGTCACGACCCTGTTTCTCGGATTCCACGCGTTCGCGCAGACGCCGTCTCCGGCGCAAATCCAAGCGTTCAAGAGCCTGCCGCAGGACCAGCAACAGGCGCTGATGCAGCAGTACCTGGGCGGTGCGGGCGGTTCTGGCGGGCTTCCGGGCGTCACGACGGCGACCGGCGCGGCGCCGAATCAGCCGAATACGCTGCCGAATGCGCTCGGTCTTCAAGTGCCAGGACTCCTCAAGCCCGATCAGACCCGCGACGGGCATTATCTGCGAACAAAAGACGAGAACCCGGAACTGCGCGCGGACGATACCGTGTTGATCGAACTGACGCCGGCGGCGCCAAGCGGGTGCACCGGCGGCCCGGGCATTGATGCGAACAACGCCAATAGCGCGAATGGCGCCAACGGCTCCCCCAACGCCGATGGGATGTACGGATCCAATGGCAATTGTTATTCGTCGTCGGGCATGCGGGGCGGAGGAGGCACGAACGCCAATGACCTGGGCGGGGGGCAGTTCACCGAGCCCGAGCAGTCGCCGGAATACCAGCGGCAACTCGGGGCGTTCAGGCGGCGCATTCTCGCCGGCAATCCCTACAAGCTCAACCGCTATGGCGCGCTCGAGGTGCCGGGCTTGCCGGCGATCCCGCTCGCCGGCCTGACGCAACGCGAGGCGAGCCTGCGACTGTCGCAGGACCCGAATCTCAAGGATTTCCGCGTCACGGTGACGCTGCTGCGCCTTCAACCGACCGGAACCGCGGCGCTGAAGCCGTTCGGCTACGATTTGTTCGAACAGAGTCCGAGTACATTCGCACCAGTTACGGATGTGCCGGTACCGCCGAACTATATCGTCGGGCCCGGCGACACGCTCGACGTCCAGCTCTACGGCAACGAGCCCGCGAATTATCTGCTCTCGGTGCAGCGGGACGGACGGGTCAATTTCCCGAAGTTGGGGCCGATCATGGTCAGCGGCATGTCCTTCGATGCCGCCAAGGGGCTCATCGAGCGGCGGGTCGCGCAAGCATTGATCGGCACCCGGGTCAGCGTCACGATGGGAAATCTGCGCACGATCCGCATTTTCGTGCTCGGGGAAGCGAAAGCTCCGGGTTCATACACCGTCGGTGGCCTGTCGACGATGACGAATGCCTTGTTTGCGAGCGGTGGGGTCAACAAGACCGGCAGCCTGCGCAATATCGAACTCAAGCGCGACGGGCAGCTGGTCACGGTGCTCGATCTTTACGACCTCCTGCTCCATGGCGACACGAGCGGCGACCGGCAGCTCGAGCCCGGCGACGTCATTTTCATCCCGCCGATCGGCCGCACTGCATCGATAGACGGCGCCGTCAGGCGCCCGGCGATCTATGAGCTGAAATCCGAGAACACCATCGGCCAGCTGATCGGCCTCGCCGGCGGCCTGCTGCCGGACGCGGACCAGACGTTGGTGCATGTCAGACGCATCGCGCCATCCCGCGCGTTCGAGACCCTGGACGTCAATCTGATGCAAGGCGCCGGGCGGTCGACGCCGCTCGCCGACGGCGACCAGGTGAGCGTGCCCGCGATCCGGCCGACGCTCGAGGACTCGGTGCAGTTGACCGGCCACGTGTACCGTCCGGGCGCGTTCGAGTATCGCCCGGGCCTCAGACTATCGGACGTCATTCCGAGCTTCGACGAATTGCGGCCCGAAGCCGATCCGCACTACGTGATGATCCGGCGTATCGTGCCGCCCGACGATCACGTCCAGGTGGTCTCCGCCGATCTCGAACGGGCGCTCGCGGCGCGCGGCAGTGCCGCGGACCCGCAGCTCATGCCGCGAGACGAGATCTACGTGTTCGATTTGTCGGCCAGCCGCGCACAGCTGATCCAGCCGATCATCAAGACCCTCGAGCTGCAGGCGAGCCCGCAGCACCCGGCGGCGATCGTCAGCATCGACGGCCAGGTCAAGGCGCCGGGGCGCTACGCGCTCGAGCCCGGCATGCGGGTCAGCGACTTGATCCGCGCCGGCGGCAGCCTC
>JAJXYR010000228.1 GCA_021780475.1 Pseudomonadota bacterium
GCCGGTGCGGCCGCCGAGGGTGATCCCGGGACCGGCGTATCCGGCCGTGTACAGCAGCGACTGTTGATTGCCGAGCACGAAATTGCCGGACGCGCTGACATCGATGAAGCCGTCACCGGTGCGCACCATGTTTGGCGCATAGTCCGGTCCGCCCGACGCGCTCGAGCCAATGGCGCACTGCGCCCCGACACAGGGTGCGATCGTCACGTCGGCCGGCGCCGCGGCGTCGACGGCGAGCGGGTTGGCGGCCGAGAAGTCCGCGCCCGCGATGATTCGGTACGACCAAGAGTCGCCGGCCGTGGCGGGCAGCGTGAAGGCGCCGTTGCCGCTGGTGCCGACGAAGCCGTCCGACAAGGACGCATTGAACGTGACGCCGGACTGCGCACGCAGCGTCAGGATCCCGGGTGTGGTGCCATTCGCGCCGAAACGCCAGGTGGACAGATCCCACGGCGAATTCAGCGCCAGCGCGCCGCTGCCGTTCGACGCCGTCGTCGCATCGATTTCGACGCCCGGCGCGAGCACGAACCCGGCCGAGGCGGTCGCGGCGCCCAGGTTCGCGAGGCCGGAGGCGGTCACGCCGCTCATGAATCGAGCGGCATCGGCATACATCGCCGCCTCGTCCGCCGACGAGATCGTGCCGCTGGCATTTTGATACGCGGTGAACGCCTCGAGCGTCGTGCGCGCGCTGCCGCTGATGCCGCCCGCGAGATCGATGCCGCCGCCGCCCGCGAGCGCCGCCGCCACGGTCGACCGCGGCGCGCGCAACAGCACCGTGCCGTTCGCGCCGGCGCTGCTGCCGTCGACCGCCGGACCGCCGCCGCCGACGGCGATCGTCGCGCCGGCGCCGAGACTCAATCCACCGCCCGCGGACTCGAGAATCACGCTGCCGCCGGTGCCGCCCGAACTTTGCGCCTGCGCGTCGATCGAACCGCTGACATTCACCGAGTCGCGGGCCGCCAGCGTCACGCTGCCCCCGGAAGCACCCGACGCCGCGATGAGGCCGTCGACGCGGATCCCGCCTTGATCGGCTTCGAGCGAGACCGAATGCGCATCGACCGCGTTGGCGGCGCCGGCGGCGACCACCAGGTCACCCGGACCGCGCAAGCGCACCGTACGGGTGCCGGCGAATCCGCCGGTGTTCAGCAAGCGGTTGAGCGCGCCGAAATCACCGAAGTTCTGCGCGTCGATCGAGAATGACGCGCCTGCGGCCGCCGTGCCGACGCCCGCGAGCGTGCCGTCCACGGCGACGGCCCCCTCGGCGGCTTGCAGCGCGAGCGACCCGCCCGCGCCGCCGGCACCGCCGCTGACATCGATCGAACTGCCGGCCGCCAGGTCGACGTTGCCGGCGGAAGCCAGGGTCACGGCGCCGCCCGGGCTCGCGACGTCGACGCCCGCGTAGTTGCGCACGAGGCCGGCGACATCGATGGCGCCGGTCGGCGTCAGCGACAACTCGTCGCCCGCGCCGCCGCCGGTGGCCGTGAGACTCACTCGACCGGACGGCAGATCGATGAGCGTCCCGACCGAGATGCTGGTGCCGGTAATCGCAAGGGATCCGCCCAGATCGGTCACCGGCGCGAGCGTCGCAAGCTGCGCGGGCGCGCTCAGCACAACCGACCCGGCGTCGGCACGCAACGCGAGCGAAACGTCCGCGCCGGTCGTCACGCGGCTCGCGGCGATGGAGAGATTGCCCCTCGGACCGACGTCGAGTCCCGCGGTTGCGCCGGCGCTGAGCGCATCGGCCGCATGCAAGGAAAGCGCCGCAAAGCCGCCGGCCGCGATTGAACCGCCGCCGAACGAGATGTTAGCCGCGTTCAAGTTCAAATCACCCGCGCCCGAGGCGGAGGCCGGAACGACGGTGCCGGCGGAATTCGTCAGGACGATGCTGCCGCTCGCGCTGAGCGTCGCGGTATCACCCGCGGCGGCGAAGCCTTGGAGCGCGGCGGCGTCGATCAGGATGTTTTGCGCCGCGGCGTCGACGCTGCCGTAGAAGTTGACGCTCGACCCGCTGTCCAGGACCAAGTTGCGCAGCCCCTGTGCGCCGAGCACGTTCTGTCCGAGGACCGCGCCGGAGCTTGCCGTGCCCGGCGAACCGATCACGATGCTCGGCGCCTGCAGCGCGAGATCCCCGCCGGCGATCGCGAGGTCGCCGGCGTTGATGACATTTTGCGTCGCATCGAGGTAGATCGACCCGCCCGCGGCGGCTATCGTCGAGCCGGACGCGAGCGTGAGCACCCCGGTGGCGCCGGCGGCATCGCTGCGCACGACGGTGTCCTGGGGACCGGCGCTCACGCCGAGAAACGCACCGTCGCCGCTCAAGGCAAGGGTGCTCGCGCCCGGCGCCGTGCCCGTCGCGGTGATGCGCGCACCGCCGTCGACCGTCACCTGGTTCTGTGCGGTCAACAAGATCCGGGGATTCGCAAGCGTCGCGCCGGCGCCGATCTCGACGCTCTGCGCGGTGGTCGTGATGCCGGCGCCGCCGCGAATGCCGCCGAGCAGCAGCGTCTGCGCGCCGAGCGCATCGAGGCTCGCGGTCGACAGGACGATTTGTCCGGGTGCCGCCGCAGTCGACGCACTGCCCGACACCAACAGGTTCGCGCTCGAAATATCGACCTCGGCGCCGAGCCCGCCGCCGGCCGGCAAGGTTGCCAAGGTTCCACCGAGCGTCAGTGCTTGCGACGCGCTGAGCGCGAGCAGACCGCTGTCTTGCGGCAGAGCCGGCGGCGCAGCCGCGGCCGCCGCGGCCTGCGCGGCGAAGAACTGGTTCGCACCAGCCGTGGTGTACTCGGCCTGCTGCAGCACGATGCCGGCGGGCACGACATCGAAGCCGCTGGTGCGTGCGTCGCCGAACGTCGTGCCAGCGACGGGGCGGTAGCCGGCGACGATCG
>JAJXYR010000264.1 GCA_021780475.1 Pseudomonadota bacterium
GGCGCCGCGCAGCTTCCCGCTGGAGGAACAGCCCGCCGCTTCGGCCGCGCCGCCGTCGCGCTGAACCCCTCAGCCGCGCAGCCGCAGTCCTGCGGGGTCGATGAGCGGTGCGAGGCGCACCGTCGCCCGGCGCACCTCGCCGAGGACGTCGATTTCGAACACCTCGCCGTCGCGCGCCAGCGCCGCGGGCACGTAGCCCGCGGCGAGGCTCTTGTCGATGCAATGTCCGTAGGCGCCCGACGTGACGTAGCCCACCGCGACGCCGTCCTTGACGATCGATTCGTAGCCGATCACCTCGGCTTCGGCGTCGGCGAGTTCCATGACGACGAAGCGGCGCCGCGGCCCCGACTCGCGCTCGGCGAGCGCCGCGGCGCGGCCGGCGAATTCCGCCTTGCCGAAGTCGACGAAGCGGTCGAGGCCGGTCTCGGCGGGCGTGTAGTCGGGCCGGAAGTCCTTGTTGAATGAGCCGTAGCCCTTTTCGAGCCGCAGCGAGGACAGAGCCCGGCCGCCGAAGTGCGCAAGCCCGAGGTCGCCGCCGGCGTCGCGGAGTTCATCGTACAGCGTCGCGAAATAATCCGGCGTGGTCCACACCTCATAGCCCAGTTCGCCGGTGAAGCCGGCGCGCGTGAGGATCGCCGGCGCGAAACCGACCGCCGTTTCCCGCACGTCGAACAGCTTGAATGAGGCCGCGGACAAGTCGCCGCGCACCAGGCGCTGCACCAGTTCGCGCGACCTCGGTCCGGCGATCGAAAGTCCCGCGAGCGTCGAGGCCGCCGACCGCACGCACACATCCGGCGGCGGCGCCGATTCCCAGAACCAGCGCAGGTGGAATTCCTCGGCGAACCCGGAGCCGACGATGAAGAAGCGATCCTCCGCGAGGCAGGCGATGGACAAATCTCCGACGATCCGGCCCGCCGGATTCAGCATCGGCGCCAACCCGAGCCGTCCGGGCCTCGGTATGCGCGACGCGAACACGCGATCGAGCCACGCGCGCGCGCCGCGCCCCGTGACCTCGTACTTGCCGTAATTGGTGGTCTCGTACAGGCCGACCGCCGCGCGCACCGCGCGGCACTCGGCGCGCACGACGGGGAAGGCCTCGGAACGCCGGTACGTCGGCGTCTCGGCCGGCGCGGTGCCCGACGGAGCGAACCATAGCGCATGTTCAAGCCCGAAATTCGCGCCCATCACCGCGCCCGCGGCGACCAGACGGTCGTGGATCGGCGAACGGCGCACCGGACGCGCCGCCGGCAGCTCCTCGTTGGGATAGGCCAGGCGGAAGCGGCGCGCGTAATTCTCGGGCACCTTGATCGACGTGTATTTCGGGGTGGCGAACGCGCCGAAGCGGGCGACGTCCATCGACAGGATGTCCTGACCCGGATCGCCGTGCGCCATCCACCGGGACAGCACGAGACCGATGCCTCCGCCCTGGCTGAAACCCGCCATGACCGCGCAGGCCACCCAATAGTTGCGCAGTCCGCGCACCGGACCCACGAGCGGATTGCCGTCCGGCGCGAACGTGAACGGGCCGTTGATCGCCTTCTTGATGCCGGCGCGCCCGAGCGCGGGAAAATGCCGGAAGCCAACCTCGAAATACGGCGCGAGCCGCTCGAAGTCGTCCGGCAGGAGCTGCATCGAGAAATCCGGCGGCGTCTGCACCGGCGACCAGACGACGCCGTGCGGCTCGTAGGTGCCGATCAGCGCGCCGCCGCGCTCCTGACGCATGTAGATCTCGCCCGCGTAGTCGGTCGTATTGACGATCTCGCGGTCCCGGCCTTTGAGTTCCGGAATGTCCTCGGTCAACAGATAATGATGCTCCATCGCCAGCACCGGCAGTTCGATGCCGACCAGGCGGCCGACCTCGCGCGCCCACAAACCGGCGCAGTTGACGACGTGCTCTGCGTGCACCACCCCCTTGTCGGTGTGCACGTCCCAGCTCCCGTCGGCGCGCTGCGCGAGCGACAGCACGCGCGTGAAACGCTCCACCGAGGCGCCCAGCTTGCGCGCCGCCTTGACATACGCATGCGTGGTGCCGGATGGGTCGCAATGACCGCCGTCCGCGCGCCACAGCGCGCCGATGAAATGGCTGGTGTCGATCAACGGATTGAGGAGCGCCGCCTCCGCGAGCGAGATCATCCCGGTCTCCATGCCGAGGTAGCGGGCGCGCGAACAGATGAGTTTCAGCGAGTCGAGTTCACCCTCAGTCGCCGCGAGCATCAGGCCGCCATTCGGGTGCAGGCCGCAGGATTGGCCGGACAGCGCCTCGATCTCCCGATACAGGTCGATGGTGTATTTCTGCAGGCGCGAAATGTTCGCCTCGCCGTTGAACGTGTGCATGCCGCCCGCCGCATGCCACGTCGACCCCGAGGTCAGCTCGCTTTTCTCGACCATCAACACGTCGGTCCAGCCGATTTTCGCGAGGTGGTAGAGAACGCTCGCGCCGACGACGCCGCCGCCGATGATCACCGCCCTGGCCGAACTCTTCATGTCGTTTCACCTCGTGAGAAATCGGTCCCGACCGCGGCCGGCATCAGTGCGACGCCGAACGGGCGCGCCGCGCCGGCGATCCATTCGTGAAAATGCCGCGCCGTCGTCGACGGCGTCAGCAGCAACAGCCCCGACGGCAGCGCCGCGACGATCGCCGATACCTGGGCGATGATCGTCCGGGCCGCGCCGTCCGCCGGAAATTCCCGCGGGTCCAGGTCGAGCCGGCAGGACCGGGCGAGCGCCTCGCGGACCCGGGGTCCGGCGACATGGAAACCGCACAGCGCCGAGGACAGATCCACGACGGCGTTCCCGTTCGCGGCGACCGCGGTCGCGGCGCCGAGCGCGAGCCAGCGACCCGGGCGCACGCACAGGATGAGCCCGCCGGCCGCGGCGGCGACGC
>JAJXYR010000262.1 GCA_021780475.1 Pseudomonadota bacterium
GCCGCTGATAGAAGGAAACCCGTTATCCTTCGCTGCCGGCGAACGCGTAGGTCAGGGGCCTCGCGTCGGTGACATTCGTCGACCACAGGCTGGCACGCCAGTGCGCAGCCGGATTACGGACCCCGACGCGCACCCCCATGCCGTGCCCCTGCCCGAACACCGTGGGGTCGCCGAGGTATGGATGGATCGCGGTGACGAAGCGATCGTTCGCCTGCACGAATGCGAGCAAATCCCGGGAGACCGGATGCTCATAGTGGACGATGTAGCTCCACGCGAAGTTCGGCGCGTCCGGCAGCAACTGTCCGACCCGGACCGGCGTCAAGAGCGCGAGTCCGTTGTCGCTCGTCAGGGTCTCCGTCACGCGCGCGTCGAGACGCGTGGCGGCCAAATGAATCTCGAGATCCCGCACCGGACGCCAGTCGACTTGCGCCTCGATGCCGTCGATCCTCGACCGCGGGACATTGCCGAGGCCGGCAATCAAGGGTTGCGTGCCGACCGGGCCCGCCCAGAGCGACAAGCTGGACTGGTGATCGCGAATCTCCGAGTCGAACACGTCCATGTCGAGCTGCACCGTATCGCCGAGGAACAGACTCTTGGCGCCGAGTTCGCCCGTGAGATTCGTCTCGGGTTGCACGTAACCCCAGTCGACCTGGACCTGCGCCGGCTGGCCGTAGTAGATCCCCGCCTTGTAGCCCGTGGCGACGCTCCCGTAGAGCAGCACCTGCGGCTTCAAATGGTAGTCAAGCCCGACACGATAGGAGAGGTTCTGGTTCGAGCGTGCCTCGTGGAGCGCCGCGAGCACCGTGCCCGGTACGATCGGTCCCGCGAAATTATTGGCGGCATAGGTCAACAGGCCCGTCGGAACGATCGTGACGCCGTCGAACGAGGTTTGATCGTGCGAATAGCGCAGCCCCGTCACGAGCGTCAATCGTCTGGATAGATGGGTGTCGACGTTCGCATAGACCCCGCTCGATCGTTGTCGCTGCACGAAATTCTCGGCCGTGATCGCCAGGCCTTGCTGGGTCATGTAGGTTGCGAGGCCGTACACGAACGTCCAGTCGAGCGCGTCGCGATTGCGGTACCAGTTCTGGGAATAGAGGACGCCCACGATCCAATCGAACCGGCCGCCGGTCTTCGACGTCAACCGGATTTCCTGGCTCAGTTGCCACTGCTGGAAGTTCTTGGTCCAGCTGTTTCGGGCGAATCTCCTCGCCGATCGCGACGAGACCGCGTTTGGCACCCTCCGTGATGAGCACGCGCAAGAGCATCAAGATCGTCCTGTCATCCCGGGGAGCCCGACGAAATCGTCCTTTTCCCGAAACGGCTTTAAACTCCCGGGATATGCGATGAAATCGGCGAGGAGATCATGGATACACAGAAATTGACCCGCCAGGAAGAGATCGACCAGGAACTATACGTCCATATTTTCACCGTGTCCGCGCGGCTCGTCGACGTATTTTGATGTCG
The DNA here is from genome assembly GCA_021780475.1 of Pseudomonadota bacterium. Lineage (GTDB taxonomy): Bacteria > Pseudomonadota > Gammaproteobacteria > Steroidobacterales > Steroidobacteraceae > Bog-1198. The sequence goes on from JAJXYR010000262.1 coordinate 1,468, forward strand.
CCGACTTTCATGGTGGCGACGGCAACGGACGGAGCGGACGGCGCCGCCTGCAGCCGCGATCGCAGACCTGGTCCGGGTCGTCGCCATAGCGCAGCATCGAATCGGGATGTGCGTTCGCGTGATTCCGCTTGGTGACGACGGCGTCATCCGCACCGCCGGTGGTTGCCGAGGCATGCGCGAGCACCTGACGAAAAAGTGGCATTTCCTTCCCCTGTCCAGTGACAGCGGGAGTTACCTCGTCCGGCGCCCATCGGGCTCATGAACCTCGGCCGATACAAAATCCGACGCCCGCCCACGACTCAGGATCCAGACGAAGCTCGTCGAGGCGACCATGGAACGCAATTGCGCGTCGGTGGGCGAATCGCGCACATCGAACCCGTCGGCGACCTGGAGCAGGAAGCGCTCGGCGTGGGACAGTGGGAATGTGGTCGCGAGCAGGCGATGTCGCGGAGTTTGGAACCGACTCAAATCGAGCAGGGTTCGCTGGGCCTGCGGCCGGCGATCCGAGTATTCGATCCGATAGAACACGCGCCACTCGCACGCCAAGAGCAGGGCGACCAGGGCGACAATCAACCGCGCGCGCGCGGCCGGAGTGGATGCGCGTTCAATCAAGGATTCGGCGACTGCGGCCGCGATCAACGCGAAAGCCGGATAGGACGGGTCGAGATACCAATGGTGCTGGGTGCGCGCCAGCGAGAACACGGCGAGCGGCAGCATCGCCCAGCACAGCCACAGGCGCTGATCGGACACCGCGCCGTGATCGGTCGACGGCCGTAGCGGGCCACCGCGCCAGAATCCCGCGAGAGCGACCAAAGGCCAAGGCGCGAGCCGATCGCCTACCAACGCGCCACCATAAGCGAGCGGCGAATACGTCCCGCCATCGATCGGTGACGACGAGCGCTGCAGCAGATCCTCGTGGATCATGCGCCATAAGAATTGCACGCTGCCGTCGTGCAGGCTGCGGAGCACGCCCCACGCGCCGACGATCGCCGTGAACACGAGAGCCGGACCGACGAGATCACGAATCGCGGGTCGTGCGTCCGGCTGGCACAGAAGGAATACCCCGGTCGCGAGCAGGAAAGGTGCAATGGCGAAACTCTTCAGCAGAAAGGCGGCGCCCCAGATAATTGCGGCCGCGTAGCGCGCGCGCCTCGAGTTCCGCAGGTCGAGAGCGAGACCAAGCGCAAGAGTCACGAGGAGCGTCAGCACCGCATCCAGATCGCCGCTGCGCGCACCGTGATCGCTCAGGAAGCCGAACGAAGTCGCGACGATCGAGCCCGCAAGTCCGACTCCGAGCGGGCCGAGGCGGCGGCGGCCCAAGCGCATCGTGCCGGCGATCACCGCGAGCGCAGCGCAGGCGGACACCACGCGCAAAGACCAGACACTGCGGCCGAACAGCGCGAAGGCCCCGTCGATCAGCCAGTAGCCCAGCGGCGGCTTCAAGTTCCAGTACTCGGCGGCACCGGCGTAAGTCGGCACCAGAAAATCGCCACGAGAAAGCATCTCGCCGGCCGCGACCCCGTACCGCGCCTCGTCCATGCTCGACACCGCGGTCGTGCCCAGATTCCAGAATACGTTGAACGCAGCCAGTCCGAGCACGATCCAGAACGCCAACGCGTGATGCACCCCGCGGCCTCGCCGCCACAGCGGCGCCGGCGCCGCAACGACACCGATCACGGTTCGAGCCCGGCGCTCGTCGGCAGCCGGTCAGATCCCGCGGTCACGGCTCGCGCATATTTCGCGAGCGCCGCATCAACGGCGGGAGACAGCGTTGCCATCGCGGCTTCCAGCCGAACGGCCAGCGCGTCCAACGAACTCCCGTCCAGGGGCGGCACGAGTGCGCCCCGCGCCACCCGCAGCAACGACGTCAGATCAGCGAGACCGATCTCGGTAAAGGCCACTTCCGCCAACCACAGTCGGCAGTCCGGCTCGGGAGCGAGATGCTCGACCAGACTGTGCGTCATCGAGGCCGCCCAAAATTCGCAAGCCGTTGCCAGCGCGCGTTCCGACCAGGTGAACTCGGCGTCACCGGCTCGCGCGCGCTCGAGCAGCGCGCGCAGAGCCGACTGGGTCTCCCCGGCATGCCCCGCCCACTCCGTCATCCTGTCACCTCGGTCATCCAGGAATCCCCGCCAGGTTCAATAATCGCTCTTCACGCTCGGCATCCACGCGTTGCCGCGCTCGTCGGCCCCGCAACTGATTTGACGTCAGCGAGAGTCGGAATCAATCGATTGACCGAGTCGTGCCGTGAAGCTCGCGCGGAATGCGATTGATTCGAGGCACTCTCGACGTCTAAGCTATGGCCTGGCGTCGAATGCGAAATAGGTCAACATCGGTGTACCAGGCGGATCGCTCGTTGGTGGCGCGGATGATGGTTGGGGATCAAAATGCCTTCGACGAATTCTTCGAGCGTTTCGCGCCGCGAATCGCCGCATTCCTCGCGCGGCGGGCGCGGCTCGACATCGACGAGCGCGATGATCTCGTGCAGGCGACCTTGATAAAGGCGATTGACAAGCTCCATCAATACCGCGGTGAAGCCGGCCTCGCGACCTGGCTCACGACGATCGCGCGGCGCGAACTGTTCGACCGCCGGCGTGCAGCGGCGCGGCGGCCGCAGCACGCGAGTCTCGCCGATCCGGTGGTCGAGGCTGCGGTCGAGCAGATGGAGCAATTGCGCCCGCCGGAACCCGACGACGACGCCGCGAGCACGCAGCAACGCGCGACTGTGAAGCGCGTGCTCGCGTGCCTGCCGGCACATTACGCACAGGTGCTCGAGGCGAAATACGGCGACGAGCTTTCGGTCGAGGATCTCGCGCGGGACCTCGGCACGAGCGTTGCGGCCGTCCAATCGCTGCTCGCGCGCGCGCGCGACGCGTTTCGGCATCTATGGTCGACCACCGCGACCCGCCGCGACCCGGATCGACAGCCGCCATGACACAGGAACCCGAGAAGAACGACCCGGACGTCGAGGAGCCTCTGCGACGGGCACTGCGCGTCGATCCGCCGTCGCCGGAACGGATGGCGCGGATACGGGCGGCGGTCGCCGCGCGATGGCGGGAGCGCGTCGCCGCCGGGCCTGTGGCGACGCGACGATGGCGTAGCGCCCCACGCTGGATGCCGGCGGCGGCGGGAATTGCGGCGGCGGGACTGGTCACGGTGGTCGTCGCGATCGCTTGGCTCGCACTGATGCAACCGGGCGCGGTGATCGGCCGCGTCGAGCGCGTCACGGGCGGCGTTATCACGGTGCGCTCGGCACCACTTCGATGGCATGACTGGACCCGCGGCGATGTGGTCCGGGCCGGCGATCGAATCAACGCGCGGGGGGGCGCGTTGATCGCGCTGACGACAGGGGGGGATGTGCGGATTCGCCCGCACTCCCGTCTGCGCTTCTCCAGCACTTCCGAAATCGACCTTCGCGACGGCGCCGTGTACCTGGATCTGCCCCCCGGGGAACCACGAGCGGCGCCCCCATGGCGTGTGCGCACGCGCGCCGGAGTCATCGAGCATCTCGGCACCGAATTCGAAGTCTCGTGCCATCGCGCCGAAATCGTGATCCGCGTGCGCGAGGGGCACGTCCGCTGGAACGCCGGCGCAAAAAGCCTCATCGTCGCGGCGGGTTCCGAGGTGCGGATCGGTCCGGCTGGACGCGTCTTGGACGGAGTGGCGACTGTGAAGACCGACGCGTGGAGCTGGGTCGATCGCCTGGCACCGTCCTACGAAATCGACGGCCGTCCCATGCTCGGGTTTCTGCAATGGTTCAGCAGGCAAACCGGTCGTGCGCTCGTGTTCGTCGACGCGCGCGCGTTTGAGATCGCAACGCACACCATACTGCACGGCTCGGTCGGAGACGAGGCACCGGACCGCGCGTTTGCGAACGTGCTCGCAACGACATCCCTGCGGTACCATATCGACGCCCGGACGGTTCAATTATACTCTGCGCCATGAGCATTCCGCCGCCACAACGGCCGGCGTCCTAGTTGGCCTCGCGCGCGATGCTCCCAGCGTGGCGGCCAATGCTGCTCTTCGCGCTGCTGTTTGCGGCGGGCGTGGCGGACGCGTCCGGTGGTCGAATCGCGCTGGTGGACCTCATCGGAGAACTTACCGCGGCCGGTGCCACGATCTCGTACAGTTCGGAACTGGTCCCGGCGGACGCCACCGTCGCGGTCGCCAAGATCACCGGTGCCGGACCAGTCGAGCGGCTCGCGAGCGCGCTGGCGACGCGGCACCTGGCACTCTCGCCAATCGGTCCGAATCGGTATCTCATCACGCCGGGCGAACCCATCATCGCGCCGTCTCCAGCCCGCATACCCGCTCCAGCGGCCTTCACGCGCCGACGCATCTTTGAGATGCCACAGATCCCGGTCATCGTCAGCCGGTATCGCCTCGCCGACGACTTCGGTGAGCGAGCGAGTGCCCTCGATGCACATCGCTTCACCGCCATTCCGGGCGCCGAGTCCGATCCATTGCGCGGCCTGCGCGCGGCACCCGGAATCGCCGCCGCGGTTTCCGTCGCGCCCTCGATCCGCGGGGCCGCACCCGCCGACAGCCTGGTGCGCTTCGACGGCATTCCGATAATGAGTGCTTTCCACTTCACCAGTTTCCAGAGCCTGGCCAGTGTGTTTGATCCGGACGCGGTTGGCGGGGTTTCCGTTTATACCGGCGGCTATCCAGTTTCGCTCGGAACCCGCAGCGGTGCCGTAATCGACCTCGAACCGCGCTCAATCGATCGCGGGTCGGAGGTAGGCATCGGGGCAAGCTTGCGCAGCTACTCCGGCATGTGGCGCGGCCGCAGCCGCACCGGCGCGCTGCAGTGGTTCGTGGGTGCCCGCCGCAGCGCAGACCAGAGCACGTTACTGCCGGTCGCCGGGAATTCCGGGGAGCCTCTGTACTCTGACTCAGTCGGCCGATTCAGCCGGGACACAAGCCAGGCGGGCACCTGGGTGCTGGGCTGGCTGGCCGCCGACGATCGTCTGAGTACGCAATTTGGCGGCGATGCGGGCAACGGCGATGCGCGCTCGCACGATCTGAATACGTGGCTCAGTTGGCGGTGGACGAGCGCGAGCGCGATACGCGAGCGTACCGATCTGTACGTCGCTCGCGCGGACCGCACCCGGCGCGGCCGGCTCGCCCTTCCGGGTGTAGCGAGCGGCATGGTCGATGACGAACGGCGATTTACCGCGATCGGCCTGCAGTCCGATTGGGTGGTCGCGCGACCGGGCTCGATCCGCTGGAACTTCGGCGCCACCTTGTTACGTGAGTCCGCCGTGTGGAACTATGCGGGTCAGTCCCTGCTCGACCCGGTCATGGCGCGCGCGTTCGACCGTCCGAGCCACATCGCACTCGATTCCGCCGCCGCACCATCCGGTGAATCCGCGGCCCTGTACGCGTCGGCCGGCGGACGGCGCGCGCGGCTTCAGTACGAAGTTGGAGTTCGCGTCGACGCACAAGCGTACACAGGGCAAATGCGACGCGCCCAATTCGCTCCACGCGTCGATCTGCGATACCAAATCGCACCGCGCTGGCGCGGATACGGCTCCTGGGGTGCCTTCTCCCAGGCGCAGCGAGTCGACGAATTCCGAGCCGAGATGGCACAAACCCGCCCGGATTCGGCTACTCGGGCAACACACCTGGTCGGCGGAATTACCTACCGCGCGACGGGGCAGAATTGGCGCATCGAGGCGTACCGCAATCGATGGACGGCGCCGGCGCCGTATTTCGACAACCTGCTCGGCACAATTTCTGTCGTGCCGGAACTCGAGCCGGGCCGGGTCGCGATCGCCCCCTCGCGTGCGCAATCCCAAGGCATCGAGGTCAGCGTGACCCAATCGGTCGGCCGTCGCGCCAATTTCTCGTCGAGCTATGTCTTGTCGCGAGCCGTCGACGTGACAGCCGCCGGTGAGGTGGCACGGCCGGCCGATCAGCGCCAGGCGTTCTCCCTCGGCGGATCATGGACTCCCGGCGACACCCTGGTCTCGTTCCTGTTCACCTGGCATTCGGGGTGGCCGCGGACGCCAATCACGTTCCTCGGCGCAGGTTCGCCTACGGACGGCGGCCAGATCCGTGTCGGCGCCCGCAATACGGCACGCTGGGATGGTTTCGTCGATGCGGATCTGCGAATTACGCATATTTTTCACGCCAACACCGGCGAGTTCTCGATCTGGATCGAAGGTGACAACGTAGTCGACCGCGCCAACGCGTGCTGCGTCGAGTTGATTCGCCCGGATTTCGCCGGTGGGCGGCCAGGCATCGCGACCCGAGCGTGGTCCGGGCGCGTCGTGAACGTGGGGCTGAACTGGCGATGGCGCACGCCCGGGAGCACGGATTGACCACGAAATCGACTTCCTGGCCCCCTATCCCGCCAGCAGGTCGAGGTAGTGCGCGGCGGCGCCGGCTTGTCCACGCGCGTCAGCAGCAGTACGTCCCGCGCATTGGAGGTCTCGATGAGGCTGTCGACGATGTATCGGGCCCATCGAATGGGATCATGGGTCAGCGGTGCCGCGCCCGGATGTCCGCCAAAGTACAGATACTCCTCGAGCGTGAAGAGTCGAAAGCCTCGCGCATTTCGGCAAAGGGTCAGTGTAGACGAGCAGGTGGCAGAAGACGTCCCTGTCGTAGCTGCCGGTCGGCGCAACCGGGGACGTCATCGGGTTGGCGCGATCCGATTCAGGCCTTCGGCTTGTGCGCGGCGTCCCACTGTTCGACGGCCGCCATCGTGTTGGCGACGTGCTTGTCGGGACTCATCGCCGTGTACGTGTAGATGATCTTGCCGGTTGGCGCGATCACGTACGAGGTGCGGTTCGCGTACTTCGGATCCAGCCACAACACCGCATCGTAGGCCTTCATGATGTGCTGGTCGGCGTCGGAGGCGACCGCGAACTGCTTGCGGCAATCGGTCACGGAGAACTTGTTCAGCGTGTCGATCGAGTCGTGGGACACGCCGATCACCGTCGCGCCCAGGGCCTTGAACTTCGCCGTCGCCGCGGCGAAATCATGCGCTTCGATCGTGCAGCCCTTCGTGAACGCGGCCGGGTAGAAATACAGCACCACCGGGCCCTTTTTCAACGCATCCGCCAGCGAGAACTTGAACGGCTTGCCGGCGAGCGTGGCCTCGGTCGTGAAATCCGGCGCCGTCGCGCCCACTTTCAGGGCCGCGAACGACGGGGAGGACAAGGCCAAACCGGCAAGAACAGCCACTGCGATGCGTTTCATGGGGAAAATCCTCGGTTTGCCGTTGGGAAGTCCCGCGATTCTCCGCCGATCGACGGATGCGATCAAGACGCATTGCGCCCGCCCCCCCGGCGGCGTCCGTGCCGTGGACGGGGCAACGCCGATCCGCCAAGCACCGGTTGGATGTGGTCAAGGTTTCGTCCCGTGGTCGTCGTGGTGCGATTTGTAGGCACTCTGATCCACGGCGGCGAGTTTTTCGAGCAGATCGGGCAAGGCCGCCTGCACCGTATCCCAAACGACCGCAAGATTGATGTCGAAGTAGCCGTGAGCAATGCGGTTGCGCATTCCACGCATACTGCGCCAGGGAACCTGCGGGTGGGCCTCAGTGAACCCGGCGTATCCGTCCATCACCTTCGTGGCCGCCTCACCAATGATGATGAGGCTCATGATCGCGGCTTGCTGGGTACGCTTATCCTGCAGGAACTCATCCTCAGTCAGCCCCTCCACGAAGCGACAAGCGTCAATCGCCGCCTGACGCATGTGATCGAGGTAGTCGAATAGCCGGCTTTCGCTCACACTGGCCGGGCCTCAGCGAGCACCTTGGCACGAATTCTTGGCGGCAGGTCGGCCGGGGTCAGCAGATCGACGTGCACGCCGAGCAGCGACTCGAGTTCAACCTGCAGGCCACCCAGGTCGAAAAGCGTCGCACCCGGCAGCGCGTCGACCAGCAGATCAAGGTCGCTTCCCTCCTCGTCGGTGCCGTGCAGAACCGAACCAAACACACGCGGATTCGTGCTGCGGAAGCGGCCTGTCGCTTCGCGCACTGCACTTCGGTTCATGTCGAGCAAAACAGATAGTCGCATGGGTCAGATCTCTTATCGACGCGCATTGGAACGATATACAATCAACTCGGGGTCGTGTCCACCGCGGCGCACATACGCGCATCGGCGATTGTGCGAGCAAAACAGCGCCTGATCCGACGCTTCCCGTCTAAGTCAGCTCGGCCCGCAGCGCCGCCACGACGCGCTCGACATCCTCGTCGCGCATCGCCGGAAAGAGCGGCAGCGTCACCGTTTCGCGGCCGATACGGGCCGCGTTCGGAAAGTCCTCGGCGCGATAGCCGAGTTCGCGATACAGCGAAAGGCCGGGAATACACGGGTAGTGCACGCCGATGCCGATGCCGCGGCCCGCCATCGCCCGCTGAAATTCCGGACGCGTCCGGCCGCGCCGGGCGAAGTCGATCAACACCGTGAACATGTGCCAGCTGTGGCCGTCATCGCCGCGCGCCGGCAGCACGACTTCGTCGAAGCCGCCGAGCGCCTCGAAATAGAGCCCCGCGAGCGCCCTTCTGCGCGCGTTGAACCCGTCCAAACGCCGCAGCTGATGAATCCCGACCTGCGCGGCCACGTCGGACAGGTTGCTCTTCGCGCCGGCGAGCACGACGTCGATCTCGCCGTCGGCGTTGCGGCGGATGCCGTGGAAGCGGTGCCGTTCGATGAGTTCGAGCGCGCGCGCATCGGTGGTCGCGATCGCACCGCCCTCGATCGTCGTCATGTTCTTGTTCGGATGGAAACTGAACACCGCGACGTCGCCAAAGCCGCCGATCGGGCGGCCGCGGTGGCGCGTGCCGATCGCATGCGCCGCGTCCTCGACGATGCGCAGGCCGCGCGGCGCGGCGAGTGCCGCGAGCGCATCGAGGTCGACCGCGAGACCGGAGAAGTGCACCGGCATGATCGCCTTGGTGCGCGGGCCGATGGCCTCCGCGACCCGCGTCACGTCGAGGTTGCGGCTGGCGAGTTCGACGTCGACGAACACGGGCTTCGCGCCGAGCCGCACGACGACGTTCGCGCTCGCCGCGAAACTCATCGCCGGCACGATGACCTCGTCGCCCGCGCCGACGCCGCAGGCGATCAGGGCTATTTCCAGCCCCTCGGTCGCCGACGTGAGCGAGCGCACCGTGCGGCCGCCGCCCACGTACGCCGCGAGCGCCGCCTCGAACTCCAGCACCTTCGGACCGCTCGCGAGCTGACCGGAGCGCAGCACCGCGGCGACGTCGGCGATGGTCTCGTCGTCGATCGCCGGACGCGTAAAGGGCAGGTAATCGCTCATGCGGAACTCCTCGATACCAGCACGACGCCGGCGCAGATCAGGACGATGCCGATCACCTTCGCGGGCGACAGCGTCTCGCCGAGCCAGGCGACCGAGGCGGCGGCGACGACGACATAACCCAGCGACAGCATCGGGTAGGCGACGCTCACCGGGGCCTTGGCGAGCGCCGCGAGCCACACGCACAGGCTCGCCGCATAACAGGCCATCCCCACCCAGAACGGCGGGCTGCGCAGCAGCAGCGCGATGCTCGCCGTGAGCGTCGCCGTGTCGAAGCGCGTGAATGCGCCGAGCGGCCGGGTCGCGTATTTCAACACGAGCTGCGCGGCCGCATTCAGGCCGACGCCGCTCAGGATCAGCACCCAGGTGACGAGGCTCATCGGCGCGACACCAGCACGCGGTGCGCGTCGTGGCCGAGCAGGCGCATCGGCACGCCGCGCGCAATCAGATCTTCGTACATAGCGGTCTCCATGACGGCGCAGGCGCGCCCCGACTCCTGCCAGCGCGCGACGAAGGCGGCGATCGTCGGTATCTCGCGCTCGGGCGCGCGGCGCAGCCCATAATCGAGCTCGCCGCGGTAGGACGCGAAATCCACGGTGCGCCGCCAGTAGAACGGCAGTGTCTCATCGAAGGTGGCGACGCTGTAGATCGGCAGGCCGCGATCCTCGGGCGGCAGCGCCGCGGCGAGGTCGCGACCCGAGTAGTGCGGCGCGAGCAGGCCCGTCGCGCGGATCAGCAACAGCACGCCCAGACACCAGCCGACGCTCAGGAACACCGCCCCGCCGGTCGGGTCGCGGTCGCGGCGCGCGAGCACGAAGGCGGCGGACACGCCGAGCACGAGCGCAATC
>JAJXYR010000225.1 GCA_021780475.1 Pseudomonadota bacterium
CCCTGCCCGACCCGCTGTGCGGACTTTGCAGGCAGAGGCCTTGCGCGTATACCGCTCGCGCGTCGTGAACCCGAAGTGGCTCGACGCCATGGCGCGCCATGGCTACCGAGGAGGGCTCGAGATGGCGGCGACCGTGGATGCGCTGTTCGGATTTTCGGCCACGGCAGGCATCGTCGCGGATTGGATGTTCGAGGGGATCGCAGAGACCTTTGCCGATGGCGATGCGCGCCGATTTCTCAAGCGGGACAATCCCTGGGCCTTGAACGCGATCGTGGAACGGTTGCTCGAGGCAGAACAGCGGCAACTCTGGACGCCGAAACCCGATACGCTCGAGAAGCTTCGCGCCGCGCTCCTCGACAACGAGGCAAGCCTCGAGGATGCCACGGCGAGTTTGCCATGAAGACGATTTTCCCGTTCTCGGCGGTCATCGGACAGGACAATCTGAAGCTTGCCCTGGTGTTGGTCGCCGTCGATCCCACGATCGGAGGCGTGCTCATCACGGGCGACCGAGGCACGGCCAAGAGTACGGTCGCGCGCGGCATCGCCGCGCTGCTGCCGAATACCGCGGAGGGCGATGCGGCACCCTTCGTCGAGTTGCCGCTCGGCGCCACTGAGGATCGTGTCGTCGGATCCCTGGACATCTCGAAGGCATTGCGGGACGGCACCACGACGTTGCGACCGGGCCTCCTGGCGCGCGCGCACCGCGGTGTCCTGTATGTGGACGAGGTCAATCTGCTCCCCGATCATCTGGTCGACCTTCTACTGGATGCCGCCGCCTCCGGCTGGGTAACGGTCGAACGAGATGGGGTCTCCACGGTAGAGGCGGCCCAGTTCATGTTGATCGGTACGATGAATCCCGAGGAGGGCGAGCTTCGCCCGCAGTTCCTCGATCGGTTTGGGCTCTGTGTGCGTGTCAGTGCGCTCGACGTGCACGAGACCCGGGTAGCCGCGATCCGACAGCGGCTTCGATTCGACGAGCATCCCGCGAGCGTCCTCGATGCGGCACAGACGGCCGAGGAGTCGCTTCGCGCTGCCATTCTCGCGGCGCGCGCGCGGCTCGGAACGATCGAAATTGCCGATGCCCACCTTGCAGCAGTCGCCGCGCATGCAATCGAGAGCAACTTGGCGGGAATACGCGGTGATCTTGCCGTCGTCAAGACGGCGCGCGCGCTGGCCGCCTGGGAGGCATCGCTGCAGATCCGCGACGAGCACATCCATCGCGCGAGTGAACTGGCACTGGCTCATCGGATACGCCGCAGGCACGCCGCGGGTGGGCAAGGTACGCGTTCGCCGATCAAGCCGCCTGAGCAGATCCGGCCTGGCGCCGAAGACCAGGCGGCGCTTCCGACGGTCGCGCCCGAGCCCGCGGCGATGCCGACACTGCGCTCCGCCGAGCCCACACCGCGGCCCGGCGACGTGCGCTGGTCGACCGATGCGGTCGATCGGACCCAGCTCGGTCGCCGCGGCGCGCAGGCGCTCGCGGCGCACCGCGCGATTGGCACGGTTCCGTTTCGAGCAACCGGAACCCTGGCCGTTGCGGATTCCTTGATGACGGCGGCAAGGCGCGGTGCGCGGGTGGATGAGCAGGGGATTGCGCTCGCCGCTGCCGATCTCAAGCAACACGAGCGGCGCGGACCCGGTATTGGCCATGTCCTCTTTCTCGTCGATGCGAGCGGATCCATGGCGACACAACGGCGCCTGAACGTCGCCAAGAGCGCCGCCCTGGCATTGTTGACATCGAGTTATCAACGCCGCGACGAGGTGGCGCTGATGGTCTTCCGCGGTGAGGGAACCGATCTGGTGCTGCCATTTACGCGGCGCGTCGCTAGCGTCGAACAGGCGCTGAGGGAAGTACCGAGCGGTGGCCGTACGCCGCTCGCGCGCGCGTTGTTGGATGCGGCGCAGTTGCTGCAGACGCGCGAGCCGGCATTGCTCGTGCTTTTGACCGACGGACGGGCGAACGCGTCGGTCGATGACGGTGATCCGTGGGAAGAGGCGCTCGCCGCCGGCGAAGCGCTGCGTTCGACCTGCGCGGGGGCGCTTGTGATCGATTGCGAGCCTGGACCGGTCCGCCTCGGCCGCGCGCGCGAATTGGCCGGAAGGCTCGGCGCAGAGTGCGTTGCGCTCGACTCGATCGACGCAGCCGATCTGACGTTGCGCATTCAACGACGGATGGACACGCGGTGAGCATCTTGGTGGCGCTGTTGCTCGACCGGTGGTGGGGCGAACCGCCGTCCGTCATTCATCCGGTCGTGTGGATGGGGCGCTACTTGAAGATCATCGGGAGACGGCTGCCGGACCATGCGCCTGCTGTCGCGTTCATGCTCGGCGCAGCGTGTTGGTTCGTCGGAGCCATTCTCGTCGCACTTGTGTACGGTTATGCCGGTGCCGCGATTGTGAAGCTTCCGGTGTGGCTCGCCGTGTTGTTGACGGGCTTGTTGCTGAAGCCGCTGTTTGCCTTGAAAATGCTCCTCGGTGAAGTGGTGGCCGTCGAGGATGCGTTGACGCGCAGCGTCGAGCAGGGCCGCGCGCGCCTTCGTATGATCGTGAGTCGCGACACCGACCGCCTCACGGCGAGCGAAGTCCGCGAGTCCGCCTTGGAGTCTCTCGCGGAGAACCTGTCTGATTCGGTCGTCGCGCCGCTATTTTGGTTCGCGTTGCTCGGGCTGCCGGGCGCTGCAATATACCGCTTTGCGAACACGGCGGATGCCATGTGGGGGTATCGCGACCGCTGGGAATGGGCCGGTAAATTCGCCGCGCGCGCGGACGATCTGCTGAATTGGATACCGGCACGACTCACGGCGCTCGCGATTGTGCTGATCGGGCCCGACCGCATATCGCTGTTCAGGCGGCTTCGGACCGAGGCCGACCGTACGTCGTCTCCGAATTCCGGCTGGCCGATGGCGGCTCTCGCGTTATCCTTGAACGTCCGGCTGCGCAAGCCCGACGTTTATGCGCTCAATGCCGATGGGTTCGAACCCTCGGCCAGAAATGTGTCGACCGCATTGCGCCGTGTCGAGATGAGCGCGTGGCTTGCCGCGACGGTGTTCGCGTTCGTCGTCTTGTATCGCGACGGAATCGGGCATGCGGGGTATTGAGCCCAGCCACGGCGGCACCGACTCGCTGCCGGATCCCCGTTACGACTTTTCCAGCAATGCGAATCCCGCAGGGCCCTGTCCGTCGGTTCTCGCCGCGGTGCGAAGCGCGGATGTGACCCGCTATCCAGATCCCTTGTACGCACGGTTGCGCGGCAAGCTGGCCGCCTATCACCGGACGACAGCGGATCGAATCGTGGTCGGTGCCGGAGCGAGCGAGTTGATCCTGCGCCTGATTCGCCACCATCAGGGGGCCGTGCGGCAACTCGCGCCGACGTTCTCGGAGTACGCGCGCGGCGCGCACCTCTGCGATCGGCGCGTGATGTCGCTGAACACCCCCGCCGCCTTTCTGCGCGCGCAGGCGGGGCAGCCGGGTCTTGGGTTCATTTGCTGGCCGAACAATCCGACCGGCGATCTGTGGTCTTTGGAGTTCGTCGCCAAAGCCGCGGCTTCGGGACCACTCGTCGTGGACCTCGCGTATGCCTCGCTGTGCGGCGACGCGCCGCTCGCCGCGATCGAGGCCGCGTCACGCGGCGCCTACCGTCTGTATTCACCCAACAAGGCCTACGGCCTTACCGGCGTTCGCGGTGCGTACCTCGTCGCCCCACGAATCGATCGGCGCCTCGCGCTCGCGGCGCCCAGTTGGGTAATTGGACGCGATGCCGTCGCACTGCTGGAGGCGGCCGTCGAACCGCGCGCCCGCGCCTGGCTCGGCCGGACCATCCCCAGGATCGAGCAGTGGCGTTCCATGCTCGTTCGGTCCCTGCGCCAAATCGGTCTACAGGTGCGGGATGGACCGGCCACGTTCTTGTTGGTCAATGTGCGCAACGCGGCACGCGTCGCGCGGAGATTGCGCCGTGACGGGGTGCGGGTGCGTGACGGCGGTTCCTTCGGTCTGCCGGAATGGATACGGTTGAGCGCGCAACCGCCACGCGCACAGAAGGCACTGCTCGCCGCACTGAAAAACGTCTTGTGACCGCTACCATGAACATTCCCAGAATCGTCATTGCCGGCGCCGCCTCGAATGTCGGCAAGACGACGATCGCGGCAGGGGTGATCGCCGCATTGCGCAACCAGGGCCTGGTAGTCCAACCATTCAAATGCGGGCCGGACTATGTCGATCCGAGTTATCACGAGCGCGCGGCGGGTCGGCCTTGCCGAAATCTCGATATATGGATGTTGACCGAGCAACAACTTCGGGAGAGCTTTGCGCGTGCCTGCCGCGATGCCGACGTCGCCGTCATCGAGGGGGTTATGGGACTCTTCGACGGCAGCAATTGGCACGACGAGCAGGCTTCGACGGCGCACATCGCCAAGCTGCTTGGCGCGCCGGTTCTGTTGGTGGTCAATATCTCTGGCGCGGCCCGCAGTGCGGCAATCCCCGTGCTGGGTTGCCGGCAGTTCGACCCCGATCTCGCATTGCGAGGCGTCGTCCTGAATTTCGCCGGTTCCGAGAGTCACGCGCACGGTTGTGCCGAGGCAATCCGATCCATTACCGGTTTGCCGGTGCTCGGATGGTTGCCGCGCGATGCGCGCCTGCAAATTCCGGAGCGGCATCTGGGTCTCGTGCCGGGCGGCGAACAGCTCGATTCGAAGACGTTGATCACCGAGATCGCCGCGGAAGTCGGGCGACGCTTCGATCTTGCGGCGGTGATCGACCTGGCTCGTTCCGCGGAGGAATGGCTGACGCCTTCCGAGGAATGGCGGACCCCCCGCGAAACGATCGCGGCGACACCCGCGCGTCACCTTCCGCGACCCATTGTCGCGGTCGCGCGCGACGAGGCCTTTTGTTTCTACTACCCGGAGAATCTCGAGTTGCTGGCTGAAGCGGGTGCGACCATTGAATTCTTCAGCCCCCTGCGGGGAGAGCGCCCGAGTGCAAACGCAGCAGGGGTGTATCTCGGCGGCGGCTACCCGGAATTGCACGGCCCGACGCTTGCGACGAATGGTGGGTTATGGGAGGCGCTCGCGGAGTTGCACCGGCGCGATGCGCCAATCTATGCGGAATGCGGCGGCTTCATGATCCTGACCCAAGCACTGATCGATCGGGAGGGCGAACGATGGTCGATGGCCGGGCTCGTTCCCGGCGAGGCGCGGATGGGAGGAAAGCTCGCCGCGATCGGCTATCGTTACGCGACCGCGCTGTGCTCGAATCTGTTGACGGAAGCCGGCAATGAGTTGCGCGGACACGAGTTTCGCTACAGCCACTGGGTCCACGCGGACCGGTCCGCCGGCGAGACTGCGGCTTGGCGTATACGCGGGACCCGTGCGCAGGCGCCCGTGGACTCCGCTGGATTTGTCCGAGGCAATTTGCTCGCCAGCTATTTGCACATTCATTTTGGCCAGCACGCCGGCATCGCGAACCGGTTCATTTCAATCTTACGGGACAGCCGGCGACCATGAGCCACGCCTCGTCCGCGGACGCGGCGGTGATTTTCGCGAGCGTACCGGCGAGATCCCGGAAGCGCCGCGTCGCGGTGTCCGGCGGCACCAGACTCCAGCCCAATTCGTTGTTGACGATGATGACCGGCCAAGGCGCGGCTCGAAACGCGGCCATCTGCGCACTCCAGGCAGCCTGGATCTGCTCGTCCGAATCGGCGAAACGCGCGCTCGCCCACAAGGTCAGACAATCGAGGATCACGCCGCTCGGGGACGGTACCAGTGAAGCGAGGCTCGCGGCCGCATCGACTGGTGCTTCGAGCGTGCGCCACGCGGGGCGTTCGGCGCGATGCCGACGCACGCGTTCCATCATTTCCGTGTCGCGTTCGTCGCTGCGGTAAGTCGCGACGAATACCACCTGTTCGCCCCAATCCGCGGCTTGTGCGACTGCGCGTTGGCTCTTGCCACTGCGCGTAGGCCCCGTGATGAAAGTCAGTCGACCCATGGATCCGCGAGTGGATACATCTTGTCGAGGACTCGTTGCACCTGCCGTACCCTGTCCTGGACGCTGCCGCGCTCGAGATCGATGACGATGAAGCCATATTCCGCATAGGTACGGCGGATTTGAGTGCTCAATGCGACCGATTCATCGAAGCTTTGTGGTCTTTCGCTGTCGTTGACGTAGATCTCGCGCCACGGCGGCGCGAAGAAAACCACCGGGGTGTAAGCGCGAGAATCCTTGCGCAAAGCGCTCACCGGAGCTACGCCGCCGTGCCGCAGATAACCCACGACGTCGGGCAGTCCACGATCGAAGAACGCCCTGGCGTGCCTGGCGCTATCGGCGATTTGCGCGCGCATACGCGCGACGCATTCGTGCGCAAAGCCCGCGAGATCATTCCACGGCAACAGCTTCGTTCCCTGAAGCACTTGTTCCCGGATCAACTGGCGCGATACTTCCGGGTAGCAGACCTCGCCGGATCGGGCTAATGCGTCCACTAGAGTGCTCTTGCCGGTACCCGGTCCCCCGGAGATCACGAATCGCTCGCGGCGCGCGTTGCGATGGGTCGGGTCGATTCGCCGAGTCACAGGCATAGGTAACGTTTCACCGGATCGAGATTCACATGGGTCGCGAGGTGTTCCGCCATCGCATGATATACGGCCATGCGCTGCTCGGCCCACGGTACCGGGTGGGCGCGGTGCCTGCTCATTCCGCCGGCCATTGCGACCCGCTCCCGCAGGCGGGGCAATTCGAACCAGCCGTGCAGGTAAGTGCCCCAAACATTGTTGAATTGCATGCCCTCCGGTCTCTCACCGGCATCGTCCCGAACGGTCTGCAGCGCTTCAACCGGGGACGTCGCTCGTGTCTGACCCATGTGAATCTCATAGGCCTGCCACTCACCTTCGCGACTTAGTGCAGTTACTTGGCGCAAAGTCTTCGAGGCGCTGAATACGGTCTCGGCCGGCAGGAGCCCAAGTCCGGGTTCGCTTCCCGCGTCGCCGGCGACTCCGGGCCGATCGACCAGCGCGGTCCCCAGCATTTGGAACCCGCCGCAGATGCCGATGACGAGCGCACCCCGATGGGCGGCAGCGACGATCGCGTCCGCCATGCCGCTTGCGCGCAGCCAGCGCAAGTCAGCCATGGTGTTTTTCGTGCCGGGCAGCACGATGACGCGCGCGTCGAGAAGCTCGCGCGGATTGATGGCCCAGCGCAGTTCGACGCCCTCATCCGCCCACCAGGGCTGACAATCGGTGAGGTTCGACAGATGAGGGAAGCGCACCCAGGCCATCACATCGCCTGTTCCGCGAACGCGGTCATCGCTCGCCAGGCCATCTTCTTCCTCCGGCTGAAGATCGGCTCGAAAGGGCAAGGTGCCGAGCACGGCAAAGCCGGGTGCGTGCGGCTCGAGCCAGTGTTGCGGGTCAGGGAACAGCGCCATATCGCCGCGAAACCGATTGATGACGGCGCCAAGACCGCGTGCCCGATCAGCAGGCGAGAACAACGACCAGACACCCGCGAGTTGCGCGAAGATGCCACCGCGGTCGATATCGCCCACGAACAACCACCGACCATCGACATGACGGCACGGCCGCATGTTGACCAGATCGCGCCCGAGCAGGTTCAGCTCCACGGGGCTGCCGGCGCCTTCCATCAATAAGACGTCGCAGCGGTCACGCCAGGCGTCGAGAACTTCCGTGACCGTCTGCCAGAGTTCGTCGAAGTGCCGGTAATAGTCGACCGCCGGGCAATGACCCCGAGCCTGGCCCAACACGATCATCTGTGATCCCTGTGTGCCGCTCGGCTTGAGCAGTATCGGGTTCATCTGCACCGTCGGCACGAGCCCGCAGGCTTCGGCTTGCACCGCTTGCGCGCGCCCGATTTCACCACCGTCGAAAGTGACCCAGGCATTGTTGGACATGTTCTGCGCTTTGAACGGGGCGACACGGACGCCTTGTGCGCGCAGCCATGCACCGAGCGCGGTGGTGATCCAACTCTTGCCCGCTCCCGAGCCGCAACCAAAAATTGACAAGGCCTTCATGATCGAGACATTACACGAGGTCATTGCGGGTGTGGCCAACGTCCATCAGCCACAGCGGAACCTTCGGAAGCGGTGGCATCTTGCCATAAACATGGCACGCGGTTAGCATCGACCCCGTAGCTGTCAGGTGCTTGCCCGCAATTCGCGTATTTCATGTGAACGGCGGCGACTGAAACGGGAAGCCGGTGTGAATTCCGGCGCTGCCCCCGCAACGGTAAGCGAGAAGCGGAGAATCCTCAGCCACTGCGTTCATGATGAGCGTGGGAAGGCGATTCTCCGGCGAGAATCCCAATCGCACTCGCGAGCCCGGAGACCGGCCTGACCATGGCGTTAGCGAACATCGCGGCGGGCGATGGGTGCGTTGCCACGGTCGACGTTTGGTGCAGGCGCGGCTCGAGCCAACCCCACACAGCACGTTCACTTCCGGCGATTCTCCCCTCCATATCCCTCTGCGCCCGGTTCGTTTGGGTGATTTACGCGCGTCGGCGGTTGGTGAAGCGCGGGAGGTCGGTGGGTGAGTGCAGTAAATCGAATTCCGGTGACCGTATTGACCGGCTTCCTCGGGTCCGGCAAGACCACACTGTTGAATCGGATACTCACCGAGAGTCACGGTCAGCGGATCGCGGTGATCGAAAACGAGTTCGGCGAGATCGGCGTCGACCAGGAACTCGTCATCGATGCCGACGAAGAGATCTTCGAGATGAACAACGGGTGCATCTGCTGCACCGTGCGCGGCGATCTGATCCGCATTCTCGGCAATCTGATTAACCGCCGGGACAAATTCGATCGAGTCGTGCTCGAGACCACCGGCCTCGCCAACCCCGGGCCTGTCGCGCAAACCTTTTTCGTCGACGACAACATGCGTCGGGAATTCGCGCTGGATGGGATCGTGACGATGGTCGATGCGCTGCATTTCGAGCAGCAACTTGGGCAAAGCGAGGAGGTGCGCACGCAAGTCGCATTCGCCGACGTCATCGTACTGAACAAGACCGATCTGGTAGGGACCACCGACCTCGACGATTTGGAGCGACGCCTGCGCGGTATCAACGCGCTCGCCCGCATCGTGCGCGCCGACCCGGAACAACGCGCATCCGTTCCCATGGGAGCCGTCCTCGGAATCGGAGGCTTCGATCTTGCCCGTGCGCTCGAATACAAGCCGACCTTCCTGGAGCCCGAATATCCATTCGAATGGGCGGGCGCCTATGTCCTTGCGGCCGGCGAATATGCAATGGTGATGAGAGAAGGCCCGGATCCGTCCATGAACATCGCTGTATGCGAAGTACTTCCCGATGACAATCTCGATCCCGGCAAGGCGGCGGAGCGAGTGTTTACGCTGTTTTCTGCTGCCACGGACCCGATGTCGGCGGGTGCACGATTCGATCCGCAGTTGCGCATGCGCACGCTCGATTTGCATCACAGCGGGGAATTCCGCTTCCGTCTCCGCATTGACTCGAATGGGGTCTACTGGCTTTTCACTCAGCACCTGCCTGCTGAATTTTCACTGAGATTACTTGGTCCGGACGGCGTGGAATTGGCACCACAGGTGCAGCGGGAATTCGATCCCGGGCATTCCCACGACGAACGCGTTGCCTCGTTCAGCCTCGAGACCGATCGCCCGATCAGTGCCGAGCGCTTTCAATCATGGCTCAGGCAGGTACTTGAAACGCAAGGTACGCGTTTGTACCGAATGAAGGGCTTCTTGAATTTCAGCGGCACCGATGAGCGAATCGTTATTCAAGGCGTGCACATGGTGGTCGACACCACTTCTCTCGGATCCTGGGGGGATCGAGCGAAGCGGACGCAACTGGTGTTTATCGGCCGGCAACTCGATAGAGAATGGCTGGCGAGGGGCTTCGACGAATGCCAGGCATGAACGTGTCGGCGGGTTCGCCGCTGCGGGCAACGGACATGAGATCGCTCAAAGCGCGCCTAGTCGTGCTATACGCGGGGCTCCTGGTCGGCAACGTCGCGGTGATCGTGTGGGCGTACGCGCTGTTCCACGGCGATTCGATCAGGCTCGGACTTGCTTTGCTCGCCTATAGTCTCGGGTTGCGTCACGCGGTCGATGCTGATCACATCGCCGCGATCGATAATGTCACGCGAAAGCTCATGCAGGACGGCAAGCGGCCAGTCACGGTCGGCTTGTTTTTCGCGCTTGGGCACTCGACGACCGTGTTGATTGCGGCATGTATCATCGCGTTTACCGTCAGCGTCGCCGCGCACTTGGGAAGTTTTTCGAGGATCGGCGGGGTGATCGCCGTTGCAACATCGGCAGGCTTTTTATTCGCCATCGCCGCGATGAATTTGGTGATATTGGCTTCTGTTTGGCGTCGCTTCAAAATGGCTCGCGATGGAGGCGGAATCGCCGACGGTGGTCTCGATATTCTCACGGGTGCCCGCGGACCGCTCTCGCGCCTCTTCCGGCCGCTGTTCGCCCTGATACGGCATAGCTGGCAAATGACGCCGCTCGGCTTCCTGTTCGGACTGGGCTTCGACACGGCAACCGAGATTATGCTGCTCGG
This sequence comes from Pseudomonadota bacterium, assembly GCA_021780475.1. Classification (GTDB taxonomy): domain Bacteria; phylum Pseudomonadota; class Gammaproteobacteria; order Steroidobacterales; family Steroidobacteraceae; genus Bog-1198. Next base: position 10,534 of record JAJXYR010000225.1, read on the forward strand.
GCTCGCGGGCTCGCAAGCGGCGCATGGAGTCTCGATTTCAACTATTCTGGTATTTCCTGCATTATTCGCAGCCGGCATGACCCTCGTCGATACCACTGATGGGGTACTGATGCTCGGCGCCTACCAGTGGGCCTTCGTGAAGCCGATCCGTAAGCTGTACTACAACATGACGATAACGGCAGTCTCGGCGCTGGTTGCCGTCATCATCGGGGGAATCGAGACGACCGCGTTGATAGCGCGTGCGTTGAAGCTCGATGGTGCCGGCTGGAGTGTCGCCGGCAACCTTGCTGCGCATTTCAACACGTTGGGGTTTGCGATCATCGGGGTATTCGCCACCGCATGGGGTGTCTCGTACCTGATTTACCGATGGAAGCGGTTCGACGAAATCGATGTTGAGAGTCTAGAAGCGGACTGAGGTCAGGGCCGTGAGGCGGCGATGACTGTTGATCCTCATATTGGAGATGAGTGTTCAGGCGAGTAGAAAATAAAGTGCATGGCAGCGCATGCGACGAAATCTTCGTGTCGATTTAGTGTGCCGGTTTTTGTGCGGCGATGAAGGCGAACAGAGGTCGTCTCTGGACAATGTGGTCTAATGAAAACAATTAGTTAGCCGATCACGCGGCGGAAAAGTCTGGCTTGGGAGCACTCATAATGCCGAGGTCGAGGGTTCGAGTCCCTCTCTCACCACCATAATTCCAGGGTTTTTAGTGTATTTTTCTGGCGCGCGTTTTTGATGTGCCTGTGGGGTGCGAATTCCCAATCAGGCGGCCACGGGAGTTACGAATAGCCCGTTGCAATGCCGTTCCCACGCATAGTGCGCGAGGTTCGCTTGCGATGGTGAAGAATTGCCTGCGCGATTCTCCGGCGTGGTGCCGTCGAGGGAGCGGTGCACTCGAGCGCCGTTGTAATAGGCGCGAAACTCTTCGAGCTTCCGGTGAAGGTCGATCGAGTTCCAGAAGAGCGTGTGGTCCAGATATTCGCGCCGGATCGTCCCGATCAGTCGTTCAACGAAAGGGTGCGACGTCGGGACGTAGGGCACCGATTTGAT
>JAJXYR010000018.1 GCA_021780475.1 Pseudomonadota bacterium
CCGTCGAGGCAGCAGCCGCAGCGCGAGTTCGCGCCGCCTCCCCGCCGCGCCCCGGCCGCCGTGCGGCCCCAGGCGCGACCGGCGCCGAAGGCTGAACCGCGCAAGCGACGGGAACCGCCGACGCGCGAGGGTCAAATCCGATGAGCACCGTGGAATTCACGATAGACGACGGCGTCGCGACCTTGCGCATCACGCGCGAGGCCGTCGGCAACGCAATCGACATCACGGTGATCCGCGCGCTGCATGCCGCGCTCGACCAGATCCAAAAGAACGAGAGCGGCGCCCGCGCGATCGTCGTGACCGGCAGCGGCGCGGTGTTCTGCAGCGGCCTCGACCTGCATTCCGTGGATTTGACGTCCGCGCATGCGCGCCAGAAGGCGCACTTCGAGATGCGCCGGTTCATGGATCCGTTGATTCTGCGCTTGAGCGCGTTCCGATATCCGATCATAGCCGCCGTCAATGGCGCCGCGGTGGGGGCGGGGATGAGTCTGGCGCTTGCGAGCGACATCATCGTCGTCGGCGAGAGCGCTTATTTCAACCCCTCGTTCGCGCATCTGGGCTTCGTGCCGGATGCCGGCATCACGTTTCACCTGGCGCGCTGCATCGGCGCGAGCCGTTCGCTGTCGTCGCTGCTGTTGGCGGAAAAGATAGATGCCCGAACCGCCCTCGCCTGGGGGCTCGCCTATGCGGTGACCGCCGACGCCGACGTCGTCGCACGCGCGCAGGGCATCGCACGCACGCTCGCCCATGGGCCGACGGCCGTGATCGGGCAGATCCGCGCGCTGCACGCCGTGACTTTCGACAACACGCTGGAACAGCAGCTTAAGGCGGAGCGCAGCGCGCAGGAAGCGAGCATTGAAGCCGACGCCTGTGTCGAGGGTGTGCGCGCGTTTTTCGAGAAGCGCGCGCCGAATTTCTCGGAGCCTTGAGGTTTACCGCGCCGCGGCGCGCCCGAACGCGCCCGCGGCCGACGCCCTGATCGCCCGGATGTCGTCGGGGCCGGTGCGGCAGCAGCCGCCGATCAGTCTGGCGCCGGCTGTGTACCAGATTTGCGCCGCTGCCGCGAACGAGGTGGTCGTCGCGTCGCCGAGCCAACACTTCGCGCCCGCGTCATACCGCTCGCCCGAGTTCGGATAGGCGAGCAAGGGCTTGATCGTCGCGGCCCGCATCCGCTCAAGAACCGACGCCACGTACCCGGGGGCACTGCAGTTGACGCCGACCGCGACGATCTGCGGAAACTCGTTCAGTGCAGCCACGGCCACGTCGACCCGTTGTCCCTCGCAGGTGTGCGCGCCGTCACGGCAGGAAAAGCTGATCCAGGCGCTCATGCGCGGAAAATCCGCCATCAGCCGGGCGAGCACGAGCGCCTCGCGCGCGCTCGGAATCGTCTCGCAAGCGAACAGATCCGCGCCGCTGTCGGCCAGGACTTCGAGCCGCGGCCGGTGGAAGGCCGCCAGCGCGGCATCGTCGGCGGCGTATCCACCGCGATATTCGGCGCCATCGCCCAGCATCGCGCCGTACGGCCCGATCGACGCCGCGACCAGCGGCCGGGCGCGTCCCGTGCGCGCCGCGGCATCCGTCCAAAACGCGTCGCGCGCCGAGGAGGCAAGGCCGACGGCTTCGCGCATCAGGCGAGCCGCGCCGGAGGCATCGATGCCGCGGGCGGCGAAAGCCTCGAAACTCGCCTGGTAGGTGGCGGTCGTCGCGACGTCGGCACCCGCCAGGAAATAATCGAGGTGCACCGCCCGGATCAGGTCCGGCGCCTCGATCAGCAGCTTCGCGGACCACAACGGGTCCTTCAGATTCGCGCCGCGCTTTTCGAGTTCGGTCGCGAGCGCCCCGTCGAGAATCACGAGCGGCCGGTGTGCGAGCCAGGCGGCGATTGGATCGTGCATCGAAGGGTCCTGAACCTCGAAGTCACGATGATATCCTGACAGGCCATCATGCGAACAATTGCCCGCTCCATCTCCGCGCGTCCGGCGCTCGCATCGATCGCGGTACTGTTGGTCGCGATGGTCAGCATTCAAGTCGGCGCGGCGCTCGCCAAAACCTTGCTGCCGGCGGTCGGCGCGGCGGGCGCGGCGGCCTTGCGGCTCGCGTTCGCGTCGCTGTTGCTGTTGGGTTCGTCGCGTCCGTGGCGTTCGCTGCCGAGCCGGCATGCACTGCCGGCGATAATCGGCTACGGGTTCGCGATGGGCGGCATGAACCTGTTGTTCTACTCCGCATTGCAGCGGATTCCGCTCGGCATCGCCGTGGCCTTGGAGTTCACCGGACCCTTTGCGGTCGCGGTGAGCGCCACCCGCCGCGGCGTCGACTTTTTCTGGTGCGCGTGCGCGGTCGCCGGCCTGTGGCTGCTGTTGCCGCTGCACGCGCGGATCGGCGCACTCGATCCGGTGGGAATCGGCTACGCCCTCGCCGCCGGCGGTTGCTGGGCACTTTATATCCTGTTCGGCCGGCGCGCCGGCCAACTGCACCGGGGTGGGGTGGCATTCTTCGGCATGCTGGCGGGTTCGGTCCTGGTGGTGCCGATCGGCATCGACACGGCCGGAATGAGCCTGTGGGCGCCGGCGCTATGGCCGGTCGCGGTCGGCGTCGCGATCCTGTCGAGCGCGCTGCCGTACTCGCTCGAGATGTACGTGCTCACGCGTCTGCCGGCGCGCAGCTTCGGCGTGCTGATGAGCGCAGAGCCCGCCGTCGCGGCGCTGTCCGGATTCTGCTTTCTCGGCGAGCGCTTGTCGCCGCTGCAGTGGTTCGCGATCCTCTGCATCATGGTCGCGAGCGGCGGCAGCGCCGCGACCAGCGCCGGCACGGCGACCGGCGGCGCCGCGCCCGTCAGCGGCTGAGCAACTCGTCCTTGAGATCCGCCTGGACCGGGTGCGGTCCCAGCCAGACCCGCAGCAGCGCGCGCTGGAAATCGCGTCCGGCGATGGGCCCGCCCTGGGGCCGACCGTTGCGGCCGACTTGTGTGCTGCCGTCCGGCAGAAAGTCGATCGTCAACACGTCGCCGGTGCCGGCGCCGCCGATCGCCGCCATCGTCGCGGCCAGGGCGTCGATCTGCGCGCGGACGCGCTCGAGTTCGGCGGGCGTCGAATTGTGCGCAAGTCCCTCGCGCAGCGCATCGATCAACTGGCCCGCCGACAGATGACGCATCAAGGTCATCGACAGGCGCTTCGGTCCCGGGTCCGCGAGCACGTCGGCGGCCCGGTGGCTGTGCGCCCGCAGGTACAGCGCGGCGACATAGACGTTGAAAAAATACTTGGTGCGCCGGCCCGCGCCGTTCAGGACCAGCATCGTCCCGCCGAGCGGGACCGAATCGGCGACGCCGATGCCGTCGACGGTGGCCGCATGCGCGGTCGTCGCGACCGCGCAGATCAACAAGGACCCGGCGAGGAAATGCTTCATGGCATCGCTCCTTTGGCGAAGGTGACCGCGAAATACAGCACCGCGGCGCCGGCGAGCGTCATCGCGGTGGTCAGAAACTTGGGATGAGCGTGATAGCTCTCCGGAATCAGATCGCTCGCGCCGATGTAGAGGAAGAATCCGCCGAACAGCGCGAGCACCGTGCCGAAGAGGCCGGCGGGCAGCGTGTAGAAGAAGGTCGATGCGATGCCGAGCGCGGGCGCCGCGGCATCCGCCGCCAGCCAGCGCAGCGCGCGGCCGCGCTCCCCGCGGTTCCTCAGCACGATGTTCATCGTGTTGATCCCGTCGGAAAAATCGTGCGACAACACGGCGATCGCGACCACCACGCCGACGGCATGCGAGGCTTGAAAGGCGAGCCCGATCGCAACGCCGTCGAGCGTGCTGTGCACGCAGAGGATCACCGCGCCAAGCGCGCCGCGCTCCCCGTCATGGGCGTGGACCGCCGAGTGGGCTTGCGCGGAGCCGTGGAACAGCAACATCCGGTCGAGCACGAGGTAGGTCAAAAAACCGAGCGCCGACCAGGCGGTGATCGCCGCCGGTCCGTGGCCCGGCGCGCCGAACGCGAGCGACTCGGGAATGAGGTCGAAGAAGGCGACGCCGATGACCGCGCCGGCGCTGAAGCCGAGGATCAAGTGCAATTTGTCGTGCAGCCGGAACGCGAGCAGGCCTCCGGCCAGGGTGCTGATGAAGGCGGCACAGGCGATGGCGAGGAGCAACACGGTCGCAGAGTTCCCATGGAGTCGAAGGTGCCGATTGGCGCGCCGCCATTGTATGCGCAATCCGTTTGGCGCAAATGATATGGTGGGGTACACTATAAATATGAGCCATGTACTGCGCGACAAACAGAAGCTGCTGAACCGCGTGCGCCGGATCCGCGGCCAGGTCGAGGCGATCGAACGGGCGCTCGAGACCGAGACGAGTTGTGCCGACGTCATGCAACAGCTCACCAGTTGCCGCGGCGCGCTCAACGGGCTGATCGGCGTCGTCGTGGAAGACCACATCCGCACGCATTTCGGGGATGCGCCGAACTCCGCGGAAGCGACCGAACACCTGTTGGACGTCGTCCATAGCTATTTCAAATGAGAATGCCGACCACCATGAGGTTTTGCCGATGACCGATTCGATTGACCCGCACGACCACGTGTTCCTCGGCCGCGGCCACGAAGCCAACGAGCGCAAAACCTGGGCCGTGATCGCCCTGTGCACGGTGATGATGGCCGTCGAAATCATCGGCGGCCACGTGTTCGGCTCGCTCGCGCTGGTGGCCGACGGCTTGCACATGTCGACGCACGCCGGCGCGATGTTGATCGCGGCACTCGCCTATACCTATGCGCGGCGGCACGCCGGCGACCCGCGATTCGTGTTCGGAACGGGCAAGCTCGGGGATCTGGCGGGGTTCACGAGTGCGGTCGTGCTTGCGCTGATCGCGGTGCTGATCGCTTATGAAGCGATCCAGCGCTTCCTCGCGCCTGTGGTGATCGAATTCCGAGTCGCGATTCCGATCGCCTGCGTCGGGCTCGCGGTCAACGTGGCGAGCGCCTGGTTGCTGAGCGGCCACGACCACGGCCACGACCACGACCACGACCACGGTCACGATCATCACGACGATCACGATCACGATCACGACGACGACCACGCCCATCATCACGAGCACGAGCCCGCGCCGCACGAACACGGTCGGTCCTTGCACCGGGACAACAACATCCGCTCGGCCTATGTGCACGTGCTCGCCGATGCCGCGGTCTCCGTGCTCGCGATCGTGGGCCTCGCGCTCGCGCGAAGTTTCGGCTGGATTTGGATGGATCCGGCCGCGGGCCTGGTCGGCGCCGCGGTGATCCTCAGTTGGTCGTACCGGCTGCTGCACGACACCGGCGCCATTCTGCTCGACATGAATCCGGATCGGGCGCTCACGACGCGCCTTCGCGAGGCGATCGAGGGCCAGGGCGACCGACTGGTCGACCTGCACCTGTGGCGTCTCGGACCGGGGCACCTCGGGGTGGTGCTCGCGGTCGTCACGACCGGGAATCGCGACACGGCGTATTATCGCGGACTTCTGCGTCGCTTCGAAGCGCTCTCCCACGTGACCGTCGAGGTGCGCCGGGCGTCGTGACGTCCACCAGGATTCAGCCGGGGAGGCATCGTGAGCAAGGATCTGTACCATAAGACGAAGGTCGGCGATCGGATGTTGAAGCCGGAGACGCTGATGATGGGCTACGGCTACGACCCGAGCCTTTCGGAGGGTGCGCTCAAGCCGCCGATCTTTCTCACCTCCACGTTCGCGTTCAAAACGGCGCAGGACGGCAAGGACTTTTTCGATTACACCGCCGGGCGGCGCGCTCTGCCGGAGGGCAAGACCTCGGGTCTCGTGTATTCGCGCTTCAACAACCCGAACCTGGAAGTCCTGGAGGATCGCCTCGCGCTGTGGGAGGGCGGCGAGGTCGCGGCGGTGTTCTCGAGCGGCATGGCGGCGATTTCGACGACCTTGTGGACCTACGTCCGTCCGGGCGATGTCGTGCTCATCAGCCAGCCGCTCTACGGCGGTACCGAGACCTTGATCGAGAAGACGTTGACGCTGTTCGGTGTGCACGCCGTCGAGTTCGCGGACGGCCAGGATCGCGCGTGCATCGCCGCCGCCGCCGAGCGGGCGCTCGAGTTGGCGGGCCGGCACGGCGGGCGGGTGGGTCTCGTGCTCATCGAAACACCCGCCAATCCGACCAACGGCCTCGTTGATTTGTCGCTCATTCGCGAGATTTCGGAATCGATCGGCGCGCGGCAACCAGGCGGTCGTCCGCCGGTCGCCGTCGACAACACCTTCCTCGGACCGGTATTCCAGCAGCCGCTGGCGCACGGCGCCGACATCGTGATGTATTCGCTGACCAAGTATGTCGGCGGTCACTCGGACCTGGTTGCGGGCGGTGTCGTGGGATCGCGCGAGATGGCGGGCCCCGTGCGCAAGTTGCGCGGCGCGCTGGGCACGCAGCTCGATCCGAACAGCGCGTGGATGATCACGCGGTCGATGGAGACGATGTCGCTGCGGATGCACCGGGCGGCTGAGAACGCCGCGCGGGTGGCCGAGTTCCTGCGGGATCACGACAAGGTCGCCGCCGTCAACTATCTGGGGTTTCTGCGCGCCGGAACGCCGGCCGAGGCGGTGTTCCGGCGTCAGTGCAAGAGCGCGGGTTCGACCTTCGGCTTTTCGATCCGGGGCGGGGAGGCGGAGGCGTTCCGGATGCTCGACGCGCTGCAGGTCATCAAGCTCGCGGTCAGCCTGGGCGGCACCGAGACCTTGATGTCGCATCCGGCGAGCACGACCCATTCGGGCGTGCCGAAGCCGACCCGGGACCGGCTCGGGATCACCGATTCGCTGATCCGGATCTCCGTCGGCATCGAAGATGCGGATGATTTGATAGCCGATCTCGCTGCTGCGCTCGCACATGTCTAAGAGCGCACGTTTTGCGGAACTACTTCACATCGCAAACCAGTCCCAGGTTGCTGATTTTCCGCGAATTGAGAAGGACCCGGCAGATTGCCTCGAAACTTGAGCGCCATCTCGGTGAACTGAGAGAGGGATCACAACGCATTCAGGGATACTCGCAAGAATGTGCGCGGACCCGGTGGTTTGCCGGAGTCAGGTCCAGCGATATTTTCAATTTAGGAGTATTCATGCGTAAGTTCCTCACAGCGGCGTTGACCGCCGGCGCGCTGTCCGCCGGTGCGGCCAATGCCGCCACAACCTCGACCACGTTCGCAGTGACCGCGACGGTGCAAGCGACCTGCTCCGCGACGGCCAATCCCTTGGGCTTCGGCACCTATACGCCGGGTGGCGGTACGCTCACCGCGAATACCGCGATCAGCGTCAAGTGCACGAAGGGCACGGGCTTCACGGTGGCGCTGAACGGCGGCACGACCACCGGCGGTACGATCGCGCAGCGCCTGATGGCGAACGGCGCCAACACGCTGCAATACAACCTCTACACCACGGCCGCTCTCGGCACGGTATTCGGTGACGGCACCGCGGGATCCGCGACGATGACGGGTACCGGCGCCGGCGTGGCGACGGCGCAGACGGTCACGGTGTTCGGTCAGTTGCCCGACAATGCGACCAACCAGGCGGCGGTGGCGAGCACGACGCCGTACAGCGATTTGATCACCGTGACGATCAGCTATTGAGCTCGGCTTGAAATCGCGATTGCCGTCAATGTGGATCCGCCGGTTCGCACCGGCGCTCGCGCTCGCGGTGGCCCAAGGGGCCGCCGCGAGCACTTTCAATATTTCGCCGATCCGGGTCGACCTGGACGGACTGCATCGCATGGGCGTGCTGACCTTGTCGAACGTTGACGCCGCACCGGTGGTGATCGAGATGCGGGTGGTGAAGTGGTCTCAGCGGGACGGCAAGGACCGGCTCGACGACACGCGTGACTTGCTCGCGACGCCGCCGGTGCTGCAGATCCCCGCTCACGGCGAACAGATCGTGCGCGTGGCGCTGCGCCACGCGCCGGACCCGGAACTCGAACTCAGCTACCGGGTCATTTTCCAGGAAGTGCCGCAAGCGGCACCCAAGAATTTCACCGGCCTGCGCATCGCGCTGCGCTTGAGCGTGCCGGTGTTCGTCGCGCCGGCCCACGGCCATGCCGCGCCGAAGATCGCCTGGGCCGCGCATTGGCTGGCCGATGGCGACCTCGAAGTCGCGGCGACCAATAGCGGCACAGCGCACGTGCAAATCACCGATTTCGACGCGGCCGTCGGCGAGGCGAAGACGCCGCTGCGGGCGATCACTTCGAAGTACGTGCTGCCGGGCAGCCGGATCGTGTGGGACTTGAAGGCGCCGACGGATGTCGACCGGCATGCGGCGATCAAGATTCATGGCCATGGCGACCAAGGCGATATTTCGGCCGACGTTGCGATCAGCGGTTCGTAAGCCAGAGCCGTTGGGACGAGCGCGTGCGGTTTACCAGCCTGATCCCGCGCAGCGGCAAGACATATTCTGGCGCACTCGTCGCGGCGCTGCTGTTCGCGCCATGGAGTGGCGGCGCGGCGGCGGCGGGCGCGCCCATCTCGGGAGCCGCCGCCGAGGCAGGCTTGCACGAAGCGGTGCTCGAGGTGGCCGTGAGCCGCGGCGGCCCGGGGCACATGATGATCGTGCTGCGCGGCCCAGGCGGGGCGTTGCTGCTCGAGGCGCAGGATTTCCAGCGGCTGCGATTGCGCGTGCCATCGACGCGACCGGTTCTGCGCGATGGCAGGCGCTATTATTCACCCGCGGCGATCCCCGGGAGCTCCGTTTCGATCGATGAGGCGCGCCAGCGCGCGGTGATCAGCGTGCCTTCGGCGGCTCTCGACACGACGCGTCTCAGTGCGCCGGTCGGCGTAAGCCCGACGATCACACCGGCCTCACCCGGCGCCTTTTTCAATTATCAACTCTACTCCCAGCACGTCACCGGCCAGACGAGCGGGGGCGTGTACGGAGAGTTGGGCGTGTTCGCCGGCGCCGGCGTGCTGACCAACAGCGAGGCCGGCCGCACGGCCGCCGGCCGGGGGAGCCTCGTGCGCCTCGATACCACCTACACCGTCGATTTTCCGCAGCGGCTCGAGACCCTGAACGTAGGCGATGCGATCAGCGATTCGGGGACCTGGGGTTACGCCGTGCGCTACGCGGGCATCCGCTGGAGCCGCAATTTCGCGCTGCGGCCCGACCTGTTGACGACGCCGCTGCTGACCACCGGCGGCACGGCGACGGTGCCGTCGACCGTCGATGTCTTCGTCAACAATCAATTGGTCACGAGCAGCCAGCTGCCGGCGGGCCCCTTCGTCATCGACCGCCTGCCGACGGTATCGGGAAGCGGCGATGTGAGCGTCGTCGTGCGTGACGCGCTCGGCCGGGAACAGGTGCTCACGCAATCGTTCTATTCGAGTCCGAGCCTGCTCGCACCGGGCCTCAGCCAGTATTCATTCAACCTGGGCAGCGTACGCGAGGACTACGCGCTCGCGAGCAGCCGCTACGGGACGATGCTGGCAGAAGGCAGCTATCGGCGCGGGATCCGGCGCAATTTCACGCTCGAAGGCCACGCCGAATACCAGCGAGGCGGCGCGCACGCCGCCGGCTTCGATGCCGCGATCGGCATCGGCGATCTCGGTCTCGTGACCCTGCAGGCTGCCGGCGGCGGCGATGCGTCGGGTTCCGGCTGGCTGCGCGGCGCGGGCTTCGAGCGCAACGGCTCGCGCCTGAGCCTGCTCGTGAGCGATGCCTGGTACGGGCGCCAGTTCGCGCAAGTCGGCGAACCGCAGGACCCGGCGCTGCGCCTGCGCGAGCGCCGCCTGGGCCAGGTGGGCCTCGCGATGGGCCGGTTCGGCAGCTTGTCGCTCGCCTACGTGCGCCAGTCCTATCGCGGCACCCAGGCGGAACAGACCTTGAGCCTGACGCATTCGCGCAGTCTCGGCCGCAACGGCTCCTTGAATCTGACCGTCACGCGATTGCTCGGCGCGCAGCCGTCGACCAGCGTGTATCTGTTCTATGTGCTGCCGTTCGGCCACCGTCGCGCGGCGACCGCGACGGTCGTCGGCGGCCGAGGCACGGGGGCGCCGGCGAACGAGGCGATCGCGACGATGACCCAGAGTCCGCCCGTCGGGCCCGGCATGGGCTACCGGGTGAGCGCCTCATCGGCCGGAAACTACGATGCGGACTGGCGCCGTCAGTACGCGGCCGCGGACGTCGAACTCGAAACGGCCCGCAATAGCGGCGTGACCGGCACCAGCGCGTACGTCAGCGGATCCCTGACCTTCCTCGATCACCGGCTGAACGCGACCCGGCAGATCGACGGCAGCTTCGCGATGGTGGATCTGGGTGGTCTCGGGAATGTGCCGATCTACGTCGAGAACCAGCTGACGACCCACACCGACTCATCGGGCAAGGCGATCCTATATAATTTACGTCCCTATGAAGCCAATCGCATCAGCGTCGATCCGGCCGACCTGCCGCTCGACACGACGATCGGATCCGCGAGCGCGATCGTCGCTCCGCCGTACCGCAGCGGCATCGTCGTGCGCTTTCCGATCGAACGAACGCGCGGCGCGACCATGCACTTGGTGACCCCGGACGGCAAGCCGGTGCCGGTCGGCGCGATCGTCGACTTCAAGGGAAGCGCGTTCCCGGTGGTGCTCGACGGCCTCGTGTACGTGACCGGCTACGATCATGGGTTGGGCGCGACGGCGAACTGGCCGGGCGGTGCCTGCCGTTTCCGCGTGCCGCCGCCGCAGGATGACGATCCGCTGCCCGACCTTGGCACGATCCGCTGTCGCCCGTACGCGCCGGGGCGGGGGCCGCGATGAGGCGCGCCGCGCGGGGCTGTTTGTTCGCGCTCGGTCTGGGGTGCTTGGGCGCGGGCTCGCGTCCGGCCGCGGCGCTCACGGTCAATTGCACGGTGACCGCGGGCAGCATCAATTTTGGGATCTACAATCCCTTGGCGGGCGTCGGCGATGCCTCGACGGGTGCGCTGCGGGTGGTCTGCACCGGCAACGGCGGCGGTTCGACCAACGTCACCGTCGGCGTCAGCCTGACCGCAGGCTCGAGCGGCAACTACGCGATGCGCACGATGCAATCAGGCGCCAACAAGCTGGGCTACAACATCTATTGGGATCCGCAGCACACCGTCGTGATGGGCGACGGGACAGGCGGGTCGTATTCCGGCGCCGCGGGTCCGATCACGATCATCAACGGCCGCAGCATCCAGGCGACGGGCACCATGTATGGGTTCGTGCAGCCGGGCCAGGACGTGGGCGCCGGCAGCTACATCGATCTCATCACCGTGACCGTCACCTACTAGATCGATTGCAGCGGCCGCACCGCGAGGCGCAGCGGCCAGGGATAGTCCCCGGCGGCGAGGCCGGGCGCGAGCACGAAGCGGAAGCCGAGCGACAAGCTCACCTCGTGCGGCCGCGGCCAGCGCTGCACGATCGTGCCGCCGTCTGGACCCAGGGAGACGGCCGCGTCCAGGCCGCTGATCACGATCGCCGCGGCCAGCGGTTCCAAGGAAATCACGTCGAGTGCGAAGCCGTTCGGGCTGTTGCTCTTGATCACGAGCGCAACCGGTGTGGCGACGTCCAGGTAGCCGCGGCGCAAATCCCGCGGCGTGATGCGCAGGTCCGCG
>JAJXYR010000227.1 GCA_021780475.1 Pseudomonadota bacterium
GAACGCGCCGTCCTCGCCCTGGCCGATCCTGACGAGATCTACCGGCGCAACATCGAGACGCTGCGCAAACTGGGGCGCGCGGGCTGGGAGAAGCTGGGGACGGCGGGCGAGGGGTAGGCGGCTGATGGATCGGGATGCGGAGTTGCGCACACTCGAGGCCAAAGGCGCGGTGACGCGCAGCAAAGAAGGTCGTGCGCATCGATACATGGCACGCGTCGCGCGCTTGCGGGAGTTGCCGGATCGGCGCACCCGGGATCCAAAGTGATCGGCGCGGCTGCCTACGCCCTGTTGATTGCCGCGTGCGTCGCGCTCACGGCGTGGCTTGCGGAGCGGATCCTCGCGAGCCTGCGCCGGCCACGACGCATCGCGTGGCTCGCGGCGCTGGCCGCATCGCTCGTGGTGCCGGCGTGGAATCTGGTCGGTGCGCTACCGGGTCAGTCGCCGTTGGAGATCCCGGCGCCGCCGGCGGCGGCTCCAGCCGTCGGCGTGTCGAAGCGCGCCATTGCGAGATCTGCACCCAATGCGATCCGATCGGACACCGAGGAACGCGCGAGCCCGGTTCCGCAGCCACCGCCACGGCGCCTGTGGACCCGGAAGCTGATTTGGCGGCTGCAGTTCGCCTTCGGCATCGCGTGGGCGCTGCTCACAGCAGGGCTCCTCGCCAGACTCTTTCTGACGAGTCGCCAACTCATCCAACGGGGTCGCGAATGGCCGGTGCGCCTGCTCGACGAGGTCGAAGTCGGTGTGTCCGAAGATCTCGGCCCCGCGGTGCTCGGGATCTTGAGGCCACGGATCATCGTGCCGCGCTGGTTCGAGCAGGAGCCGCCAGGGCGGCGCGCCCTGGTACTCGCGCACGAACGCGAACACCTCGCCGCGCACGATGGACGCTGGTTGCTGGCGGGCGCACTCCTGGTGGCGCTGTTCCCTTGGAATCTACCGCTTTGGTGGCAATGGCGCCGCTTGCGGCTCGCGGTTGAAATCGACTGTGATGCGCGGGTGGTGCGCCGGGGCGAGGCGCCACAGGCTTACGGATCGGCATTGGTCGAGATCGCGGCGCGTATGTCGCCGGCGCCGCGCGGGGCGACCGGCGTGTTCGAGCGGCGATCGCAACTCGAGCGGCGGTTGCGCATCGTGCTCGCGTCCCCACGCCGTTGGTGGCGGTACGCGGCAGCGCCGTTGTACGCATTGACTGCGTTGAGCGCGCTCGCGTCAGCCACCTTCCCGGCACCTCCGCTCAACGCGGCGCTGGGCAAGCACAATCAGGCGCATCGGGAGTTCCTCATGAACCTGCGCGAGCGCGCGGTGGAGCGATCGGTGACCGCGCGATTGCTTGCCAACGGCGGCCCAGATGCACTCGCCGCCGCCGCGGTGTTCATGAGCGGACCGCCCATTCCGCCCAACGCCCGCGACCGCTACGGATGGCTTGCGAAAGCCGCTGCCAAGGCGCCGAATCGTGCTGATCTCGTGATGATGAAGCTGACCTACTGCAGGGCCTGGAAGCTGAATTGTGATCTCGCGTCGCTGCATGCCAAGTTGCGGCGGCTCGATCCGGAGAATGGAGCGGTGTGGCTCGATGATCTCGGTGCGGCATACGCGGCTCGCGACCCTACTCGAATCAACGCCGCGCTCACCGAAATCGGCAACGCGCAGCGAGCAGATAGCGACGGCACCCGGCTCGTGCCCGTGCTGTATCACGCATTGCGCGACATTGGCGGCGCCGACTTCGCCGATGCGTATGCGTGGAGCGCCGGCAATGCAGGTGCGATGTTGAATGTCGAGCCCCTGGTCGCGCTCGCCGACCTCTGCGCGGATCGGGGCCCGCCAGACGCAACACGCACGAACGCCTGTCGCCGTGCGCTGCTGGTGTTCGAGCACGGCGATAATTTCCTTTATGCCGCGGTGGGATCGGCAGGCGCGACGCGGCTCTGGCCGGCCGATTCGCCAGAGGGACGCGCGGCGCGGGCCATCCACCGGCGGACGGAATACCTGGAGCGTCATGCTCATCTGCCGATGCCGAGTCCCGCGTACCTCGTTCTGGGAGAGGCCAATTATTTCGAGCGGATGGTCATGCCTATTCTGCGCGCCGAGACGGAATATCCGCGGGAACAGGACGCGTGGCGCGCGGCTCTGATCGCCTCGAGAGTGACCCCGGATACACGCATCCTGTTTTAACGACATCGATAGCCAAGATCATTATTTCACATAATATACATTATGCGCACATCTAAATTGGGAGTCAGCGGCACCGTTTGACGCAACCGCTGGTCAAACTAGCGGCGAGCCGGCCCACAGTGGCGGATGGCGATTTGACCAGGCGGTAGCGGCTTCCAGGTCCGCGGCGACTTGCAGCAGCCGATGATCCTCATCTTGGCGGCCCACGAGCTGGATACCGATCGGCAGCCCGGACGCCGACTGGAACAGCGGCAGGCTCGCGGCAGGCTGGCCGGTGACGTTGAAAAGTTCCGAGAACGGCGCGAATGCATAGCCAGCGGCACCCCAACGCGCCAAGTCGAAGTTCGGCGCGTTTGCGTCGAGAGTTCCGACCGGCGGCGGCAGTGTGCCGGTCGCCGGCGTCACGATCAGGTCAAACGCACCGAACGCCCGCAGCATCGCGACGCAGATCCGGTGTGCGAGCCGGCGCACGTCGAGGTATTCGTGCGCGCTCATGCGCCCGATCCGCTCGACCGCGTAGCGCGGCATCGTCTCGATCTCGCCGAGTCCCGGCTCGCGACCTAGCTCGCGCGCGCGGTCGCGGATCAGCATCGCGATGTCCATCAGCCACAGAGGCATCCAGCCCTCGCCTGCGGCGAGCTCGGCCACCTCCGCAGGGAAGCGCGCCGGC
>JAJXYR010000189.1 GCA_021780475.1 Pseudomonadota bacterium
CGGCCACGCGCCAGACATTCGCAACGGTGTCGAATGTCGCCAGCAGCCGCGGATCGGCCGTCACCGTGACGTGCTGCGTCTCATCCGGTTTCAAGTCGACCTTGCTCCAGCCGACCAGTCGCGCGACCCCGCCGGGCGGCGTCACATAGACCTGCGCGGTCTGCATGCCCTCCCGCTTGCCGGCGTTGCGCACGTCGAAGCTTGCGGTCACCGTCGCTCCGCCGGTGGCGCTCAAGCCGCTCAAGTTGAAGGAGGTGTAGGACAGGCCGAACCCGAAGGGGAAAAGCGGCGTCAGGCTTTTCGCTTCGAACCATTTGTATCCGATATTCGCGCCCTCGGTGTAATCGGCGTCGTAGGGCGTTATCCTGCTGCCCTCCGCGACGAGCAATGGCGTGCCGTCCGTGCCGGGAATGACCGGACGGGGTAATTGGCTTTCGCTCTGGGGAAAGGTGATCGGCAGGCGGCCGGACGGATTCACCTTGCCGAACAGGATATCGGCGATCGCGTTGGCGCCGCGGTTGCCCGGGTACCAGGCCTCCAGTACCGCACCGACCTTGCCGAGCCACGGCATCAGCACCGGCCCGCCCGTTTCCAGCACGACGACGGTCCGCGGATTCGCCGCGGCGACGGCCGCGATCAGCGCATCCTGGTTTCCGTAAAGCGAAAGATTGGGCGCGTCCCGGCCTTCGCGCATCCATTGCCGGACGAAAACGACGGCGATTTGCGAACGGCGCGCCAGCTTGACGGCGCTGGCGATGTCGTTGCCGTCGCTAAAACGGACTTGTGTGCCGCGCGCAGCGGCACGGATCATCGCCAGCGGCGCGGGCGGATCGAGGACGATCGTGTCTCGGGGGATTTGGACGGGCCGTCCGGCGATCTCCCGCACCGCGCCGCCAATCAGGATTTCCTGCGAAGGGGCATTGCCGATGGGGATCACCTGCGACGACCCGCCACCCGAATAGACGCCGATATCGGCGCGTCCGCCGATGACTGCGATGCTTCGGCTATGCGCGGAAAGCGGTAACAGCCCGCCGCTGTTCTTCAACAGCACGATGCCCTCATCCGCGACGCGCTGCGCCACCTGAAGGTCGGCCTCGCTGTCGATCGGACGTTTGACCGGCGGATCGTCGAAAAGCCCGTTCGCAAACATGGCGTGCAGAATGCGGCGCGCCATGTCATCCAGGCGCTCGCCGCTCACCGAGCCGTCGAGAATCGCCATGCGGAGCGGGTCGCCGAAATAATCTTCCCGGTCGAGATTGTAGGCGGACTCCTGGTCGAGGCCGTTGTTCGCCGCGTCCACGGTCGAATGTACGGCCCCCCAATCCGACATCACAAAGCCTTTGTAGCCCCAGTCCTGTTTCAGCACCTTGTTGAGCAGATAGTCGTTTTCGCAGGAATAGGTGTCGTTCACCCGATTGTAGGCGCACATTACCGAGCCGGGATCGCCGCGTTCGATGGCGATCTCGAAAGCCAGCAGATCGCTTTCGTGCATCGAGGCATTGTCGATGTTGGCGCTCATCAGGCCGCGGCCGGTTTCCTGATCGTTCATCGCGAAATGCTTGATCGTCGAGATGATGTGCTGATTCTGGATGCCGCGAATGGCTGCACCCACCATCGTGCCGGCGAGCAGCGGGTCTTCGCCGGAGTATTCGAAGGTCCGTCCACCCCGCGGGTCGCGCGTCAGATCGATGCCGCCGGCAAGCAGCACGTTGAAGCCCTTGTCGCGTGCTTCCTGTCCGATCATGGCGCCGCCGTCATAGGCCAGATCGCTGTTCCAACTTGCCGCCGTCAGGAGCGAGGAAGGCAACGCGGTCGCCTGGTCGCCGGGGCGCATGTGACCGCCATTTGCCACGCCCAGGCTGGCGTCGGTTTCAAGCAAGGCGGGAATCCCCAACCGCGCGACGCCGGGGACGTAGCCGGCGGAGCTTGGCAGCGCGGCGCGAATGGCCGGGGTGTAGCCTCTGGGCAGCCACGGCGAGTCGAGACCCACATAGCCGTGCACGAGTCTTACCTCCTCTTCCCGCGTCATCTTCGATTGCAGCAGATCGGCGCGGACACCGGGCGTCAGCGAGGTGTTCATCCAGGGCGGAGCCGACGCGGGTTGCGCCTGGGATGCGGCGGTCCACGAGCTGAGGAAGGCGATGAGCGAAACGACGGTCGTGCTGGAAAGCCCCGATTTCACGGTAGTCCCCCGTTGGAATATGGACTCAGACTAAAATGTCCAAAACCGCGTGTCTAACAGCCTGAGGCAAGGTGTGCGGCCTCTGCGGGGGCTCTTTCGTCGTGTCATGTAGCTTCTGCGTGCCGCCAGGGCTCTCTCACGACCGCGCCATGAACTCCGCGAGCGCTGCGGCAACCCTGCGGTTGGCCGCTTCGGAGCCGACGGTCAGCCGCAGGCAGTCGGGCAAACCATAATTGGCGACGCCGCGCAGAATCAGCCCGCATTCGCACAGAAAGCGGTCCGCGTCCGCCGCTGTCTTGCCTGGCCGGTGCGGAAACCGGATCAGGAGGAAATTGCCGACGCTGTCGACGACGACGAGGCCCGTCGCGCGGACGGCGTCCGTGATCCAGGCGCGCCAGCGTTCGTTGTGTTCGACGGAACGCTGGACATGGTCATGGTCCCGCAGCGCGGCGGCGGCCGCATATTGCGCAGGCACCGACACGTTGAACGGGTCACGGACGCGGTGGAGAGCGTCTGCGACCGGCGCCGGACAATAGGCCCAGCCGACGCGAAGTCCCGCGAGTGCGTACACCTTGGAGAAGGTACGCGTCATCACCACGTTCGCGAACCGCGCGGCCAGCTCCATTCCGTTCTCGT
>JAJXYR010000285.1 GCA_021780475.1 Pseudomonadota bacterium
CATGATGGCCTGCTGCCTCCGGTCTTCGGCGCGGTTCATCCGAAGTACCGGACCCCGCACATATCGACGGTCATCACCGGTGTGCTGGCGGCGACCTTCGCCGGCTTGCTGCCGATCGGCATCCTCGGCGAGCTGGTATCGATCGGCACCCTGATCGCCTTCATCGTGGTCTGCGCAGGCGTCCTGGTGCTGCGCTACACCCGCCCTGACCTGCCGCGGCCGTTCCGGGTCCCGGCGGTGTGGTTCGTGTCGATCATGGGGATCGTCTTCTGCGCCGGCATGGCGGTGTTCCTGCCGGCCGCGACCTGGGTGCGGCTCGCGTTGTGGAGTCTGATCGGCCTGGTCCTGTATTTCGCGTACGGCTACCGCCACAGCCGTCTGCGGCGCAAAGACGAGGCCGCGACAGCCGCTAAGTCCGCAAGTGCGCCGGTGTGAGCGGACCGATCGTCGCGATCAGCGCTTCGTAGACCTTGGGGTTGCCGGCCACCAGATGGGGGCCGAGCGCGTAATCGCCGCCGGACGGGGTGCCCGTCCGGCCGCCCGCCTCCTGGATCAGCAGCGCCCCGGCCGCCGTATCCCAGGGCGACAAGCCGAACTCCCAGAAGCCGTCGAGTCTGCCGGCCGCGACGTAGGCGAGGTCGAGCGCCGCGGAGCCGGGCCGGCGGATACCCGCGGCAAGCGCCATCACCACTTTCAGGATCGCCAGGTAGTCGTCGACGTAATCGACGCCGGCGCGGAACGGGAAGCCGGTGCCGATCAGCGCGCCTTCGAGCGTCCGCTGGGTGCTGACGCGGATGCGCTTGCCGTCGAGCTGGGCGCCGTCGCCGCGCGACGCCGTGAAGAATTCCTGGCGCATGGGGTCGTAGATGATCGCGTGCTGGAGCCGGTTCTTCTGTTCCACGGCGATCGACACCGCGAACACGGGAAAGCCGTGCAGGAAGTTGGTGGTGCCGTCCAGCGGGTCGATGATCCAGCGGAACTCGCCGTCGCCGCTCGCCCCGGTTTCCTCGCCGAGGAAGGCGTGGTCGGGGTAGCTGCGGCGCACCGTCGCGATGATCTCGGCCTCGGCCTTGCGGTCGACGTCGGTGACGAAGTCGTTGCGGCCCTTGGTGTCGATTTTCAGCGAGTCGAGGCGCGACAGGCTGCGTACGATCGAGTCGCCGGCGCGCCTCGCGGCGCGCATGCCGATATTGAGGAGTGGATGCATAGCGTGGCGCTAGAATAACAGAGCATGACCGATCTCGTTCGCATCGTCCTCGTCGATCCCAGCCATCCCGGGAATATCGGCTCGGTCGCGCGCGCGATGAAGAACATGGCGCTCGCGGATCTGGTGCTGGTGCGGCCGCGGTCTTTTCCGCATCCGGAGGCGGTGGCCCTCGCGGCGGGCGCCGACGACGTGCTCGCCGCCGCCCGGGTCGTGGACACCGTTGCCGCGGCGCTCGGCGATTGCGCGTTCGTCGCCGGAGCGACGTCGCGGCCGCGGAATTTCACGTGGGAATTCGCGACACCGCGGGAGGCGGCCGCGCAGGTCGCGGCCCTGCCGGCCGCGGCCCGCGCCGCGCTGCTGTTCGGATCGGAGCGCTACGGGCTCGCGAACGAGGATTTGCAGCATTGCAACGTGCTGGTGCGGATTCCCGCCAATCCGGCCTACTGTTCGCTCAATCTGGCGATGTCGGTGCAGCTGCTCGCCTACGAGCTGTATCTCGCGCGCGAGGCGCCGGCGGGACATGTGCAGTACGAGGCGCCGCCCGCCGAAGGGGCCGAACTCGAGCATCTCTACGCGCATCTGGCCGAGGTGCTGCGGGAAATCGAGTTCGACGATCGCACCGGCTATTTGATGGAACGTCTGCGCCGCCTGTTCAACCGCAGCCGTCTCGACCGCAATGAGGTCAACATCCTGCGCGGCATCCTGAGCGCGGTGTCCGGCCGCCGCCGCGCGACGCGGGGGCCGGGCGCATGAGCGCGCCGGCGTATCTCGACAACGCGGCGACGACGGCGCTCGATCCGCGGGTCGCGGCCGAAATGGCCGCCTGCCTCACCGCGGACGGCGTTTTCGCCAACCCCGGCTCGGTCGGGCATCGGCCGGGAGAAGAGGCGCGCGCGCGCGTCGAGGCGGCCCGCGCGCAGGTCGCGGCGGCCGTCGGCGCGCAGCCGGAGGAGGTCATCTGGACCTCGGGTGCGACGGAAGCGGACAACCTGGCAATTTTCGGTCTGGCCCAGCATCTGGAGGGCCAGGGACGGCACATCATCACCGCCCGCACCGAGCACCGGGCGGTGCTCGACCCCTGCCGCGAACTCGAACGGCGCGGCTGGCGCGTGACCTATCTGACACCGGATTCTCGCGGCATCGTCTCGCCGGCGCAGGTCGAGCAGGCGCTCGATCCGCAGACGGTGCTGGTTTCCTTGATGCACGTCAACAATGAAACCGGCGTGATCCAGGACGTGGCCGGCTTCGCGGCCGTTTGCGAACGCCACGGCGCTGCCCGGCTGCACGTCGATGCCGCCCAGAGTTTCGGCAAATGTCCGGTGGATTTCGCGCGCTGTGGTGCGGATCTGATGTCCTTGTCGGCGCACAAAATCCACGGTCCGAAGGGCGTCGGCGCCTTGTTGGTGTCGCGCCGGCGCGGCGTGCGCATTGCGGCGCGCCAATTCGGCGGCGGCCAGGAGCGCGGCCTGCGCGCGGGTACGGTGCCGACGCACCAGGTTGCGGGCATGGGGGCGGCATACGCGATCGCCGCCGCCGAGTCGGCCGCCGACGGCGTCCGTATCGAGCGTTTGCGCGAGCGCCTG
>JAJXYR010000111.1 GCA_021780475.1 Pseudomonadota bacterium
TTGACGAACACGCTCGGGTTGGGGAGGATCGGCCCGAACACCGGGCCCGGCACCACGTATTGGTTGATCAGGCTGCTGCACGTCGTCGACGGGCAGCGGGTGATCAGCGATCCCAATTGCGCGGTCTGGTTCAAGATCGTCAGGTCGCTGAGATAGCTCGAGATCTGGTTCTTGTAGTCGATGTCGTAGAACGTGAGGCTCAGCTTGGCGCGATCCGTGGGGTGGTAGTCGACGCCGAACGAGTAGGTGGTCGCGGTTTCCGGGCGAAGCTGGGTATTGCCGCCGCCGAGCGTGTATCCGACCGACGTATGGGTCGGCGACAGCGGATCCGAGTAGGTCTGCACGAACACGCCGTTCAACGGGCCGACCAGCTCCGACAGCAGCGGCGCGCGGAACGACGTGCCGAAGCTCGCGTGCACCAGCCAATCGTTCGCCGGGGTCCAGTTCACACCGATCTTCGGGTGCGAGGTGCTGCCGAAGTCGCTGTAGGTCTCGTACCGGCCGGCAATGTCCAGTTCGAGGCGCTTGATGCCCGGCACCGCATTGCCGGCGCCGACCAACGGAATCAGCGCCTCGACGTACGCGGCTTTCGAAACCCGGTGCAGGTTGCGTCGGATGATCAGGTCGGCACCGCCGGGAACACCGGAGTTGATGCCGTACAGCAACTCGTCGTGGCGCCACTGGGTGCCGACGGCGAGGCGGACGTCGCCTCCCGGAAGATGGAAGATCGGGCCGTCGGCCTTGCCCTCGAGCACCTGTTCCCCCGTTTCCCCCGGCGCATAGAACCGGTTCGCGAACACGCTGGCGAGCACCGCCGGCGAATTGGGACCGCCGAATACGTCGAGCGCCGTTGCCGGATTGCTGCTGGCCAGTGCGGCCCCGAGATTGCCGTTGTTCAGTTCCTGGTTCTGCTGGTCCCGATCATGGTCGCGACCGGTCGTGCCGTCGAAGCCGAGATGCCAGCCGTGTGCCAGCGCGAAGTCGATGCCGAGCGTCTCCTGATAATTCTCCGATCGCCCGTAGGCGTTCGCTTGGTATCCAAGATCGTTCCCGAACGAGTAGTCGACCTGTTCGCAGAGTGGTGCGCCGGGCGCCGGCGAGCAGGGGCTCAGCGCCGCGCCGGGCGGTGCGGCGAAATACGCGTTCGTATCCGGAACGTTCAGCGGTCCGGTCACCTGTTTGACGACGTTCACGTAGGTGCGGCGGGCGTAGGTCGCATCACCGTAGATCTTGACGAAATCGCCGATGCTTTGATCGAAGGTGAGGGCGACGTCGTTGTGCTCGACCTGCGGCAAGATATCTTGATACTTGGCGCCGTCGCACAGATTCATAGTATTCGGCACCAGCGACCCGGCGGTGGCCGGGGTCACGCCACCCGCCGGAATCGCGTAACTGGTGCCGCCGATTACGATCGTGCCCGGGCTACACTGGGGTGTGCGGTAATCGGGACCGCCCCGGTTCGTTTGATTCGACTCGAAGAATGAGCGCGACTGGCCGGGCAGGGTCGAGTGGTAGGAGTTCTCGAAGCCGATCGTGAACTGCCCGCTCGCCCAATGGTGACCCGCCAGCACCCCGACTTGCCGCTCCTTGTACTGGTCGGCCCAGCCCTCCCGGACGCTCGCCTCGACGCCCTCGAAGTTACGCCGCAGGATCAGGTTCACCACGCCGGCGATCGCATCCGATCCGTAGGTCGCCGACGCGCCGTCGGCGATGATGTCGATCCGCTGGAGCATGATCGCCGGAAAGGAATCCGGATCGACGGTCGAGCCACTGGTCCCCGCGGGCGGGACGCGATGCCCGTCGAGCAGGGTCAAGGTCGCAAAGGGGCTCAAACCGCGCAGGTTGATCGAATTCGCGTAGGTGATATTGGTCGCGCCGCCGGTGCCGGTGCGCTGCGCCTCGGAGACGCCGAGGTTCGACACCTGCGGCACGGATCGCAACATGTCCGCGACCGAGTTCGCGCCGGTCGCCTGCAAGGTCGACGGACTCAGCGTGATCAGCTTCGATCCGACCGGTCCGGTGCCGTGAATCAACGTGCCGGTCACGACGACTTGTTGCAGCGTGGCCGCCGTGCTGTTCGACTTCGTAGCTCGCTGGGAAGGTGCCGCAGCGCCTTGCGCATTCCCGACTTGCTGCGCGCCGCTCCACGGCGACGCAAGCAGGCCGAGGATCAAGGGCATCGAGGCGACGACCGAACGCGCCGTTCGGCAACGGCGAACGTGCCCGACGCGAAGCATGAATTTACTGGTCACTTGGCATTCCCCCCTGCGCGGCTGTGCGCTACTTCGAACAGTCTTCGGGCCGGCGTCTGGGGCGTCGTACCCATGCGGCGGAATCTACCGCACTCGTTGGCGTAGTCAACTAATATTTTGAGGTCCCTGCGCGACGGCACGCGGTCGCCGGCGATCGAGACCCGATCGATGCCGGGGCCCGCCGGAGCCGTTGCGATGCAGGCGGATGGTATTGCCAACGTCGGGAAAACGCGCCAGTATCCAGCACGGTCGCATCCGGGATGCGGCGGCACATTGGTTGTAAATTCCAACCATCGGGGGGTGTCGGGATGATCGAGCCACCGGCGTCGGGTACCGGTCTGACGCGACGCAACGTCCTGTTCGCGGGCCTCGCGGCCGGTGCCGGCGTGTTCGGTATCCCGAGGAGGGTTTGGTCGGGTCCTGCCGCCGAAACCCGCGTCGTCGGCCCGCTGCGGGACTCGGTGATGAAGGGCCCTCTGGTCTGGGACGTGCGAGCGCTCGGCTACGAATCGCAGGAATACCTCGTATCCGGATTT
>JAJXYR010000123.1 GCA_021780475.1 Pseudomonadota bacterium
CCTCGCGGTCGAGGCGCTGCGCTCGATGCGCACGAGCCTGCATTTCGCGCGGCTCGAGGTCAGCAACAAGCTCGACAAGATGGTGATGATCTCCGGCTCCAGCCCGAAGGCCGGCAAGACGTTCATTTCCGCGAACCTCGCCGCGGTCGTCGCGCAAAGCGGCCGCCGGGTGTTGCTGATCGATGCGGACCTGCGCCGGGGCACGATGCACCGGATCATGGGCGGCGGTCCCGAGAACGGCCTCTCGGAACTGATCAGCGGTCAGGTCCGATTCGACGCCGCGATCCGCAAGGTGGACAACGTCAAGGGGTTGTACTTCCTGCCGCGCGGCAAGGCGCCCCCGAACCCATCGGAACTCCTGATGCACCCGAATTTCAAGGCTTTGATGGTCAAATTCGCCCAGGCCTGCGACATGATCATCATCGACACCCCCCCGATACTCGCGGTGACCGACGCCGCGGTGATCGGACAACACGTCGGCATCAGCCTGCTGGTCGCGCGTTTCGGCATGAACCGGGCGCGCGAGATCGAAATTGCCAAGCAGCGTTTCGAGCAAAACGGCGTCAAGATCAAGGGCGTGATCTTCAATGCGGTCGAACGGCGCGCCGGCGGGTATTACCGGTATGGGTACTACGCCTACGACGCCGCGCGGTAACGCGATGCGCGACGCCGTGGCACGGCGCACCCTGTATTGGTTGGCACGGCGATGACGATCAGACACGCGATCCTCGACCGGCCCGCACGGGTGCAGTGGGCCCTCCTCGGGGCATTGATCGCCGTTGGCCTCGCCGCGATGTTCGCGCTCACGCCGGTACTGGACGAAGCGGCGACCCTGACCGGACAGGGTGCGGTGTTCGCGGACTATCTCGCCGCCCTGACCTTGGCGATCGTGTGCGCGGTCGCGATCGCTGCGTGGCCGCTGCGCCCCGCGGAGAAAGCGCGGCTTCTACTGCTCTGGGCGATCAAGGCGGGCGTCACGCTGCTGTTGCTGCCGGTGTACGAGGCGCACTACCACGGTGGCCTCGATGCGTACGGCTACTTTCGTGCCGGCGCGCTCGACAATGAGACGCTGCCCCGACTTACGTTCGGCGCGGGCACCGTGGTCGCGGCCTGGCTCGTGCATTGGGTGACCGCGGTGCTCCCCGCGTATTTTCATCTCCTGGAGATGCTATGGAGCTTCGTCGGGCTGCTCGCGATCTTCGCGTTCTACCGGGGCTGGCGCTGGCTCGTGCCGGCGCTCGATTCGCGTTTCCTGCTCTGGATCGGCTTGTTCCCGGACATCCTGTTCTGGTCGTCGATCCTCGGCAAGGATCCAGTCTGCCTCGCCGGCGTCGGCTTGTACTTCTGTGGCATCGCCCGCTGGCACGCGACCCGTGCGATTCGTCCCTTGTTCCTGGCCGCCGCCGGCGTCGGGATCGCCGCAGCCATCCGACCCTGGTATGCCTTGATCCTGGTCGCTCCGCTCATCGTCTTGGCCTTGATCGGTCGACGGTTACGCGGCTGGCAGAAATTCCTGATGTTCCTGGTCTTCGGTGCCGGTGCGATCTACGCCGCGCGGTGGTTCCTGAATAATTTCGATATCGGGGATTCCAGCCAACTCGTCGCCGTCTCCAATCAGGTCAGCCATAGCTGGGCGTACGGTGGCTCCGGGCAGGCGACCCATCAGTTTCACAGCATGATCGGGATGGTCGCGTTCATCCCCGCCGGCCTGTTCACCGCGTTGTTCCGGCCGTTGCCGGGCGAGATCGGCAGTGCCTTTGCTGTGCTTGCCGGCATCGACAATCTCGTCCTGCTCGGCCTTTGCGTGCTAGCCGTCAAGAGACTGCCGGTGCGCGCGCTGCGCAGACCGTGGCTACTTTGGGTGGTGACGTTGCTCTCGGTCTGGGGACTGATGTATGCGTTCCCGTCGATACAGAATCTCGGGACCGCGGTGCGTTTCAAGCTCCAAGTCTTGCCGATCCTGTGGCCGCTCGTGTTGCTAGGGTCCCGCCGATATCATCGGCGTGGATTGGTGCCGCTTCGGGCCGTCGGGCAGTGGGTGAAAAGGGGAGCCACCGACTCACTCGACGTCTCCGTAGGGCGGATTGCATGACGCTCGGAGTCGCCCGCGACATCCTCGACCGGATTCCATGCGGGTACCCGTGGACAGATATGCGGGCGCGGGCGGCCCATCGTACTCGGGGGATCGCGATGATCAAGCCGCTTTATGCTTGATCGCCCCGGAACAACATCATCGATCCGCCCATGTCCACTTTGTGCCAGCACGGAGACAACCACTCGGGCGGTTTTTCCTTACGCTGTCGAGTTCGACGATCAACGATTCAGTTATTTCGGCTGCGCATCATGCGGAAGCGTCTTTATCGATCCGCTACCGAACGAACAGACGTTCGCGCGTATGTATGCCAAGAGTCAATACCACGATTGCCATTATTCGGGCTGCGCCAGTTCCCATTACGATTCAGCGGCGCACCTGCTTGCGCAGTTCGCGCCAAGTGGTTCGACCGTCCTTGACTATGGTTGCGGGGTCGGTCATTTCCTGCGATCGGTCCAATCTGCTGGGTTTCGATGTCTGGGTGTCGAATTCGATGCCGTCGCAGCCAGTACGGCGTCGCAGAACGCGGGCTGTGAAGTCTTGCCGGTATCCGAGTTCGCTCGATGGAATGAGACACAGAAATTCGACGTGCTTCACTTGGGGGATGTTTTGGAACATCTGCCTGATCCAGCTGGAACCTTGACGCATTTGCTTTCTTATTTGAAGGCCGGTGGGTTGCT
>JAJXYR010000011.1 GCA_021780475.1 Pseudomonadota bacterium
ATCTGTGGGGGATCGCGGGCGGCGCGATCGACATCCAGAAGGTCAACATCGCCGCGGCGATGGTCGGACGCCGCTTCGACCAGCGGGGCCGCGCCTGATGCGCGCGGCGGCCCGCGCGGGCGCCGCGCTCAGGGCATCGGCGGCGCGATGTGCGGTACGTCGGGCGCGTCGGGCACGGTGACCGTCGCGTGCGTGCCGTCGCTATGAACCGGAAAGCTCCCGATGGCGCGGTTGGCCGGTGCGCCGAGCACGGCCCCGGTGCGCACGTCGAACGCGGCGCCGTGCAGCGGACAGATCACCCGAAAGCCGCGCAGGCGGCCCTCGTTGAGGCGCGCATAGGCGTGGGAGCAGATGTTGTCGACCGCGAACAGCCCGTCCTTCGTGCGGCAGACCATGATCTCCCGCCCGCCGGCGCTGCGGGTGACCATCCTGCCTTCCGCGAGGTCGGCGAGCGGTATCGAGATCGTGGTTTCTTTCGGCATCGTCCGCTGTTCCTCGTGATCGGCTGCGGGCCGGGATGTTAGCATCGCAGTACGCGCCGGCGGAATGGCGCGATCCAACTTTCCTCGAGTGAGTAGACCCCATGTCCAAGATAACTTTCATCGCCCGGATGACCTGCAGGCCGGAGCATGAGCCGGAGTTCGTGAAACACTGTCTCGCCCTCCAGGAACACGTGCGCGCGAACGAGCCGGACACGCTGCTCTATGAATTCTTCCGGCTGCGCGAACCGCATCGCTACGTCGTGCTCGAGAGTTTCCGCAGTGAGGAGGCGGAACACCGGCACATGAACTCGAAGATCCTGGCCGAACTTGCGCCGAAGATCTCGGCCTGCCTTGACGGCACCTGGGTCCGCGAATATTTCGACGCCATCGAATAGGAGATCGCATCACCATGTCGACGACATTCATCGCCACGCTGACCATCAAGCCCGGCAAAGAAGCGCAGTTCGAGCGCCTCCAAGAGGAGCTGTCGCATCTCACGCACGAAAATGAGCCGGGCACGCTGGTCTATGACGTGCTGAAGAGCCGCACGAAGGAGCGCACCTACGTCGTCTACGGCCGGTTCCGGGACGAGGCCGCGTTCCAGACCCACCAGGCGAGCCCGTTCCACGACCGCCTCGTGCCGCCGATCATGGAGTGCGTCGAAGGGGGCATGGACCTGCACTTGCTGGACTGGAAGAGCTGATTCCAGGCCGGCGGCGCGCGGCGCGCGTGGGCGCGCCGGCTTCGCTCAACGATCCTCGTCGGCGAGTTCCTTGAGCTTCGTTTCGAGATAGCGCAGCACGCGCTTGTCGCGCTCGGTTTCCTTGTGCGTTAGAAAGCTGATGCCCATTCCCTCGATCACGTAGCGCGTCAGGTCGAAGCCCAGCATGAAGTTCTCTCCCTTGCGCTTCCACTCGGGGAACAGTTCGAGGCTGGTCTCGTACCATTCGCGCTCGAATGCCTCCTGGGCCGGGAACAGGATCGCCGCGAGTTCCTTGTCGGTGCGTGCGGCGACCGAGATTTCGAAAAAGGCGACGAACCAGGGGTGCTTGACGTGCGACCAGTAGCCCTCGATGCCCAGGCGGACGTGGTCCCCATCGGTCGGTTCCTTCGCCATCGCCTTGCGGAATGCGCGCAGCCGCTTCGCGTGCAGGTACTCGACCGCCGCGCGGATGATGTCCATCTTGGACGGGAAGTGATGCAGCATCGCGCCGCGCGACAGGCCGGCCTTCTTCGCGATCACCGTGGTCGTCGTGCGGCCGTAACCGAGCTCGACGAGACAGGTGATTGCCGCCTCGATGATCTGCGTCCGCGTCGATGCGCTCTTTTGAGCCTGCCATCCGCTGCCGATCGACAGGGCGTCGGGAGAGAGCGGCTCGTGCGGGATCGTGGCCATGGGGCGGTACGATGTCGTGGCTGCTTGAAAAAGTCAAGAGTGTTTGAAACAGGATGAATTGACTGCCGGACGACCGGACTGTTAACGTCGGCCGCTGGCGAGACAGATTACCAGGAGTATGCGCATGGGACGGGTGAGCGGAAAAGTGGCTCTGGTGACGGGGGCGGCGTCCGGGCTCGGCAAAGCCGATGCAACCTTGCTCGCCGAGGAAGGTGCGACGGTCGTGATCACCGATCTCAACGAGACGGCCGGGAGGGCGCTTGCGCAGGAGATCAACTCGGCACGTCCGGGCGCGGCGTTCTTCATGGTCCAGGACGTCGCGAGCGAGAGCGGCTGGCAGGAAGTGTTCGCCGAGATTCGCGGCCGCTTCGGCGCGCTGCACGTGCTGGTCAACAACGCCGGCATGGTGGTCGTCGGGACGCCCGAGTCCGCGACGCTCGACGAGTTCCACAAGCACTTGCGCGTGATGACCGACAGCGTGTTCCTCGCCTGCAAATACGGCATACCGCTGATGAAGGATTCGGGCGGGGGCTCGATCATCAACATGTGCTCGACCGCGACGCACCTCGGTTATCCGGTGTTCTACGCGTATTCGGCGGCGAAGGGAGCGGTGCGCTCGATGACGAAGTCGATTGCGGTGCACTGCCAGATGAACAAGTACAACATCCGCTGCAACTCGATCCATGCCGGCGCGATCGAGACGCCGATGGTGGTCAAGGCGACGCAGGAGCTCGGCATGCAGATGACCGTGTACGACCAGACGCCGGTTGGGCTCGGCAAGCCGCAGGACGTGGCCAACCTCGTGCTCTATCTAGCCTCGGATGAGTCGCGCTTCGTCAATGCCGCCGAAATCCTGATCGACAACGGACTGATTGCGCAATAAAAACAGTCAAGACTGTTTGTTTTTGGCTGGCTGTAGCCCTATAATCGCGATCTGATACTCGGACGGGCGTGGCGGAACGGGGAGGGCGACTCGATGGATCTCGGATTGCGCGGCAAGAAGGCGATCGTTACCGGTGCGACCAAGGGTATCGGGCGCGCGGTCATTGACCTGCTGGTCGCCGAAGGTGCCGACGTCGGCTTCTGTGCGCGGACCGAGGAAGAAGTGGCCGATGCGGTCAAGGCGCTGAAGCAGCCGGACAACCAGGTCATCGGTGAGGCGGTGAACGTGCGCGACGGAGAAGCGTACAAGGCCTGGCTCGAGCGGACCGCCGCGGCCCTCGGCGGCTGCGACATCTTCGTGCCCGGTGTGAGCGGCGGCGGCGGCATGGACAGCGAGAAGAACTGGGTGCGCAACTTCGAGATCGACATGCTGCACACGGTCCGCGGCTGCGAGACCCTGATGCCGCACCTCGAGAAGTCAGGCAGCGGCTCGATCGTGATCATCGGTTCGACCAATGCCGTGGAGACCTTCGCCGCGCCGATGGCATACAACGCGATCAAGGCCGGATTGATCACCTATTCGAAACAGCTCTCCCAATACGTGGGCAAGAAGGGCGTGCGCGTGAACACCGTGTCGCCCGGACCGATCTATTTCGAGGGCGGCGCATGGGAGATGATCAAGGGAACGCAGCCCAAGTTCTACGAATGGGCGGTCAAGCAGATCCCCTGCGGGCGCATGGGCAGCGTCGAGGAGATCGCCCGCGTCATCGTGTTCGTCGCGAGTCCGGCCGCGGGGCTGATCACCGGTGCGAACGTGATCGCCGACAACGGCTTCACGAAGCGCGTTCAGCTGTGACCAACGCCGCGGCTTCCTAGGCGCAGTGGCGGCTCGCCGATGAACAGCGGTCCGATCAACGGCTATCTCGTCTGCGGCGGGCTCTACCACGACATGGACTTTGCCCGGCTCGAGCTCCTTAAGCTGTTCGCCGAGCATGAGCGGATCCGCGTCCGGGTGGGGGAGGATTACCGCGACCGCGATGCGATCGCGGCCGCCGACTTTCTGGTCACCTACACCTGCAACGTGGTTCCGAAGCCCGAGGAGGTCGACGCCCTGTCGCGCTTCCTCGGCGCGGGTCGGCGTTGGCTCGCGCTGCACGGCACGAACTCGCTGTTGCGGTTCGTGAAGGGCCGGGGCTGGGATGCGCCCCAGGAGTCGCCGCGGTTCATGGAGATGCTCGGCAGCCGGTTCCTCGCGCATCCGCCGATCGCCCCCTTTCGGGTCGAAATCAGCAACCCGGATCATCCGCTGGTTGCCGGGATCGAGCCGTTCGATGCGGACGACGAGTTGTACCTGTGCGAATACCTCGGCGAGGTCGAGCCCCTGCTGCACACGCGCTACCGCGGTGAGGCGCCGGGTTTCGTCGCGGGGTCCTGGCCGCTGCCGCGTGCGGCCGGAGATGGCGCGCGCGATGCCGCCGCCGCGGACCGGCAACTCGTGATGTATCTGCGGCGGCATGGCGGCGGCGAGGTGCTCTATTGCACGCTCGGCCATTGCCGCGGAAAGTACGACATGCGGCCGATGATCGCCGAATATCCGGCGGTCGAACGCGGCAGCTGGAAGCTGCCGGTGTATCGCGAGCTGCTGCGCCGCGGCCTGCGCTGGGCCGCCGGCCCGGCTTCCTGAGAGGATCCGAACTTGGCAACCGAACCCAGCAAACCGGAGACGCCGAGCGCGGCCGACGAGGGCCTCGCCGAGCGGTCGAAGGCCCCGGCCTACGCACGCGTCCGCCGCGTGAGCGCGGACAACGACGGGCGCTCGAGCGTCCGTCCCGGCACCCCGCACGAGAAGGCGCCGGACCCGGAGCTCGGCGATGCGGTGATCGATCATCGCCGCTACACGTCGCGCGCGTTCATGCGCCTCGAGTGGGAGCGGCTGTGGACGAAGGTGTGGCTCGTGGCGGGCCGTGCGCTCGACATTCCGCAGCCGGGCGACTATCTCGTGACCGAAATCGGCCCGGAGTCGATTCTCGTGGTGCGCCAGGCCGACGGCAGTGTTCGCGCGTTCTACAATGTCTGTCAGCACCGCGGCAACCGCCTGAGGCCCTGTGGGCGCGGCTCGGCCGGTGAGTCGAAGTCGTTCAAGTGCCTCTATCACCATTGGGAATACAATCTCGACGGCAGCTACCGGCGGATCCCGGATCTCGATACCTTCCCGCAGGGCGCGCCGCCCTATGGACTCACCGAGCTCAAGTGCGACTTGTGGGGCGGCTTCGTCTGGTTCTCGATGGACCCGGAAGCCGAACCGCTCGAGAAGTTCCTCGATCCGATCCCGCAGCACCTCGACCCGTACCACTTCGAGCGGATGGTGCAGACGCGCGACGTCACGGTGGAATGGGACTGCAACTGGAAGGCCTCGGTCGATGCGTTCAACGAGAGCTACCACGTTCAGGGCATTCATCCGCAATTGCTCTGGTATCTGCATGACCTGGACATCCAGATCGACTGCTACGAGCGGCACAACCGCTACCTGATCCCGTTCGGCACGCTCTCGCCGCGCGTGCGCAAGCCCCCGGCGATCCCGGAATCGATCAAGTTGATCATGAAGAGCGCCGGCATGGATCCGGCCGACTACGACGCTCCGATCGGCAACATCCGCCGCGACGTGCAGCTGCACAAGCGCAGGACGGGCGCTGCCGAGGGACGGGATTACTCGGAGCTGAACGACGATCAGCTGACCGACGATTATCACTACATGATCTTTCCCAACCTGTCCCTGAACGTGCATGCGGACGACTTCTGGGTGTTCCGACAGCGGCCGCACGCGACCGATCCGAACAAGATGTATTACGACATCTGGACCTACGAGCTCGTGCCCGAGGGGCGGGAGTGGCCCGCGCGCGCGAAGCACCAGACCTGGAAGCACGGCGAGAAGTCGATCGGCCTGGTGCTCGACCAGGACGCGGCGAACCTGCCGCACGTCCAGGAGGGCATGCACTCGCGCGGCTTCCGCGGCCTGTGGCTCGGCCGCCAGGAGCTGCGAATCCGCCATTTTCACAAGGTGATCGACGACTATTTGTTTCCGGGCGGCGTCGGCGGCGACGCCTGGCAGGAAGGGGAGGACGCGTGATCGACAGCACCGGGCTCGGCAGGGAGCGTCTGCTGCGCGCCTACCGCAACATGAGACTGATCCGCGACTTCGAGGAGCGGCTGCACGTGGAGATCGCGACCGGCGAGATCCCCGGCTTCACGCACCTCTATGCCGGCCAGGAAGCCGTCGCCGTCGGAATTTGCGAGCAGCTCGGTGATGCCGACTACATCGTCAGCACGCACCGCGGGCACGGCCACTGCATCGCGAAGGGCTGCGACCCCGGCGGCATGATGAAGGAGATCTACGGCCGCCGGGACGGGCTGTGCCACGGCAAGGGCGGGTCGATGCACATCGCCGACATGGCGAAAGGCATGCTCGGCGCGAACGCGATAGTCGGCGGCGGACCGCCGCTCGCGGTCGGCGCGGCCATCGCCTGCAAGCGGCGCGGCGCCGGCAACGTCAGCGTCGCGTTTGGCGGCGACGGCAGCGCGAACCAGGGGACCGTATTCGAGGCCATGAACATGGCGGTCGTGCTGCAGGTGCCCGCGATATTCGTCTTCGAGAACAACGGCTACAGCGAGCACACGGGCGCCGACTACGCGGTGGGCTCGAAGGACCTCACGGGCCGCGCGCGCGGCTTCGGCATGGCGGCCGAATGCGTCGACGGCGCGGACTTCCACTCGGTCTACGACGCGATGGGACGGGCGGTCGCGCGGGCGCGCGCCGGCGGCGGCCCGACTTCGATCGAGGCGAAGATCACGCGCTTCTACGGCCATTTCGAGGGTGATCCGCAGAAGTACCGCGCGCAGGACGAGGTCGCCACCTTGCGCGAGTCGATGGACTGCCTGAAGCGATTTCGCGCGCGGATGCGCACGGACGGCAAGCTCGGTGACCCGGAGCTCGATGCGATCGACGCCGAATCGCTCGCGCTCGTCGACCGCATCGTCGCCGAGGCGAAGGCCGCGCCGCCGCCGTCCGAGGCGGACCTGTACACCGACGTCTACATCGATTACTGAGCCCGCGAGCGTAACGAACATGCCGCAGATGACGATGCGCGATGCGCTGAACCAGGCGCTGCACCAGGAGATGGAGCGCGACGAACGGGTGATCGTGCTCGGCGAGGACGTCTCCGGAGGCGCCGGCGGAACCTCGGGCGAGCGCGAGGCCTCGGGAGGAATCTTCGGCGTGACCAAGGGATTGTTGCCGCGGTTCGGCGCGGACCGCGTCATCGACACGCCGATCTCGGAGTCGGCGATCGTCGGTGCGGCCGGGGGCGCCGCGCTCGCGGGCCTGCGGCCCGTCGCGGAACTGATGTTCGCCGACTTCGTCGGCGTGTGCATGGATCAGATCTACAACCAGATCGCGAAATTCCGTTACATGTTCGGCGGCAGGAGCACCTGTCCGGTGGTGATCCGGATGGCGATGGGCGCCGGCATGAACATGGGACCGCAGCATTCCCAGTCGATCTACGCGATGATGACGGCGGTGCCGGGGCTCAAGGTCGTCGTGCCGTCGAACGCCTACGACGCGAAGGGTCTGCTGATCCAGGCGATACGCGACGACGATCCGGTGATTTTCCTCGAGCACAAGGCGCTCTACCCGCGCAAGGGCGAGGTCCCTGCAAATCCGTATACGGTGCCCTTCGGCGAGGCGAATCTCGTCCGCGAAGGCGAGCACGTGACCGTGGTCGCGATCGCGCGGATGGTCCCCTTCGCCGAGCGCGCGGTCGATTCGCTCGCCAAGGAGGGGATCACCTGCGATTTGATCGACCCGCGCACCACTTCGCCGCTCGACATCGACACGATCGTCGAGAGCGTCGAGGGCACCGGCCGGCTCGTCATCGTCGACGAGTCGCCGCCGCGCTGCAGCCTGGCCGCCGACATCGCCGCGTCGGTCGCGGAGCGGGCGTTCAAGCATCTGAAGCGGCCGATCGTCCGGGTCACGCCGCCGCACACGCCGGTGCCGTTCGCGCCGGCGCTCGAGCGTGCCTACGTGCCGGGTCCTCCCCGCATCGAAGCCGCCATTCGCACCGTACTGAAGGAGACCTGATGGCTGCGCCTATTTCGTCGCTGACGATGCCCAAATGGGGCATCGAAATGACCGAGGGGACCATCACGAGTTGGCGCGTGACCCCCGGCACCCGCGTCGAGAAGGGACAGGAGATCCTCGACGTCGAGACCGAGAAAATCGTCAACGCGGTGGAGGCGCCCGCGAGCGGCGTGCTGCGCAGGATCATCGCGGGCGAAGGCGAGACCCGCGCCGTCGGCGAGTTGATCGGCATCATCGCCGACGAGGGCGTCGGCGACGCCGACATCGAACGCTTCGCGGCCGGCTTCGTCGCGGCCGTGGTGTCGTTCGAACCGGCCGGCACGCCGGCGGACGAGACGCCCGGCGCACCGGCGCCGGCCGCGGCGGAAGGCGAGGAAGCACGGGTGAGCCCGATAGCGCGGCGCCTCGCCGAACGGCTCGGCATCGATATTTCGCTGGTGAAGGGCACCGGGCGCAACGGCCGCGTCTCCAAGGAGGACGTCGAGGCCTACGCGGCGCAGAGGAATCCCGGCGCGGCCGCAACCGCCTCCACGGCCGCCGTCACGGCGCCGGCGGCTGCCGCGGCGCCGGCGAGCGCCTCGGCGTTCCGCCGCGTGTCGATGAGTTCGCGCCGCCGCACCATCGCGCGCCGGCTGCAGGAATCCAAGCAGACGATCCCGCATTACCGTCTCGCGGTCGAGGTCGAATTCGGCGCGCTGCTCGAACTGCGCGCCGCGCATCCGGCCGGTCCGTCCCGGCCCAGCGTGAACGACTACCTGCTGCGCGCCGCGGCGCTTGCGCTGATCGAACATCCCCAAGTGAACGCGCAGTTGGACGGCGATGACGTCCTGCAATTCGAGCACGCCGACATCGCGGTCGCGGTGGCGGCGGAGGCGGGTCTCGTGACGCCGATCCTGCGCGCAGCCGACACCAAGTCGGTCGCCGAGATCGCGGCCGAGAGCCGCGCGCTGGTCGAGCGCGCGCGCCAGGGGACGCTGCAGCGTGAGGAGATCACCGGCGGGTCGTTCACGATCTCGAATCTCGGCATGTTCGGAATCAGCCGGTTCGACGCGATCATCAATGCGCCGCAGGTCGCGATCCTGGCGGTCGGAGCGGTCGGGAAGCGCGTCATGGTGCGCGACGACAGGGTTGCGATCGGCGAGTTCGCGACCCTGACGCTGTCGGCGGACCATCGGGTCGTCGACGGCGCGGTCGGCGCGGCGTTCCTGCGCAGCCTCGGCGATCGGGTGCGGGATCCGCGCGGCTTGTGACCGCGTCGCCCTAGCGGCTCCGCGGGTGCTCGCGGTGGTATCGCTGCCAGGTTTCGAGCGACTCGGGGAAATCGGCGGCGCGCGGCTCGGCATAGGCCCGGTTGCGCCGCGTGCCCGTGAGCACGGCCGCGTAGTCGGCCGGTTTGACGTAATAGAAGAAGGAGAGCGTGCGCACGCCGAAGCGCCAGCGGCCGTCCTCGCGGCGGTACTCGTCATGGTAGCGGAGCGATGCGATCAGTGCCTCGCCGTTGCGCACGACCTCGGCGTGCGTGTTCACGAGGCCGGTCGCGCGGTCCGGGTCGTCCGGGTCGAACTCGATCAGATGATCGTGCGTGAAGTGATTGCTCGGTCCGAGAACGGCGAAGCGGCCGTGGAACTGCTCGATCACCGCGTCGCGGCCGACCGCGTTCATGACGCCGTCGAGCGAGCGCATCACGCCGTCGCGCGTGAAGCACCGGCCTATTCCGTCGACGTCCCGGCCGTCGACCGTGAAACAATAGTGCGCGACGAGCTCCCTGATCTCGGCGCGAGCCTCGAGGCGCGCGATGCGCTCCTCCAGGGTCGATGACGGTTCACGATGCATTGAAGGAGCCCCCGGTATGGTGAACACGGACGGACGCTATCTCGACGATCTCGTCGTCGGCGAAGTGCGCGAGTCTAGCACGCGCGAGATCACGCTCGAGGAACTGCTCGAGTTCGCGCGGCGCTACGATCCGCAGTATTTTCACGCCGATCCGGCCGCGGCGCGCGACTCGCGATTCGGCGGAATCATCGCCTCGGGCATCCACAGCGCCGCGCTATGGCGCGCGCTCGACCACGAGATCAGCGGCGACATCCACTGGATCTGCGGGGTGGCCTGGGAGGACGTGCGCTGGCCGAACCCGGTGCGCGCCGGCGACCGGCTGCGGGCGCGTTCCGAGTGCCTCGCGAAACGCCCGAGCCGCTCGGATCCGGGCCGCGGCGTCGTCGAATACCGCTACACGCTCCTGAACCAGCGCGACGAGGTCGCGTTCACCTGTCGCAGCGTCAATCTGGTCGAGACCCGGCCGGCGCCCGTTCAAGCGCCCCGGTCCGCGACCCGCACCGTGTAGCCGCCTGACTTCTCGTCGGCGTTCAGGTTCAATAGCCCGCGCTTTTGGGCTTCGGCGAGCAGATCGTTGAATGAGCGGTAGCCGTAGGCTCGCTCGCTGAATCCCGGATGGCGCCGCTTGATCGCCTGTTTGATCATCGAGCCCCAGATCGGTTCGTTCTCGCCGCGCTCCTCCGAGACCGCTTCGAGAGTCTCGACGATCAGTTCCAGGGCTTCCGCCGCGTCCGACCCCTTGTGTTCGCTCTGGGCGCCCGGCGCGGTCGCGGTGGCGCCGCCGGCGCGGCGCCGCGTCTTGGACGGCTCCTTGCGCACCAGATCGTCGTAGTAGATGAACTCGTCGCAATTGTTGAGGAACAGATCCGACGTGGAATTCTTCACGCCGACGCCGATGACCGTCTTGGCGTTCTCACGCAGCTTGCTCACGAGCGGCGAGAAGTCCGAGTCGCCGCTCAGGATCACGAAGGTGTCGACGTGGCCCTTCGTGTAGCACAGGTCGAGCGCGTCGACGACCATGCGGATGTCGGCCGAGTTCTTGCCGGACTGGCGCACGTGGGGGATCTCGATCAGTTCGAAGGCCGCTTCGTGCAGGCCGCGCTTGAACTCCTTGTAGCGCTCGAAGTCGCAATACGCCTTTTTGACGACGATGTGCCCCTTCAGCAGCAGCCGCTCGAGCACCTTGCCGACGTCGAAGCTCGGGATCTTCGCGTCGCGCGCGCCGAGGGCGATGTTTTCCAGATCGAGAAAGACGGCCATCGTGGCCTCGGATTTGGCGGTCATGTCGGTTGCTCCTCGAGTTGCGGCGCGGCGGTCCGCAGCGTCCATGCGAGCGCGAGCCAGCAAGGCGTTGCGAACAGCAGCCAAGGTTGATTCTGTTGCACGACGCCCGGCCACAGGTGCAGCAGCACGGCGAGCGCGACGCCGGTCAATTGCGCGGCGATCAGGCGCGTCGTCCACGTCGAGGGGCCGCGCCCCCGCCGTGCGCGCCACAGCGGACCGATGAACGCGAAGGCCGCGG
>JAJXYR010000082.1 GCA_021780475.1 Pseudomonadota bacterium
CACAACCCGCCAGTTGGCGTATCCGCAGGTGTCGAGCGCGGTGTGGATGCCGGCTTCGCGACAGCGCCGCAGCAAATCGATCGTGAATGCCGGCTGGTAGAGCGGCTCTCCGCCGCCGATGGTGACACCGCCGCCTGATCCGTCGTAAAACAGGCGGTCCTTGGCCACTTCGTCGAATATCCGGGCGGCCGTCGTCGTCGAACCGACCAGCTGGAGCGCCCCGGGATTGCATGCATCGACGCAGTCGCCCGCACCGGCGCATTTCTCGCGGTCGATGCTCGCCCGACCGCTTCGCATCGAGATCGCCAAGGATCCGCAGGCGGCCACGCAGTCGCCGCAGCCGGTGCAGCGATCGTCCTGAAAGAAGGGTTCGGCCCGCGAACGCTGCGATTCCGGGTTCTGACACCAGAAGCACTCGAGCGGGCAACCCTTCAGGAAGATCGTCGTGCGAATGCCCGGGCCATCGTGAATCGAGAAGCCCTGGACATTGAATATGCTCGCATCTCGCATGGCAGATCGCGCCGATCAGGGTGCGGCGCTTGGTGTATCAAGGATCGGTGCGAGCGTCTGCCGTGCCGCCGCGACATGCCGCCTCATCAGTGACTCCGCGTCCGCCGGCGTGCGCCGCAGGATCGCCCGCGTGATCTGTCGATGGTCGGCATTCGCAGCCTGGATCTCGACGCGACGCAACTGGGAGCGGCTCAGGATCCGCGTGAGGTGCACGTTGAGCCGCCGCATCGTATCGACGATGTAGCCGTTGTCGGAGGCGTCGATGATGGCCTGATGCCAGCGGATGTTCAGTTCGATGAATTCGGGATGGTCCCCGGCGGACGCCGCGGCATTCATCGCGTCTTGAAGCTCGCGCAGTCGACGATGGAACGGTTCGCCGGCGTGCTCTGCGGCGAGCCGTGCGGCCAGTCCCTCCAGCACTTCACGGACCTCATACAGGTGCCGGACCTCGGTCGGACTCAGGCTGCGCACCGAGGCACCGCGAAATTCCTCGATGATCAAAATGCCCTCGGTGGCGAGCCGTTGCAGGCTTTGCCGGACGAGGGCACGGGATGCGCCGGTGGCGCGCATCACCTCGATCTCGGTCACTCGCTGGCCGGGCGCGAGATTGCCTCGCGCCACCTGGTCGCGCAGGTAGTCGGCGGCATTGGCGGGCGCCTGCGGCGAAGCGGCTTCAACACGCACGGTGTTCGGTTCGCGCAATGATTTCATCCTGCATCACCTTGCCAAGATGCACGAAGTAGGCACTGTAGCCGGCGACCCGTACGGTCAGATCGTGGTGCCGATCGGGATGCGCCTGGGCATCGACCAGCGTCGCCCGATCGACGACGTTGAACTGCAGGTGTTTGCCGCCGTGTGTGAGGTAGGTCCGAATCAGCAGCGCGGCTTTGCGCAGGTCGGCGGGCGTGCTCAGGGCCGATGGGTGGAGCTTGAGGTTCAGCAGCGTCGCCTGGTAGGGATCCTGGTCGATGTTCAGCGCGCTGGCCAGCGCACGGGCCGGTCCGTTGCGGTCCGCGCCCTGCATCGGCGAGAGCGTGCCGTCGGCGCACAGGTCGCCGGCCCGCCGGCCATCCGGGGTGGCCCCGGTCAGTGCGCCGCCGGGCTGGTGCGACGTGATCGATATCGCGGTCGGCTTGTGCGTGCCACCGAGGGCGGTCGGGAACTCTGTGGTCGTATCCGCCCAGAACGCGTACAGATCGCGCGCCAACTGGTCGACGTAGTCATCGCCGTTGCCGAACTTGGGGCATGCGAGACAGCGTGCGCGGAGATTCTCGTGGCCGACCCAATTCGCATCCAGTGCGCTGATCAGATCGGAGAGGCGGATCGAACGCTCGTCGTAGACCAGCCGGCGGATCGCGGCGAGGGAGTCGGCCACGTTGATCATGCCGACGGGGTTTAGCACGGCGCCGTTCTCGAAGGGCATGGTGCGGGCGAGCACATCCTTGCCGCAGCGCAGTCCGTCGTCCATCAACGAAGAACGCAGCGGATCGGGAAACAGCTCGCGTGAGACACTGAGTTCCAGGTTGTTCTTCTCGGCGGCCAGCGCCATGAAGTGCCGCAGGTGCTGCTTGAATGCGGCAAGGAACGCAGGGAAGTCCTCGCAAGTCTCCAGGTTTCCGGCCGGCGGTCCGACACGCAGGCCCGTCCGCCGATCGATGCCGTCGTGCAGGAACATCTCCAGCACCAGCGGCACGACGAACATCCCGATCGCACAGGTGCGCGAGGACCCCGGCAGATTGGCGTCGAGGCAGCCGGTCACCACGTAGTCGCGCGCTCGTTCGACCGGAACGCCGTTCGAACGAAAGTACTCGATGTAGGAGCGGTCGCCGACGAAGGCCGGCAGTCCAAGTCCCGTTTGCACGACTTCGAGCGCCTTGACCAGCAGTTCCTCGGGGGTGCCTTCGTGCACGCGGAGGGTCAACGTGTGGTGCGGCAGGCGGGTCAATTTCGCACAGTCGAGCAGCAGATACGTGAGCGCATTGGTCGCATCGCGACCGTCGGCGGTCACCCCGCCCAAGGTCCAGTTGTGCCACTTGGCGAGGCCGGCATTCTTTTGGCGATTCGCCTTGCCGGAAACGCGGTTCAGCTGCATGTCCTTGATACGCAGGCACGCAAGCCACTCGATCGCGCCGGTCTCGTCGATTTTCCCGGTGGCCAGGTCGCGTTCGTAGAACGGAACCATGTACTGGTCGAAGCGGCCTGCCGCGGCGGTCGGGGAGGGGTTCAGCACGAGGAACAGGAACCAGAAAGCCTGTAATGCCTCGACGAAGCTGCCGGCGGGCTCGGCCGGTACGCGCCGGCAGCTGCGGGCGATCAATCGCAGTTCCTCGCGGCGTGCCGGATCGCTCGTCTCGGCGGCGATCGCGTCGGCGAGCGCAGCATGGCGGTCGGCGAAGCGGATCAACGCCCGGTAGGTGAGGATCACCGACTCGAGGTAGACGGCCTTATCGGCGGCGTGCGGTTCGAGGAAGGACAGGCACCGCCGTTCCTCCTCAGCCTCGGCGATCAGACCGTTGAGACCGCGGTTGAGCACCCGTGGGATGTCCACGCACATCAAGTAGAACCCGGGACCAAGACCCAGACCCGACTGCGCGTAGCCGCCGCCGGGTCCCTCGGTTTTATCCTTCCAGGGAGGCAATACCACGCCGGAGCGAAGGAATGGCCAGAGGCGCTCGCTCTCGCCGGCGATCGCGCCGATCGCCGCGGTGAGCGTTCGGGGGGCATGGTGCCGGTACAGCGCGGCGAGAGTGCTCTCGTCCTCCGGCGTGATGTCGAAGCCGCTCGCTTTCAGCGACTCGATTTCCTCGGGCGACCAGATGCCGTAGTCGGCATCGAGCTCGAGACCCATCGGGCGGCTGGCACCCTGGCCGACGATCAGTTCCCCCGATTCGATGAAGACCGGCATGCGGTCGAGCACGCTCTCCAGGCACTTGGCCCGACGCAGGATCTGCGGTTCGTTCCGCGTGGCATGCTGGCTCGCGAGCACGATCTTGAGTTTCTCGATGCACAGCGGATAACGATCGACCCGCAGCGCGGCGAGCAGTCGCCGGATTCGTGGGCTCAACGACGGGGCCGTATCGACGGATTCCCGGTGATCGCCGGCGGGATCGCCATCGATGCGCAGGGCTTCGCTGGAAAAGTCGCTCATTCTCGTTCTTCTCCGCCGCGGAAAACGTTGAGACCTCGGGATTCGAACAGCCTGCGGATGCCGTGCAGATGGCTCTCACCCGGCGGATCGAAGCGGCGATGCGCCGCAGGGCGCCGGAATTGCTCCCATTTGCCCTCCCCAAAACGGTGATACGGATGCAGGTACACCGGCAGGCTCGGCGAGAGTTCCTCGGCAATGAAACGCGCGGTGGCGGTCATGTTGTCGGTGGAATCGTTGTAGCCAGGGATCACCGGGATCCGCGCCCACATCGGTACGCGCAACTCGTGGCAAATGCGCCGGGCGTTTTCCAGGATCCGTTCATTCGGCATCCCGGTGCCGGCGAAGTGCTGCCTCGAATCCATGTGTTTCAGGTCGAACAATACCAAGTCGACGTGCTCGAGCACCTGACATACCGAGTGCCACGAAGCGTAGCCGCAGGTGTCCAACGCCGTGTGCCACCCGGCCTGCTTGCAACGGGCCAGCAGTTCGGCCGCGAATGCCGGCGAAAACAGCGGTTCGCCGCCGCTCAGCGTGACGCCGCCACCGGAGTGCGCATAGAACAGCGACTCCTTGGCGAGTTCGGCGAACACCTCCGCGACGCTCATCGCGCGGCCGACGACTTCGCGGGCGCCCCTGGGGCAGGGTTCGACACACCCCTCGCATCCCTCGCAAAGCTCGGCGTGCAAGAGGGCTTCGCACTGTGACGTCTGTGATTCGGGGTTCTGACACCACTGGCATCGAAGAGGGCAGCCTTTCAAGAACACGGTCGTTCGAATGCCCGGTCCGTCGTGAATCGAGTAGCCCTGGATGTTGAAGACGATTGCGTTGCTCACCGGAGCCGCCGGCAGGTGTCCTTGGACGCGACCCGGTAAAGTATACAGGATTATTGACAATTTCGAGCACAATATAGTGGTGCGGCGCAATAGCCGTGCGGCTTGGTCTCCGGCGATCCACCGTGGACGGACGCGAAACCGCACGAGGGGGCGCCCCGCGGGATGTGATTTTTGTAAACGCTTGCAATATCATCGTCGAACCGAACCGACGGCATCCCGGACGATTTGCGCGCTGGTCCGAGGTGACGCGCGACGTCATCATGCACGCACCGTCACTCGCCGAACCAGGGATCCATTCTGAACCGCAGAATCAATACACGGGTGCGCGCCTTCCATCGCTCGAAGGACCCCACGATCGATTCGGTGGCCGCCGCCGCCGGGGTCTCCACCGCCACCGTCTCCCGGTTCTTCAACGAGCCGGCAATGCTGTCGGCCGACACGGCGGCGCGGGTGCGCAAGGTCGTCGACGCGATGGCGTACGTGCCGAACCGGCTCGCCGGCGCGCTGGCGTCCAGTCGGACTCGAGTCGTCGCCACGGTCATT
This sequence comes from Pseudomonadota bacterium, assembly GCA_021780475.1. Classification (GTDB taxonomy): domain Bacteria; phylum Pseudomonadota; class Gammaproteobacteria; order Steroidobacterales; family Steroidobacteraceae; genus Bog-1198. The sequence continues at coordinate 5,035 of JAJXYR010000082.1, forward strand.
CCGACCTTGTCGAACTCGATATTTGCCAGCACCGTACAGGGCTTGTCCGATTCCCTGGCTCTGCACGGGTTCGGCGTGGTTCTCGCGCTGAGCGGCGTGAATGACGAGCACTTCAAGCGCCAGCTCATGTCGATCATGGGCCACCGTCCCGACGGGATCATCCTGACCGGGGCCGTGCCCGACCCCGCGATTCGCGCCCGCCTCGAGGTCTCGGGAATTCCGACGATCGAGACCTGGGATCTTCCGGCGGACCCGATCGACATGGTTGTCGGATTCTCGCACGAGGCGGTGGGCCGCGCGGTGGGCCGGTACGTGGTCAAAACCGGCAGACGACGGATCTTGATCGTATCGGCCGGCGGTCCACGCGCTCTGGCGCGGCGCGCGGGATTCGCCAAGGTGCTGCGGAACAACGGCATCCCGCTGCCCACGGTCGCGAGCTTTCCGGGTCCGACCACCTACGGCCACGGACGCCTGGCGGTGGCGGAGCATGTCAACGCGACCACCCGCCCGAACCTCGTGCTGTGTTCCTCCGATTGGGCGGCCCATGGCGCGATGGATGAATTGCGCAGGAAGCGACTCCGCATCCCGGAGGACGTCGCCGTCATCGGTTTCGGCGACCTCGATTTCGCCGCGGAGCTCGATCCAGCGCTCACCACCGTCAAGATCGACGGTAATGCGATCGGTGCGCATGCGGCGTCGTTGCTCATGAAGCGCGCGCAAGGCGAGCGGGTGCGGGAAAAGATCGTCGACGTCGGCTTCGAACTCGTCGTGCGCGCGAGTTCACCGCCGGATTTGGCCGGGACGATGACCGCACGCCCACGCGGTTCGGCGAAGATTCGAGGCAGGCCCATCCGAGGACCCGATTCATGAGCATCGACGAGGATCGCCTGCGCGCGAAGGTTCAATGGCGATTGGGCCTGCCGGCGATCGCCTTCATGTTGCTGAGCGCACTCGATCGAGTCAACATCAGCTTTGCCGCGCTCCATATGAACAGCGAACTCGGGTTGACGCCCGGGCAGTACGGATTCGGCGCCGGTATCGTGTTCGTTGGCTTCCTTGCGGGGCAGTACCCGAGCGTGCTGCTGCTGCAACGGATCGGCATGCGGCGGTGGATCGGCTCCTGTGCGCTCTGTTGGGGAGTTTGTTCGGCCGGCACCGCATTCGTGCGCACCCCGCTTCAGTTCGACGTGCTGCGCGTCATCGTCGGGTTCGCCGAATCGGGGCTCGCCCCGGGAATCGTGCTGTATCTCAGCCAGTTCACGACACGGCGCGAAAGGGCGTCGACGTTCGCGGTGCCGATGCTCGCGATTCCGCTCGCGATCGTCATCGGCAGCCCGCTCTCGGGCTGGCTGCTGCACATAGCCGTGCACAGCGCATTCGGCGCGTGGCGCTGGATGTTGATGATCGAAGCCCTGCCCGCCTTGTTGCTCGGCATGATCGCCTGGTTCTATTTTCCCGACCGACCCGAGGACGCCCGCTGGCTTACGCAGGGCGAGCGCCGCTGGCTGACCGAGAACGCGCTTCTGGCAAGCCGGACGCGACCGCGTAACGACTGGAGCGTATTGCGCACACCGCAGGTATGGGGAGCCGCGCTGCTGTGGTTCGGATTGCTGGCGGGTGCCTACGGCATCATGTTCTGGCTGCCACAGATCGTGCAGCAACTGACGAAGAGCGGTGCGCTCGAGATCGGATTCGTCAACGCGCTGCCCTGGGCCGGGGTCATGGCGGGCATCTATTACAACGCGCGCCATTCGGACAAGACCGGCGAACGCCACTGGCACGTCGCTCTCCCGGCCTTCCTGGCGGGCGTGTCACTGCTGGTGGCGTGGAGCGCCGGAGCGGGCGCCCTCGGCTTGCTCGGGCTGCTGGCGGTGGGCCTCGGTCTCGGGGCGGCTTCAGGGGCGTTCTGGGCGGTGCCGGCGGCACTCCTGTCGCCGGCGAGATTGGCGGTCGCGGTGGTGGCGATCAACATCTTCGGCAGCTCGGGCGGTCTGGTGATGCCGCATCTGATCGGAGTCCTGCGGGAAGACAATGGAAATTTCGTCGCGCCGACGATGATGATGAGCGTGATCCTCGTTCTTTCCGGCGTCCTGGCTCTACTGTTGAAGCGCGGTGACCGGCCTGCTCATCCCGGCGACATGGAATCCAGGTAGGACGCCGCCGCCATCGATGGATGCGAATTGTAAGCGGTTGCATCGTGCGCTATCGTGAGAGCGAAACGACCCCCGTCATCGCGGGGGCCGATCGACCGCGGAGCCGTGGATGAGCCAGCGCAGCATGCCTCTGCCGCCGGCGGATTTCGATCCGCTCGCTCCAGAGACCTTCGACAGTCCGTACCGGCTCTATGCGGATCTTCGGACCCGCTGTCCGGTCGCACGATCCGACGCCTGGAATGGATTCTGGGCCTTCACGAAATACGACGACGTCATCCGTGCCGCGACCGACTATCGCACCTATATCACCTCGGTGCAGAACGTGGTCCCCAAGCTCGCCTACACCGGACGACGCCCGCCGCTGCATCTCGATCCGCCGGAGCATACGGCGTACCGCAGGGCGCTCAATCCGCTGTTGAGCGCGGAGCGGGTTGCGCGTTTCGAAACGCCGATCCGCGCGATCGTGACCGAGCTGATCGACCGCCTGCTGCAGATTCCGGAGCCGGAAATCTGCGGCGATTTCTCGAGTCACGTGACGATCCGGGTGTTCGCCGCGTGGATGAACCTTCCGCTGGACGACGCGCGCGAGCTCGCGAGGGTGGGACGGGCGTTCAACGTCGCCGTGCAGTCGGCCGACGATGCCGCCGTTCGCGAGACGAGCCTGCAGCTCTACGAGATCGCGCGGGCGCTGATCGTGGACCGGCGCGAATCTCCGCAGAATCCCGAGACCGATCCGGTGAGCGCACTGCTGCTTGCGACCGACGGCGATGGACGGTCGTTGCCGGAGGAGATGATCTTGGGCATGGTGCGGCAGGTGTTGGTCGTCGGCATCATCGCCCCGACCGTCGTCATCGGCAGCATCACCGTGCATCTCGCGCGGGACCAGTCACTTCAGGCCGAGCTGCGGGCGAACCCGCAACGGCTCCCGGCGGCCCTCGAAGAATTCCTGCGCCTGTACATGCCGTATCGGGGGTTTGCCCGCACCGCGACCTGTCCGATCGACGTGCGCGGACGACACATCGAGCCGGGCGAGCCGATCGCGGTCATGTTCGCGTCGGCGTGTCGGGACGAGGAGGTTTTTCCCGAACCCGACCAGTTCATCGCCGATCGACCGAACATCGGCGAATCACTGGCGTTCGGACGCGGGCCTCACAACTGCGTCGGCGCAGGCCTCGCGCGGCTCGAACTCCTGGTCTCCCTTCAGGAGTTGCTGCGTAGAACCCGGCGCATCGAGTTGCGCGGCGAACCCCGGCCGACGCGATTTCCGGAGATCGGCGCGTTGTCGGTCCCCGTTCGGATCGAACCGGCCGCGATCGGCTAGCCGGGCGGGGAAGGGGGCGGATCCCGCGCGGCGCGCGGTCACCGTTCGGGGCGATTGCGCGCGAGTTCGACCCGAATCGTCACGCGGCGCAACGAGGGTTGCGCCAGGCCGTCGTCGATTGCGGCGGGACGTGGGTTCACGGACGATCGAACCCGCATGATCTTGCGATCCACGCCGAGTCTGCGCAGCGCACGGGCGACCCTGTCGGCGCGATCCTCGGCGAGCTGCGGGGGCTCGACGAGCCGCATCCCGGACACGACGTAGGGACGTGTGGCCGCGTAACCCTCGACGCGCACCTCGATCGGATGGCTCGCGCGCACGTATCGGGCGATCGCGTCCAGAATCACTTCGCTGTACTGGTACGCGAGGAAATCCGAGCGGTAGTCGAATTCGATCGCCCAACGCTTGTTCGCGAACGGACCCTGCGGCAAAGGGCGAACGACGTCGGCCGGCGGCAATACGTGGTCGAGTCGCAATACGAACGGACGCCCCGGGAAATTCTCCGCCGGCAGGATGACCGCCGGGCAAGTCGATGCGAGCGGCGAAGTGTGCACCGGTTTCAAAACGGCGCCGCCGCAGAGATTCGGCGCCGGCGCGGGTATCCCTTCGACCAGCACCATCCGGCCGACCTGCGGTTTGGTGCGTCCTTGACCGATGTCGTAGCGGACCCCGGTCGCGTAGTCGTCGGCGAGCCAACATCCCGATTTGGGTCCTTGGTCGGTGTCGCGGTAAATCGGGCACGACACGAACGTCACGGGCGCGGCTCGGATGGGTGGTTTCGTCGGGGTGTTCGCGAACGTCGGCACCACCGATGCGAAGACCGCGCCGGCGATGAGTGCGATCCCATGCCGCTTACGCGGGTCGTGAGGCCGGGGGAGATTCATAACACACTCAGGAAGTTGGTCAAATCGCGCTTCTCCCGTTCGGTCAGTCCGATGCGGTACCGGCGGTTGTAGAAATCGACCACGGCGCGGATCGTGGGCGCCGATCCGTTCGAGAAGTAAGGCGGTCGGGCGGCCAGTCCGCGCAGCGATTGAATCGTGATCTTGCCGATGTCGGCGCATTTTCCCGTGGTCAGCGCGTAGCCGGGATCATGGGTGTACACCACCCGCCCCAGGAACGGCTGCGGCGGGAATTGCGGCGCGCAGGTGAGCTTGAACAACGGCAGTCCAGGTTGCGGGTCTGCGCGCGGTTCATTGGTCGTACCGATGTCGACCTGGCCGGGCGCAACGTCCATTCCGGTGCGATTCATGTTATGGCAGAAATTGCAGGTGTTGCGGACCGGGTTTCCGAAGTTCATCGAATTGAGACCGGCGGAGTCGCGGACCAGGAAAGTCTTCTTGGTGAACAGTTCGATGCCACGCAGCACGGAAGCACGAAACGCGCGTTCGGCCGGAGTTGCCGACGGCCGGGCGCGATTCTTTCGTGCCCACGCGAAGAACTCGCTCCATTGCGGGTGTTGGGGGCTGTTCAATTCACCGGGCTTTCCGGTGGCGAGGGCTTCGGGGCCGCCCGTCGCGCCGTCGGCGGTCAACGATCCGCCGACTCGGTCGGCGATCTGCGCGGTATACAGCGATGACTCGAACGCGATGACCTTCGCGACGTCGGCCGGGTTCGGGTTCCCCCGCACCTGGAGATGCGTGCGCATCGCGTCGAGGACCTGGGCCTTCAGCGTTCCGGCGCGCGCATCCGCCAGGATGTTGCCGCTCATGCGCAATCCGGTCTCGGGGTCGATGGGTAGCGGCAGTCCATCCTTGGGGTCGAAGGTGAATCCGACGGCGGTGACGTACTTGAGATTCGCCGCCGGGCGGGGACGGCGAAACACCGAAATCATCGGGTGGCGGCTGTACAGTCCGTATTTCGGATCGAGGTTGCAACCGGTCGGATCCCGGACGACCTGGATCGTGAACTGCGGCGTGATCACCCGGCCGTCCGGGTCACGTGGCGGCCATGGCCGCGCGATCCGGAACAACCCATGGTGCAGCAGCAATGAATGCGATTTCCGCAGGTTTTGCGGCAACGAAGGACAGTTGGAACCGTCGATCGCCGCAAACAGGGGATCCCGGCCGCCGGTGGCGCGCCACCGCGCGCGGATGGTTGCCACGGATACGCTCATGCCGTCATCCGGCTGGTGACAGGTCACGCAAGCGCGCCCGTTGGTGCCGAGCGCCGTGAAGAACGGATTGCCCCGCGTCGCGGTGGGCCCGTCGGCGTTCAGCACGGCGATCGTGCCGGTTGCATCCGGATATTCGACGAGGCGTGGAAAAGTCCTGGCGGAATTCGGCGTCCAATAGCCGGTACCCGTCGAATGCGCGGTACCCCCGTGATAGGGCGCCACGGCGGCCGAACCCGCTCCCGCGGGTGCCATCCCGGACACGGCGGCTAGCGCGCCGGCGATAGACAGCGCCGCGCAGCGGCGATGGTGGCGGGAACCGCGACGACGTTGGTGGGGGCCGGCGAACGTGCGGGCGCTCATGATCGTTTGGTCCATGGAGTGCGAGCCACCGAATTCATCATCAGGCCAAGCGGCAAGCACGATAGCACGGGGACACGAAGCGGTCGGATGCGACGGGCGGGCCTTGAACCAGTTTGATACTCTGGCGGTCAGGCGGGCGGCGGCCGCGCGATGGATGCAAGGGGGGTGGGCATGGCCGGATCGGAACGAACGCGCGAGCGGGTGATGCTCGCGACCCTGTTCGCGACATGGGGCGTCGTGTTCCTCGACCGAAT
>JAJXYR010000084.1 GCA_021780475.1 Pseudomonadota bacterium
CGGCGCCGTTGATCGCGCCCTCGGCGAGCCGGCGCTGCAGCGCGTGCCAGGGCACGCTCCAGTCCTCGTGTGCGCGCGGGTTCATGCGGCCTGCCCGACCGGCAGCGCGAGCGGGGCCACGCGCAGCTGCTCGCGCAGCCGCGGCCAGTCGATCAGCCGCAGCTGACCGTTCATGTCCTCGACCAGCGAGGAACAGCTCTCGACCCAGTCGCCGTCGTTGCAGTAGGTGATGCCGTCGATGTCGCGGATTTCGGCATGGTGGATGTGTCCGCAGACGACCGTGTCGACGCCGCGCTTGCGCGCCGCCTGCGCGACCGCCTCTTCGAAGCTGCCGATGTATTGGACGGCGGTCTTCGCCTTGTGCTTGAGGTAGGCCGCGAGCGACCAATGCGGCAGGTCGAGTTTGCGCCGCGCCCAGTTGATGTAGGGATTGGCCGCCAACAGCAGATCATAGAGGGTGCTGCCGAGCTTGGCGAGCCATGGGCTGCATTTCACGACGCTGTCGAACTCGTCGCCGTGCAGCAACAACAGGCGCTTGCCCGTGGCCGTCTGGTGCACGTATTCACGGTGAATTTCTAGATTGCCGAACACCGCACCGTCGAAATCCCGGAACACCTCGTCGTGATTGCCGGGGACGTAGATGACTTTCGTGCCGCGCTTGGCCTTGCCGAGGATCGTACGCAGCACGTTGTTGTGGCTTTGCGGCCAGAACATGGACTTCTGCATGCTCCACACGTCGATGATGTCGCCGACGAGAAACAGATGATCCATGTCGACGCTGTGCAGGAAGTCGAGCAGCAGTTCGGCGCTGCAGCCCTTGAAGCCGAGGTGCACGTCCGAGATGAATACCGAGCGGACCTTCAGCGGCGCCGGGCCGTTGCGCTCCACCATGTTGTTTCATCCTCCGCGTTCAGTGTTCGGTCACGTTCAAGATCGCGGTTGCGTGTGACGGACGCGTGAATCGCAAAAGAATCTTTCTTGACAATCAACGCACTTGGGAGTCGAACGTCGAGTGGAGTGACAAGTCGATGCCGCCCGCCGTTCAGGCAATCGCGCCGGGCGCGGCGAAGCGGTAGCCGAAGCCGCGCACCGTCTGAATGTAGGCTTCGTAGCCGGGTTCGGCGAGAATCCGGCGCAGGCGCTGCACGTTCACGTCGACCGTGCGTTCATCGACGCCGGCGGTGTCGCCCCACACATGCGCGAGCAGCTGGTTGCGGTTGAAGGTGCGGCCGGGATGCGACATCAGGAACTCGAGCAGCCGGTACTCGACCCCGCGCACGTTCAACTGCCGGCCGCGCGCGGTGACGCGGTTGGTCGCGGCTTCCAGCACCAGCTCGTCGATCGCGATCGTATCGGGATGTTCGCCGCCGTCGCCGCGCCGCACGCGCAACAGCGCCGCGACCCGCGCGATCACCTCGCGGACCGAAAACGGTTTGGCGATGTAATCGTCCGCGCCGAGATTCAGGCCGGTGACGATGTCCTGTTCGGCCGCGAGCGCCGACAGGATGATCAGCCGCACGGCCTGCGGCACGCGCGCGCGCCGCGCGCTCTGAATCACCTCGAGCGCCGCGAAGCCCGGCATGTTCCAATCGATGATGACGAGGTGCGGCGGGCGCTCGGCGACCGCGCTCACCGCCGCGGCGCTGTCGGTGATCGCGCGCACCGAGAAGCCGGCGTCGGTGAGCTTCTGGCGCAGGGGTTCGACGGACGCGACATCCCGGTCGACGATCAAGATATGCTTTGTTGTCTGGTTGGCGGACATGGCAGCCAACCTATTAGAATTACCGAGCTTTACAGTACGTTGACGGTTTTGTGACCCTTATGATGCCGCGTCGCCGGTCGCCCGGCCGCCGCGGTCAATCGGTCGCCTGAGCGCGCAGCCCGAGGTGCGCGAGAATTCCGGCGGCCGCCTCACGCCCCTCGTGGACGGCGGTGACGACGAGGTCGGAGCCGCGCACCATGTCGCCGCCGGCGAATACCTTGGGGTTGGTGGTTTGATATCGCCAGGCGCCCGCGGTCGCGACGCGCACCCGGCCGTTCGTGTGCAAGCCGATGCCTGCCGGGCCGAACCAATCCGCCGGGCTCGGCAAAAATCCAAATGCGATGATCACGGCGTCGGCCGGAATGGTCTCCTCGGTGCCCGGAATGACCTCCGGCATGCGCCGTCCGCGCGGCCCCGGTGCGCCTAAGCGCGTTTCGACGAGCTTGACTCCCTCGACGCGGTCCGTGCCGACGATCTCCACCGGCTGGCGGTTGAACAGGAAGGTCACGCCCTCCTCTTTGCTGTTCTTGTAGTCGCGGCGCGAGCCCGGCATGTTGGCTTCGTCGCGCCGATAGGTACAGGTGACGCCGGCCGCACCCTGGCGGATCGCGGTGCGGTTGCAGTCCATTCCGGTGTCGCCGCCGCCGAGGACGACGACCTGTTTGCCGCGCATGTCGATGAAGCCGTTCGGATCCGCGGCGATACCCAGTTCGCGATGGATGTTGGCGATCAGATAGGGCAGGGCCTCATGGACCCCCGGCAGATCCTCGCCGGAAAAGCCTCCCTTCACATAGGTGTAGGTGCCCATGCCGAGGAACACGGCGTCGAATTCCTCGATGAGAGTCTCGAACGCGACGTCGCGGCCGATCTCGCAGTTCAGGCGGAACTCGACCCCCATGCCCTCCAGGATTTCGCGGCGCTTCTCGACGACGTCCTTTTCGAGCTTGAACGGCGGAATCCCGAACGTGAGCAGCCCGCCGATGCGCGCCTGGCGGTCGAACACCACCGGCCGCACGCCATTGCGGGCGAGCACATCGGCGCAGGCGAGCCCCGCGGGACCGGCGCCGACCACCGCGACGCGCCGGCCGGTCGGCTTCACGCGCGACAAATCCGGCTTCCAGCCGAGGCGCAAGGCCTCGTCGGTGATGTATTTCTCGATCGCGCCGATCGACACCGCGCCCAGGCCGTCGTTGAGCGTGCAGGCGCCCTCGCACAGCCGGTCCTGGGGACAGATGCGTCCGCACATCTCGGGCAGCGAGTTCGTTTGATGCGACAGCTCGGCCGCCTCGAACAGCTTGCCTTCGTTGATCAGCTTCAGCCAGTTGGGAATGTAATTGTGGACCGGGCATTTCCATTCACAAAACGGGTTGCCGCAGGACAGGCAGCGGCCCGCCTGCTGCGAGGCCGACTCCGCGCCGTACTCGGCGTAGATTTCGCGAAATTCCGTCGTCCGCTGTTCGAGCGGCAGCTTCTCCGGATCCTGGCGCGGAATTTCCAGGAATTGCAGGGTCTTGTCGGCCATCGTGGGTTCCGGTGCGGCGCTCAGGCGGCGCGCCGCAGATTCTCGAGCAGCGAGCCGATCGCCGCGGCCTTGGGCTTCACCACCCAGAACCGGCCGATGTAGCTGCGGAAATCGTACAGCAGCTGCCCGCCCCAGGCGCTGCCGGTCTCGGCGACATGCTGTTCGATCAAACCGTGCAGGTGCTGCACGTGCGTGCCCATGCCCTCGGGCGAGACGCGGTGAATGTCGATCAAGTCATGGTTGTAGCGGTCGACGAAATCGCGCTCCAGGTCGAGCACGTAGGCGAAGCCGCCGGTGAACCCGGCGCCGAAATTGACCCCCGTGCGGCCGAGCACGCAGACGACGCCGCCGGTCATGTACTCGCAGCAATGATCGCCCGCGCCCTCGAGGACCGCGATCGCACCCGAATTGCGCACCGCGAAGCGCTCGCCGGCGACGCCGGCCGCGAACAGCTCGCCGCCGGTCGCGCCGTACAGACAGGTGTTGCCCATGATGATCGTATCGCGCGCGCTGAAGCCCGAGGCCGCGGGCGGCTTCAACACGATCTTGCCGTCAGCCATTCCCTTGCCGACGTAATCGTTCGCCTCGCCTTCGAGATGCAGGTGCAGTCCGCCCGCATTCCAGACGCCGAAGCTCTGGCCGACGGAGCCCTTGAGCGTGACGACGATCGGCGCGTCGCGCATCCCGTGGTTCCCCCAGCGGCGCGCGATCTCGCCGGAAATGCGCGCTCCGACGGAGCGGTGGAAATTGCGGACCGCGTAGCTGAACGCGCCGCCCGACTTCGCCGCGATCGCGGCGCTCATGTCGGCGACCATCTCCTCCGCCAGCGCGCCCCGGTCGTACGGCTCGTTGCGCGGGTCGATGCAGAATTGCGGCGCGGAGGAGACGAGCCCGCCGTTCGCGAGAATCGGCTTCAGATCGAGCTTTCGCTGCCGCGGCGTCTCGCCCGGGAGGATCTCGAGCAGTTCGGTGCGGCCGATGAGCTCGGCGATGCTGCGCACGCCGAGGGAGGCCATGATCTGCCGGCATTCTTCGGCGACGAACTTGAAATAGTTCATCACCATCTCCGGCAGGCCGATGAAGTATTTCGCGCGCAGCACGTTGTGCTGGGTCGCGACGCCGGTGGCGCAGTTGTTCAAGTGACAGATGCGCAGGTATTTGCAGCCGAGCGCCACCATCGGCGCGGTGCCGAAGCCGAAGCTCTCGGCGCCGATGATCGCCGCCTTGATGACGTCGAGACCGGTCTTCAGGCCGCCGTCGGTCTGCAGCCGCACCCGATGGCGCAGATCATTGGCGCGCAGCGTCTGATGCGTCTCGGCGAGGCCGAGTTCCCACGGGGTGCCGGCGTATTTGATCGAGGACAGTGGGCTCGCGCCGGTTCCGCCGTCATGGCCGCTGATCGTGATCAGGTCGGCGTAGGCCTTGGCCACCCCCGCCGCGACGGTGCCGACGCCGGGCTCGGCGACGAGCTTCACCGACACGAGGGCGCGCGGATTGACCTGTTTCAAATCGAAGATCAGCTGCGCCAGATCCTCGATCGAGTAGATGTCGTGATGGGGCGGCGGCGAGATCAGGCCCACGCCGGGCCGCGCGAACCTGAGACGCGCGATCATGTCGTTGACCTTGTGGCCGGGCAGCTGGCCGCCCTCGCCCGGCTTCGCACCCTGCGCGACCTTGATCTGGAGGACCTCGGCGCTGACCAGGTATTCCGGCGTGACGCCGAACCGGCCGGAGGCGACCTGTTTGATCTTCGAGTTGCGTTCCGTGCCGTAGCGCACGGGGTCTTCGCCGCCTTCTCCGGAATTGGAGCGCGCGCCCAGCCGGTTCATCGCGATGCTGAGCGCCTCGTGCGCCTCCGGCGAGAGCGCGCCCAAGGACATGCCCGCGCTGTCGAAACGCGACAGGATCGCCGTGATCGACTCGACTTCATCGAGCGCAACCGGCGCGGCGGCGGGGCGCAGCTTGAACAGGTCGCGGATGCAGGAAACCGGCCGGGAATTGACGAGATCCGCGAATTGCCGGTAGCCCGCGTAGTCGCCGCTCATCACCGCCGACTGCAGCGTCGCGATCACGTCGGGGTTGTACATGTGGTACTCGCCCTGGTGCATGTACTTCAAGAGGCCGCCCTGGCCGATGCTCTGGGCCGGATCCCAGGCGCGCGCGGCGAGCAGTTTCGCGTCGCTCTCGAGATCCTGGAAATCCGCGCCCTGGATGCGGCTGTCCGAACCCCGGAAACAGCGCTCGACGACGGCATCGGCGAGGCCGACGATCTCGAACAGCTGCGCGCTGCGGTAGCTCGCGACCGTGGAGATGCCCATCTTGGACATGATCTTGAACAGGCCCTTGCGGATGCCGCGGCGGTAGCTGCGGCCGATTTCCTGGCGCGTATCCTCGTCCATTTTCAGGACGCCTTTTTGCATCAGGTCGAACAGCGTCTGATACGCGAGGTACGGATACACGGCGGTCGCGCCGTAGCCGATCAGGCACGCGAAGTGGTGCGCGTCGCGAGCGGTTCCGGTCTCGACCAGGATGTTGCACTTGCAGCGCAGCCCCGTCTCGACCAGCCGGTGGTGCACGGCGCCGGTCGCGAGCAGCGCGTGGATCGGCAGCTTGCCGGCGACGAGATAGCGGTCCGACAGGAGCAGCACCAGCTTGCCGCGCCGCACCGCGGTCTCGGCCTGATCGCAGACGGCCTGGATCGCCGACTCGAGGTCCAAGGTCTCGTCGTACTGTAGGTCGATGAATTCGTGCGGCACGCCGCTGCCCGCGAGCGCGACGATCTGTCGCAGCTTGCGCTGCGACAGCACCGGGGAGCTGAGCACGATCTGTTCGGCGTGCTGCTGCATCGGCACGAAGATATTGCACTCGGGCCCGATTTGCGTCTGCAGCGACATCACGATGCTCTCGCGCAGGCTGTCGATCGGCGGGTTCGTGACCTGCGCGAACTGTTGGCGGAAATAGTCGTACAGGGAGCGGACCTTGCTCGACAGCACGGGCATCGGCGTGTCGTCGCCCATCGATCCGACCGCCTCGCTCTCGTCCTCGGCGAGCACCCGGATGATCTCGTCGCGCTCCTCGGCGGTGACGTTGAACATCTTCTGGTACAGGGCGAGCGTGTCCCGGTCCATCGGCTCGGCGGCGAGACGCGGATCGATCAGGTCCGTCTGCAGGTAGCGCACGCCCTTCTTCAGCCAGGTCTTGTAGGGATGGCGGCTCTTCAACAGGTCGTCGATGCGCTTCGTGTCCATGAGCTCGCCCGTCTGCAGGTCGAGCGAGATCATCTCGCCGGGACCGAGCTTGCCCTTCTTGACGACGTCTTCGGCGGCGTAATCCCACACCCCCGCTTCCGAGGCGATCGTGATGTGCCGGTTCTTCGTGATCACCCAGCGCGCCGGGCGCAGGCCGTTGCGGTCGAGCGTGCAGCAGGCATAGCGCCCGTCGGTGAGGACGATGCCGGCCGGGCCGTCCCAGGGCTCCATGTGCGTCGCGTAGTACTCGTAGAATGCCTTGAGATCCGGGTCGATCATGTCGACCGACTGCCAGGCCGGCGGGATCAGCATCCGCATCGCGTGCATCGGATCGAGCCCGCCGACCAGCAGGAGTTCGAGCATGTTGTCGAGCGATTGCGAGTCCGATCCCGACAGGGACACGACCGGCAGGATGTCGCCCAAATCCGGCAGCAGCGGCGAACGGAACAGCGGGCCGCGCGCGACGGCCCAGCTGCGATTGCCCTGGATCGTGTTGATCTCGCCGTTGTGGGCGAGGTAGCGGTATGGATGGGCGAGGCGCCATTGCGGCAGCGTGTTGGTGGAGAAGCGCTGATGGAACACCGCCACCGAGGCCTCCAGGCGCGGGTCCTTCAAATCCGGGTAGAACTCGGCGAGGTACTGCGGCATCACCATGCCCTTGTAGACGATGGTGCTCGCCGACAAGGACGGCAGGTAGAACACCGGATCATCCGGCTCGAGCCGCTTCTCGGCGCGACGGCGCGCCAGGTAGAGCCTGCGATTGAGGCTCGCTTCGTCGATGTCGCCGTGATAATTCACGAAGATCTGCGCAATGGCGGGCAGCGTCTTCAGCGCCTCGGCGCCGCAGGCGGCGGGATCGGTCGGCACCGCGCGAAAGCCCGCGACCTCGAGCTTCTCGGCCTCGAGTTCGGCGCTGAGCACCTGGCGGGCGCGCTCGGCTTGGGCCGGATCGGGACTCAGGAACACGAGGCCGGCGCCGAACCGGGCGGCGAGTGCGATGCCGCATTCGGCCGCGACGGCCCGCAGGAACGCGGACGGCATTTTCAACAGCAGACCGCAGCCGTCGCCCGTTTTACCGTCGCTCGCCACGGCTCCGCGGTGCGTCAATCGGTTCAGCGAACTGATCGCGCACTGAACCAGCCAATGAGTCGCCGTATCGTCGAGATTCGCGATCAGGCCAAATCCGCATGAATCTCGTTCATAGGCCCTGCGGTGCAGGCCCCAATCATGGGTTCGCGGGTCGCGTCCGGCTGTCTCGTCGTTCATATGCGCATACCGTTCCGTGCCCTGCGGCCGGAGCCAAAGAGCCCTTCCAAGTCCAAGCCAAAAACCGGTTCGAGGCGCGTCATCCGTCGCGCCGGTACGAGCGAACGCCGCTACGCGTACTTCAGTATGGGACTCATGATACCTAGGTGACGGGCACGGTCAATCGCCGCAACGGATTACGGTGGAATGCGGGCGGCCGGGGGCCGGCGCCTCAGCCGGCGATGTAGCGCTCGAGCTGTTCGATGTGCTCGCTTTGTTCCTGCAGCATCGCCTTGACCAGGTCGCCGATCGACAGCATGCCGACGACCCGGCCGTCGTCGACGACCGGCAGGTGGCGGATGCGCTCCCGCGTGACGATCTCCATGCAATGCTTGACGGTGTCGTCGAGCGCGACCGTGATGACCGGCGCGCTCATGATGGCGCTGACCGGCGTGTCGTGCGAGGAGCGATTCTTCAGAATGACCTTCCGGGCATAATCACGCTCCGAAATCACGCCCAACAGGGCACCCGCCTCCATGACGAGCAGCGCCCCGACATGCTGCGTGGCCATCACTTCGATCGCACGCAGCACCGAATCCTGCGGCCCGACCGAGAACAGCTGGCGCCCTTTGTACCCGAGCAATTGGCTGACGTTAAGCATGATCGCCCCCCCGCATTTCCCACCGAAATCCAAAGGACCGAAGCGACGGCGCGCCCCTTGGATGTGACTATACTCCGAGCGCACGGAGACCAACATCATGCCCGAATCGCCCCCCAGACCGCCGCTCGCCGCCGTCCGGCCGCACCTCGTGCGCTCCCCCCACGGCGAGCGCACGGACCCCTATTATTGGTTGCGGGACGACGAGCGCGCCGACCCCGAAGTGCTCGCCCATCTGAACGCCGAAAACGCCTACCGGCGCAGCATGATGGCCGCCGCGGCGCCGCTCGAGGAAGCGCTTTTCTCCGAAATGACCGCGCGCGTGCCGCAGGTCGACCGCAGCGTCCCCTACCTGCATCAGGGCTGGTGGTATTACAGCCGTTACGAGGCCGGACGCGAACACCCCGTGTTCGCGCGGCGGCGGCTGTCGATGGAGGCGCCCGAGGAGATCCTCCTCGACGCCAATGCGCTCGCGGCGGCGCACGAGTACTACCAGATCGGCGGGTTCGAGGTGTCGCCGGACGGCACGCGGCTCGCGTACTGCGAGGACGTTGTCGGGCGGCGAGAATATCGGCTGAGATTCAAAGACTTACAAACAGACGACACGCTGTCGACGACGATCGAGAATGTCGAGGCGGATCTCGCCTGGGCGAACGACAATCGCAGCTTGTTGTATGTCGCCAAGGACCCCGACACCCTGCTCGGACGCTACGTGAAGAAGCACCGGTTCGGCGAGGACCCCGCGACCGATGCGCTGGTGTTCGAACAGACGGATCTGAGCTTCTACACCGGCGTGTCCAAGTCGAAATCCGACCGATTCATCTTCCTGCACATGGAGAGCACGGTGTCCTCGGAATGGCGCTACGCGGACGCCTCAGACCCAGCGCTCGAGTTCAAGGTGTTCCTGGCGCACGAGCGGGACCACGAATACCAGATCGAACACAGCGGCGGTTGGTTCGTGGTTCGCAGCAACTGGCAGGCACCCAATTTCCGCCTGTTCTGCGTCGAGATCGGCGCGGAATCCTCGCGCGCCGCGTGGCGCGAAGTGCTCGCGCATCGGGACGACGCGTTCATCCATGAATTCGACGTGTTCACGCGCTTTCTCGCCGTGTCGGTGCGCACCGGTGGTTTGCGCCGCATCCTGATCGCGCCGCTGCCGCCGGCGGACGCGCAGCCCGCGCCGCCGCCGCCGGCGTTCTACATCGAGGGCGAGGAGAGCGCCTTCGTAACCGACCTGGGCGACAACCCGGCCTTGGACACGAACATCGTGCGCTACGTTTATTATTCCTTGACGACGCCGGCGACCGTCTACGACCTCGACATCACGAGCGGCGAGCGGGTGCTGCTGAAGCGCCAGGCCGTCGTCGGCGACTTCGACGCGGCGCGCTATCGCACGGAGTTCCTGTTCGCACCCGCCGCGGACGGCGCGAAGATTCCGGTGTCGATCGTGTACCGCGCCGACACGCCGCGCGACGGCACCGCGCCGCTGCTGCTGTACGCGTACGGTGCCTACGGCCTGTGCGTCGATCCGACCTTTTCATCGGCCCGCCTGAGCCTGCTCGACCGCGGCTTCGTCTACGCGATCGCGCACGTCCGCGGCGGACAGGAGATGGGCCGCGCCTGGTACGACTCCGGCAGGCTGCGGCACAAGCGCAATACGTTCACCGACTTCATCGACGTGACGCGCCACCTGATCGCGGCGCGCTACGGGGCGGCGGACAAGGTTTGCGCGATGGGCGGCAGCGCCGGCGGCCTGTTGGTCGCGGCGGTCGCGAACTTCGCGCCCGCGCTGTACCGGGCCATCATCGCCCAAGTGCCCTTCGTGGACGTCGTCACGACGATGCTCGATCAGACCATCCCGCTGACCACCAATGAGTACGACGAGTGGGGCAATCCCGCGGAGCGCGCCGACTACGAGTATCTCCTGTCGTATTCACCGTACGACAACGTGCGCGCGCAAGACTACCCGGCGATGCTGGTGACGACCGGGCTGTGGGACAGCCAGGTGCAATACTATGAGCCCGTCAAATGGGTCGCCAAGCTGCGCGCGCTGAAGACCGACCACCATGTCCTGTTGCTGCACACCGAGATGGACGCGGGCCACGGCGGCAAATCCGGGCGCTTCGAGCACTACCACGAAGTCGCGATGGAATACGCGTTCCTGCTCGACCAGGTCGGCAGCGGGCGGTGATCGGGGTGATCGGCAAGATTGGCGCCGCGACCTTCGGGGAAGGGGGGAAGCGTGGCCGCGGCGCCAAGGGGAAACGGTCAATTCAATCGCCATTCACTGATCGATGCGGACCTCCGGATGCGGCCATCGAAGCATTGTTGACACCGTGAGATCGCCACGAGATCCATTCACGATCGCGGGCGAGCGCTCTACGAACCAAGGATCTGCAAACCGCGTGCCAACAAAAACATCAATTAAATCAATCAGATGTCCTTCCCGTCGCGAGTCGGTCACTGACAAAAATTGTCAGTGACCGACTTCAATGCGCCGTCATCCGCAACACGATGCAGGGTTGCGACTGCCGCTTCAGAGTCCGGCACAGACTGCGCGCCCGGGCGGCGGACAGCCCGCCGGCCTGCAGTCGATACAAGCGCCCGGCCGCCGTCCTGGTCGCGCTGATGTGCGGCTTCAAGCCGCCGAGTTCGGCGTGGTGGCGGGCCACGAGCACGTGCCAATGCTTCATCGCCGCCGCCTCACCCGTCTTGAACGCCCCGAGTTGCACGCCGTAGCCGCCGCCGCGCGCCGCTTCCTTGGGGGATCGCGGGCGCGCGCGGGCCGGTGAG